>JAAYMI010000173.1 GCA_012521465.1 Bacillota bacterium | reverse complement strand
GCTGTGTAGATGATCTTCCGGCGCAGGTCAGGAATGCGCATGGCGTTTCTTAAAGCGTCCAGCAACTAGATCACCTCAACTTGGCCGCCAGCCTCTTGGATTTTGGCTGCCGCCGATTTTGTAAAACCATGAGCCTGCACCGTCAGTGCATGCTTGATCTCACCGCTGCCAAGAACCTTGATACCATCCTTTACCTTTTTCACAAGGCCAGATTCCAGCAAAAGTTGGGGAGTGACAACAGTTCCTGGTGCAAACCGGTTCAAGTCACCCACATTTACCTCGGCATATTCCTTCTGGAAAATATTGGTGAATCCCCGCTTGGGCAAACGCCGAACAAGGGGAGTTTGACCGCCTTCAAAGTATGGGGCCTTGCCACCTCCAGAACGGGAATGCTGTCCCTTCTGGCCCCGGCCAGATGTCTTTCCAAGTCCTGAACCGATACCGCGACCGACCCGCTTGCGTGCGGCGCGGCTGCCTTCAGCAGGTTTAACTTCATGAATACGCACTTTTACACCCCCCTTTGGCTAGTCTAGTTCTTCAACTTCAACAAGATGCCGTACTTTATGCACCATGCCGCGGATGGCAGGAGTATCGTCATGAACTACCTCGCTGCCCAGCTTCGAAAGGCCCAGTGCTGCAATGGTGTCTTTCTGATCCTGTGCGTAGCCAATAGCGCTCTTCTTGTACTTGATCCTCAATTTTGCCACAACGTTCGCCCCCTAACCCAAGATTTCCCCGGGATTCTTGCCACGAAGTCGGGCCACTTCTTGTACAGTCCGCAATCTCTCGATCCCTTTGAGAGTTGCGCGCACCACGTTAATAGGATTGGAAGACCCCAAGGACTTAGTCAAAATATCGCGCACCCCTGCCGCTTCCAATACGGCGCGCACCGGACCGCCGGCGATAACACCTGTACCCTCGGAGGCTGGCTTGAGCATAACCTCTGCACCGGCGAATCTCTCTGTGACTGGGTGCGGGATTGTGGTACCCACGATGGGGACATCGATCATATTCCGCTTTGCGTCTTCAGTGGCTTTTCGGATCGCCTCAGACACTTCCTTGGCCTTGCCGAGCCCCGCGCCAACGCGGCCATTGCGGTCTCCCACAACCACAAGGGCGCTGAAAGAACGACTCCTGCCTCCCTTAACGGTCTTCGAAACAGGATTAATGCTCACTAAGCGTTCTTCGAGTTCGACTCCACTTGCTTCAATTCGTTTTGCCAAGCTTACTTCCCTCCCTCGCTGTTAAAATTCCAGGCCGCCTTCACGTGCACCCTCGGCGAGCGCCGCGATTCTTCCGTGATAAATATATCCGCCGCGATCGAATACGACCTTTGTGATTGCCTTTTCCTTAGCCCGCTGTGCAATCAAGAGTCCAACTTGCTTTGCAGCTTCCTTATTGCCGCCATTTGCCAGCTTAGCCTGGAGCTCAGGCTCGGCGGAAGAAGCGGCAACTAGTGTATGACCAACGGTGTCATCAATGATCTGTGCATGAATGTGGCGCAGGCTGCGGTACACAGACAAACGGGGCCGCTCAGGTGTTCCGCTGATCTTCTTGCGGAGGCGAATATGCCGCCGTTTCCGTGCCACCTGCCGATTAAACTTGGCCATCTATCTCACCATCCTTATTCCCAAACTAGTTACCAGCCCTACCAGCTTTACCAGCCTTCCGGCGGATCCGCTCGCCTTCATAGCGAATGCCTTTGCCGAGATACGGCTCGGGCCGGCGGAAGTCACGAATGTTGGCTGCTGTTTGACCAACGAGTTCTTTATCGATACCCCTGACAGTAATCTTGGTGGGGGTAGGTACATCTATTTCAATTCCCGGTGCCGGCTCCACTTCGATCGGATGGGAGTAGCCGAGGGACAAGACTAGCTTTGTGCCCTGCTTAGCAGCCCGGTAGCCCACGCCCACAATCTCCAAGTTGCGGGAGAAGCCTTCAGTTACACCATGTACCATGTTGGCAATCAAGGTACGGGTAAGGCCGTGCAGCGAACGGTGCTTCTTTTCATCGCTTGGACGCTTGACCAGGATCGCGCCGTCTGCCTGCTCGATAATCATGTCAGGGTGAAGTTCCTTTGTCAGCTGTCCCTTAGGACCTTTGACACTGATCACGTTGCCATCGAGCTTGACTTCGACTCCTGCTGGAATGGCGATTGGCAGCTTCCCAATTCTAGACATTTCTTTCCCCCCCTTACCATACGTAGCAGATAACTTCTCCGCCCACACCTTGCTTGCGGGCGTCTTTGTCGGTGATAACTCCTTTAGAAGTGGACAGGATCGCAATGCCTAGGCCGCCCAATACACGGGGCACCTCATGTTTATTGGCATAGACGCGCAGTCCAGGCTTGCTGATGCGCTTCAATCCCTGAATTACCTGTCCCTTCTGGGCCGTGTACTTCAGATACACACGTAAGATGCCTTGCTTCCCGTCATCTATTACTTTATATTCCCGAATGAATCCCTCATCCTTTAAGATTCGGGCCAACTCCACCTTCAGCTTCGAGCTGGGAATATCTACCGAGTCATGTTTCACGGAATTGGCATTCCGAATACGAGTGAGCATATCGGCGATTGGATCAGTCATTACCATACTGGAAACCTCCTTTCGGATGAAACGTCTCTACCAGCTGGCCTTCGTTACTCCTGGAATCTGGCCTTCGTTAGCTAACTTCCTGAAGCACACCCGGCACATCTGAAAGCGCCGCATATAGCTGCGGGGACGGCCGCAAAGCTTGCAGCGATTGACATGGCGCACTTTGAACTTCGGCGTACGCTGCGCTTTTAAGATCATGGATTTCTTCGCCACACTATCTCTCCTTTCAGCTTCTGAACGGCATTCCCATGAGCTTCAAGAGTTCATAAGCTTCTTCGTCAGTCTTGGCCGTAGTGGCAATGACCACCTCGAGGCCGCGAACCTTGTCGATCTTGTCGTACTCAATTTCTGGGAAGACCAGCTGTTCGCGCAGGCCTAGGCTGTAGTTTCCGCGTCCATCAAAGGACTTGGACGACACTCCCCTAAAGTCACGGATCCGCGGAAGCGTAACGCTGATCAGCCGATCGAGGAACTCGAACATTCTATCGCCGCGCAGGGTAACTTTGCACCCGATTGCCATGCCCTCACGAATCTTAAAGGCAGCAACGGATTTCTTTGCACGGGTAATGACGGGCTTTTGTCCAGAAATTGCTTCCAGGTCTCGCACTGCACCCTCTAGAGCCTTCGGATCACCAACAGCATCGCCACAGCCGATATTGAGGACAATTTTATCAAAACGTGGTACCTGCATGACATTCTTATATCCGAACCGTTCCATCATGGCAGGCACTACTTCATTTCTATACTTTTCTTTGAAGCGTACCAAGAGCTACTCCCCCCTTCACCAACGAAGTCTAGTCAATGGACTTACCACAGCGCTTGCAGTGACGTTTAACCTCACCATTCTCGGAACGCTGCCTGCTCACACGGGTCGGTTTATTGCAACTTGGGCAAACCAAAGCAACGTTGGAAGCATCAATCGCACCAGGCTTTTCCACAATGCCACCCTGAGGATTCGTTTGAGTCGGACGAGTATGCTTCTTTTGGATGTTGACCCCATCCACAATAACCTTACCAGAGCGGGCCAGAACTTCCAAAACTCTGCCTCTTTTGCCTTTGTCGTCACCGGTCAGAACGAAGACGCGGTCGCCGCTCTTGACATGGACTTTGCTCATTTCCCATCCTCCTTTCTCTACAGAACCTCAGGAGCTAACGATACTATTTTCATAAAATCCTTCTCCCGCAGTTCCCGGGCAACAGGGCCAAAAATGCGGGTTCCTCTCGGGTTGCCTTGATCGTTGATAATCACGGCTGCGTTCTCGTCAAACCGAATATATGAACCGTCTGGACGGCTGTACTGCTTCTTGGTGCGGACTACCACGGCCCGGACAACATCGCCCTTCTTTACCACGCCTCCCGGTGCTGCACTTTTCACAGTGGCAATGATCACATCACCAACACCGGCATAGCGCCGTTTTGATCCGCCAAGCACTCGAATGCACAAGATCTCGCGTGCTCCAGTATTATCTGCGACCTTTAGACGACTCTCTTGCTGGATCAAGTCAAGCTCCTCCTTCCCTAACGAGTCTCAGGTTGATGCTAGCGAGCTTTTTCCACAATCTGCATTACTCGCCACCGCTTGTCTTTGCTCAGCGGACGGGTTTCCATAATGCGCACCCGATCCCCAACGCGGCACTCGTTGTTCTCATCGTGCGCCTTGAACTTCACGGTCCTGCGCACGGTCTTGCCATAGAGGGGATGGCGTACTACACGCTCAACGCTCACCACAACGGTTTTATCCATTTTATCGCTGATGACAGTGCCCACCCGGGTCCGTCTCATGCGTCTCACTTCGTTCACATCTGCTCCTCCCTTCGCAGTTCCTTAAGGGTAATTACGCTCGCTTAATGTTCAACGCCCGCTCACGCATGATTGTTTTGACCCGGGCAATGTCCTTGCGTACATCCCTAATCCGCATAGGATTGTCTAGTTGACCAGTTGCCAGTTGAAACCGCAGGTTAAAGAGCTCTTCCTTCAGTTCTGCGAGCCTTTGTTCCAGCTCACTGATTGTTAAGTCGCGCATCTCTTTAGCCTTCATTTGCGTCACCACCTGCCACTGCACGAGATACGAACTTGCACTTGATTGGGAGCTTGTGGGCTGCCAATGCCATGGCTTCCCGAGCTAGCTCTTCACTGACGCCGCCGATCTCGAACATAATTCGTCCAGGCTTCACAACTGCTACCCAGTACTCAGGAGCACCCTTTCCAGAGCCCATACGTGTTTCTGCTGGCTTCTTGGTTACGGGTTTATCAGGGAAAATCCTGATCCAAACCTTACCGCCCCTGCGAATATGACGAGTCATTGCAACACGAGCTGCTTCGATCTGTGTATTCTTAATCCAACCTGGCTCCAGAGCTTGCAGGCCGAACTCCCCGTAAGTTACAGTGGAACCTCGCTGTGCTTTGCCTGTCATGCGGCCACGGTGGACTCTGCGATACTTGACGCGTTTTGGAATAAGCATCAGTTAATTGCCCCCCTTAGCCTTCTTATCTGCTTTCTCTGGGAGAACCTCGCCCCGGTAAATCCAAACCTTCACGCCGATCTGCCCGAAGGTTGTCTTCGCTTCAGCAAAACCGTAATCGATATCTGCTCTGAGGGTGTGCAGAGGCACCGAACCCTCTGGGTTCCATTCCGTCCGAGCGATTTCAGCGCCGCCCAAACGACCAGAGACAGCTACTTTAATACCCTTGGCCCCCAAACGGATAGCCCGCTGCTGAGCCTGACGCATGGCTCTCCTAAAGGAAATCCGCCGCTCAAGCTGGAACGCAATATTCTCCGCAACCAATTGGGCGTCCAGTTCAGGATGCTTAATCTCTACGATGTTGATCTGGATCTGTCTGCCGGTCATCTGTTCCAGATCCTTGCGCAGCTTATCTACTTCCGATCCGCCCTTTCCGATAACCATGCCGGGGCGACCAGTGTGGATCGTGATCTTAGCACGGTTCGCCGCACGTTCAATCTCGATCTTGGCAATCCCTGCTGCGAAGAAACGCTTTTTGATCAGGCGTTTCAGCTTGAGGTCTTCATGGAGCAAGGCGGCGTACTCGTACTTGTTGGCATACCACTTGCTATCCCAGTCCTTGACGATTCCAAGTCTAAACCCTACCGGGTGTACTTTTTGACCCACGCACCTACTCCTCCTTTTCCCGTAAAATCACCGTGATGTGACTTGTACGCTTCCGAATTCTGTCAGCCATTCCCCTGGCCCGGGGCCGAATTCGCTTTAGGGTAGGGCCTTGGTCAACATAGCACTCGGAGACATACAGTGAATCTACATCCATCTCATGATTGTTCTCAGCATTGGCCATGGCACTGCGCACTACCTTAGCAATAATGGGAGAAGCTGCCTTGGGCGTAAAGCGCAGGATAGTCAATGCCTCTTGAGCATCTTTACCCCGGATCAAATCGATTACTTGGCGCGCCTTGCGTGGCGAGATCCGTACATGCCGAGCAATCGCTTTGGCTTTCCTTTCTTCAATCATGTTCTATCCCCGTCCTCCTTATCTGCCCGAAGACCTCTCGCTGGCCGCGTGCCCCCGGAAGGTTCTGGTGGGGACAAATTCGCCTAACTTATGCCCAACCATTTCCTCAGTGATGTAAATCGGCACGTGCCGGCGCCCGTCATGAACAGCAATAGTATGACCAACCATTTCAGGGAAAATGGTCGACCGCCGCGACCAAGTCTTGATGACCTTCTTTTCGTCCTTTTCATTCATCTCCCGAATCTTTTTCAAGAGGTGAGCATCGGCAAAAGGACCTTTCTTCAATGATCTACCCATTTCTACACCTCCTCGTAGAGAACCGTTGTTACTTCTTGCGCCGCCTTACGATCAGACGATCGCTGAGCTTCTTCTTACGAGTCCGTCTACCTAGCGCAGGCTTACCCCAAGGTGTAACAGGTCCCGGCATGCCAACAGGAGCTCTGCCCTCGCCACCGCCGTGGGGGTGATCCACTGGGTTCATGGCAACACCGCGTACGTGAGGCCTCTTGCCCATATGCCTTGACCGGCCTGCTTTACCGATCACGATGTTCTCGTGCTCAATGTTGCCGACTTGACCGATGGTAGCGCGGCACTGCAGCAGTACCATCCGGAATTCTCCCGAGGGCAGCCGGAGCGTAGCGTAATTTCCGCTCTTGCCCATGAGCTGGGCGGCCCCGCCTGCTGAGCGAACCAGCTGTCCGCCTTTGCCTGGCTGCAGCTCGATGTTGTGCACGATCGAACCTACAGGAATATTCTCTAAGGGAAGAGCATTGCCGGGCTTAATGTCTGCATCCGGCCCTGATTCAACCATATCTCCAACATTTAGACCAACAGGAGCGAGAATGTAGCGCTTTTCGCCGTCCACGTAGTTCAGCAGTGCGATTCGCGCCGTGCGGTTAGGATCGTATTCAATGGCCGCAACTTTCGCTGGAATGCCGTCTTTATCACGCTTAAAGTCAATAATGCGGTACTTCCGTTTGTTTCCACCGCCGCGGTGGCGAGATGTGATGCGGCCTTCGGCGTTGCGCCCCCCGCTCTTGTTCAGACTCACAACCAACGACTTCTCCGGCTTTTTCTTGGTAATCTCTTCAAAAGTGGACACAGTCATGCTGCGCCGGCCCGGAGTGGTCGGTTTATACTTCTTAACAGCCATAATTCCGTACCTCCCTATAGTCCTTCAAAGACCTCGATGGTGTGGCCGGGCTCAAGGGTAACAACAGCCTTTTTCCATTCAGGCGTGCGTCCCTGAGTCATACCCATCCGGCGCAACTTGCCTCGCACACGTGAGGTATTGACTTTGCGGACCTTTACTTTGAAGAGTTCTTCCACAGCGTCCTTGATCTGGGTCTTATTTGCCTTCAAGGCAACCTGGAAGGTGTACTTGTTCTGCGAAGCCATCAAATCGGTGCTTTTTTCGGTCACGATTGGCCTAATCACGATGTCCCGTGCATCCATTATGCAAGCACCTCCTCCAACTTGAGCACAGCGTCCTTGGTAATCACCAGCTTGTGTGCGTTCAGGATATCATAGACGTTCAGGCCGATGGATTTGGCCACCACAGCTCCAGGAATGTTCCGAGTAGACAGCTCAACGTTCCTATCCCATTCGCTGGTTACTACGAGGGGCTTCTGAGCGGCTCCTACGGCGTTCAAGACACGCACCATTACCTTGGTCTTGGGCTCATTCACCACCAGCTGATCCAGGACTACCACATCTCCAGCCTGGACTTTCGCCGTCAAAGCCGACTTTAACGCGGCCCGGCGTGCTTTTTTCGGCAGAGAAAAAGTGAACTCACGCGGGGTTGGCCCGAACACTACGCCGCCACCGACCCACTGCGGTGCACGGATACTGCCTTGCCTGGCGCGGCCGGTGCCCTTTTGCCGCCACGGCTTGCGACCGCCGCCCCGCACTAGTGCTCTATTTTTCGTGGCCACAGTACCCTGCCGGCGGTTAGCTAATTGGCTGAGAACGGCCTTATGCATTAGATCTTGGTTAATCTCAACTCCAAAAACAGCATCGTTGAGTTCTAGTTCACCAACTTGCTTGCCTTCCATGTTATAAACGGCCACTTTCGGCATGATTGCAGCCTCCTCTCTTCATCTAGATGTTTAACCCTTGACAGCATTGCGGACTATAACGAGGCTACCCTTAGGTCCCGGTACCGCACCTTTCACCAGCAGCAGATTGCGGTCGACATCAACCTTGACTACCTCAAGGTTTTGAATAGTCCTGCGGTCCCCACCCATTCTGCCGGGCAGCTTGCGCCCTTTGAAGACACGAGCTGGGTCAATGGAACCTAAAGAACCAACGCGCCGGTGATACTTGGAACCGTGGCTCATTGGGCCGCGGCCTTGGCCGTGGCGCTTAATGGAACCTTGGAAACCCTTACCTTTGCTTTTACCGGTTACATCTACCTTTTCGCCTTCGGAAAAGATATCTACCCGCACTTCGTCGCCCACATTCAGCTTGGCGAAGTCTTCATTGGGTTCGAATCTAATCTCCTTGAGATAACGCTTCGGCTTGACATTTGCCTTCGCAAAATGTCCCTTCAGCGGTTTAGTAAAGAGTCTCTCCCTTTTATCGCCAAAACCGAGCTGCACAGCATTGTAGCTGTCAGTATCCTCAGTCTTCTTCTGAACTACGGTACATGGGCCAGCTTCGATGACAGTGACAGGAATTAAGAAACCGTCTGCATTGAATATCTGGGTCATGCCCAATTTCTTGCCAAGAATACCTTTGGCCATCATAACGCACCCCCTAAAATCGATCCAGCTGGCTAGTTGTCCTGAATCTTGATCTGAATGTCCACACCAGCAGGCAGATCCAACCGCATCAAGGCGTCAACCGTCTTAGGATTGGGATCCAGAATGTCGATCAGACGCTTGTGCGTACGCATCTCGAACTGCTCACGGGAATCCTTATGGACGTGGACAGAACGCAAGACTGTAAAAACATTCTTCTCGGTCGGTAAGGGGATGGGTCCTGAAACCGTTGCCCCAGTCCTTTTCGCAGTGTCCACAATCTTCTCGGCAGAACTATCTAGGATTTTATGATCAAATGCAGTTAGTCTAATCCGAACCTTTTGCTTAGCCATGCTGATTTTATCCTCCCTCACGCTCGATTAACACGAACATACTCCGTAGAAATTACCTGAGCTGCCGAAAGGCTCACTCAGCAACCTCCTACATCATCGCACATCGCTGCTCTTCAGTGAAATCCTCTCTAAACAGCCGAACAGGAAAAGCAATCCTGATCCGGACTGCTTTTCCCGATCATCCCCTACTACTGCAGAATCTTGGTTACAACGCCAGCGCCTACGGTGCGGCCGCCCTCACGAATCGCAAAGCGCAGGCCTTCTTCCATAGCGATGGGAGTGATGAGTTCCACAGCGAGCCGGGTGTTGTCGCCAGGCATGACCATCTCGGTCCCTTCTGGCAGCTGAACTACGCCCGTTACGT
>JAAYMI010000172.1 GCA_012521465.1 Bacillota bacterium | reverse complement strand
CCGCCGGCGGGGCAATTGCCGCAGCTGATTTGGTCCTGCAGGGAAGGGAAAAGCGAGCCTGTGCCCTGGTGCGTCCCCCCGGCCACCACAGCATGCGCTTTGTCCACGGCGCCCGGGGCTTCTGTTTGGTCAATAACGAGGCAGTTATGGTGGAGCACATCCGTCACAAGCTCGGGCCCAAGACTAAGATCGCCATCGTCGATACCGATGTCCATCACGGCGATGGGACCCAGGACATCTACTACAACGATCCCTACGTCCTCCACATCTCTCTGCACCAAGACGGCCGCACTCTCTATCCCGGCACAGGCTTTATGGACGAGCGGGGAGGTCCGGGAGCCTATGGGTTGACTGTCAACGTCCCCCTGCCCCCAGGCACAGGTGATGAGGGCCTGCTGTTTGTGGTGGAAAAACTGGTTCTGCCCATTCTCAAGGACTGGAAGCCAGACTTGATCATCAACGGCGCCGGCCAGGACAACCATTTCACGGACCCGCTGGCTAATATGGAAGTGACGGCTCAGGGTTACGCCCGCCTTACCGAGTTGCTGCAGCCGGATATCGTGGTTTTGGAGGGCGGCTATTCCGTGGAAGGAGCTCTTCCCTACGTAAATGTCGGGATTCTCTTGGCTCTGGCTGGATTGGATTACACCAGAGTGGTGGAGCCAGATCTAGCCCGCAAAAGGCTGCACCAATCCCAAGCGGTTACCGACCACATCGCCTGGCTCGCGGATGAACTGGGGGAAATGTGGTCCCGGCGCGCCGCAGCTGACTTGGAGGCCTTATTCGGCCGCGGCGACTACTTCCAGCGCAAGCGGCACATCTATTACGATACCGCCGGTATCTCGGAGGTCCAGACTGGTCGGATCAGGCTGTGCAGTCGCTGTGCGGGATGGGAATTGGTGGAATCCCACTCTGACCGCTACCCCGCTGCCACGGTGGCTGTGCTGCTCCCGTGGAATGTCTGTACCTCCTGCCGTGCTGAGGCTCTAGCAGCCTATGAAGAATACTGCCGGGCTGACAGAGCTGAGAGAATTGTCCTCATTGACCCAATGCAGGACAAAATGTTTGAATTCACGAACTAGCTTCCTGCGACAGGAATCCCCTGAGTTTCCTAGAATATGTAAGCTGAGGAATGTGGTACCAAGGTTACCACGGTGTTCTTAGGGGGTAATGCGGGTGGACAAGTTAGCACGCAAGTACATCATGCTGGGGGTCGACGCAATCTTAACAGTCACAGCCGCCTTTGCAGCCGTCCTTCTCAGATTCGAAGGTTTCCCGGAGCAGGCAAGGGCGGTTTTTCTACCGTTTGTACTGCCGCATGTGCTCATGCGATTGGTCTCTTTTAATGTTCTCGGAATGTATAATAGCGTGTGGCAGTACGCGAGCATCGGGGAGCTTGTGACCACTATCAAGGCGGTGACAGGGGGAACTATTGTGAGTGGCTTTGCGCTGCTTGTGGTCTTGAGGCTCCCGATTCCCCGCAGTGTGATCGCTCTAGAGTGGCTGCTGGCCATCTTCTTGGTGGGTGGTTCGCGTCTTGCCTGGCGGATTATCCGGGATGGCCGCATGGCGTTTCGCCGCGGCCGCAAAGGCAGGCCGGTTCTGATTATCGGGGCGGGTGATGGTGGTGTGCTCGTGGCGCGGGAACTGCGCAACCACTATCGGGATGAAGTAAACATCGTGGGGTTCATTGACGATGACCCGGCTAAGCAGAGACTGCAGATTTTCGGCTGTCCCATCTTGGGGAGCCGCGACGCGATTCCTCGGATCGTAAAGGAGTACCGCGTCGAAGAGGTGGTGATCGCCATGCCCTCGGTGGAGCGCAGCGTGCTCCGGGAGATCGTTGCCATCTGCCAGGAGACGCCTGCTAAGATCAAGATCCTGCCGGGGATGTTCGACCTCATCGATGGGAATGTCACGGTGAACGAGATCCGGGAAGTGCAGGTGGAAGACCTGCTCAGCCGGGAACCGGTCAAGCTGGATATTGACGGCATTGCCGGGTACATAGCAGATAAGGTGGTGCTTGTGACTGGCGCTGGCGGTTCCATCGGGTCGGAACTCTGCCGCCAGATTGTTGGGTACAATCCGCGGCAGCTGCTGGTGCTGGACATCTGCGAGAACAACGTATATGACATTGACCTTGAGCTGCGCCGCCGCACATCGGTGCCTGTGGTACCGCTGGTGAAGGACATCCGGGATCGAGCGGCAGTCTTGGAGGTTTTCAAGACATACCGGCCGCATGTGGTGTTTCACGCCGCCGCCCACAAACACGTCCCCCTGATGGAGCTCAATCCGGAGGAAGCGATTAAGAACAACACCATGGGGACTTACTTCGTGGCCCAAGCCGCCAGCCTCTGCGGTACCGACACATTTGTGTTAGTGTCCACGGACAAAGCGGTCAATCCGACCAGCATTATGGGAGCGTCTAAGCGTATCGCCGAGATGATCATTCAGCACCTTGATCGGGCGAGCAAGACCAAATTTGTGGCGGTGCGGTTCGGCAACGTACTGGGGAGCCGCGGCAGTGTAGTTCCCTTGTTTAAGAAGCAGATTGCTGCCGGAGGGCCGGTCACCGTCACTGACGAGCGCATGATCCGCTACTTTATGACCATTCCCGAAGCAGTGCAGCTCATTATCCAGGCAGGTGCTCTGGCTAAAGGCGGAGAGATCTTTGTCCTCGATATGGGTGAACCTGTGAAGATCATGGATTTGGCCAAAACCCTGATTAGACTATCTGGCTTTGAACCAGGTGTGGATATTCCGATCAAGATCACAGGTATGCGCCCTGGGGAGAAGCTGTTTGAAGAACTCCTCACTGCTGAGGAAGGCACTACGGCCACAGCTAATGAACGCATATTTGTAGCAAAGCCCACCGATCTGAATACCAGTTTGATTGAGGAAACCTTGCGCGGTTTTGTCCAGGGGAACCTTCCCCAGGGCGAGAAAGAGGTAGAGGCGTTTATCCAGCGCTTCTTACCTGAGTTCAAGGTAGTCCGCCCTGGATCAGCGCCTGCGGCGGTCGATGCTGGGGTCAGCCAAGCGGCGGCTGCCGTGGAGACTGGTTCAGAAGATGGGCACAAGTAGATGGGAACATATTTGGTGAGGAGAGATGCGCGGTGGAGAAACTGCAGAGTATTGCAGGGTTGTTTCAGTTTTCCGGTGACTTTTTGGAAGCGGAGGTCTGCCACAGCGGGCACATTAACGATACGTACGTGGTGACCTACAGGCAGTCTGATGGAAGTCGGCTGCGGTACATCTTGCAGAGAATTAACAGCAATGTCTTTAAAAAGCCGGCGGAAGTTATGGCCAATATCCAAGCCGTTACCGCCCATCTCCGCAAGAAGATTGCTGCCGCCGGGGGAGACCCGGAGCGAGAGACCCTGAATTTGATTCTTGCCAAAGCTGGCGGCTCTTTTGTGGAAGCGGACGGTGAGTTCTGGCGGGCCTATAAGTTTATTGAGGGAGCCAAGACCTATCAGACTGTGCAGGATCCAGCTCACTTCTACCATGCGGGCAAAGCTTTTGGCCGTTTCCAACTGCTGCTGCAGGATTTTCCCGCGGAAACCCTGTATGAGACCATCCCTAACTTCCACAATACGCCCAAGCGCCTAGGTGATCTGCGGCGGGCAGTGGAGGCTGATGCCTGTGGGCGCCTGGCCGAGGTCCAGCGGGAAGTAGATTTCGTATTTGCTCGGGCCGAAGATACGAAAGTGGTGGTGGATGCCATCGCAGAGGGCGCAATTCCCCTGCGGGTTACCCACAACGACACCAAGTTTGACAACATCCTTATCGATGACCTGACGGGAGAAGGTATCTGCGTTTTGGACCTGGACACCGTCATGCCCGGTTCTTATCTCTATGATTTTGGCGATGCCATCCGCTTCGGTGCCAGCACCGCGGCAGAAGATGAGCAGGATCTAAGCAAAGTTAACTTCGATATCAACTTGTTCCGGCAGTTTACCGAGGGTTATTTGAGCAATGACATGAGGTTTATGACGCCCGCTGAATTGGAGAACCTGGCCTTTTCGGCGCGGCTGATCACCTTGGAGTGCGGTATGCGCTTCTTAGAGGACTATCTCAACGGCGACAAATACTTCCGCATCCACAGACCGCAGCACAATCTCGACCGGGCCAGGACCCAGTTTAAGCTGGTGGCCGATATGGAAGCTCAGTTTGACGAGATGCGCCGGATCGTAGATGCCGCCGTTATGGAAGGAAGCAGGCGGGCATGAAAGTATCCACATCAACGTCGATTTATGAATACGTCCGTTGGGGCAGCACGATGTTTTACAGCTTAGAGGACAGCATCAGAGCCTGTGCCGCGGCTGGCTATGAAGTCTTAGATATGGCCTTCAACAGCTATTCACGGAAGGGCCGAGCCTTGGCTCAACCAGACTGGGAGGATTGGCTGAAGCGGCACAAGGATATCGCCTGCGAACTTGGCCTGGAGTGGTACCAAGGCCATGCTCACTTCTATGACTGGAGCACGGCTGGTCCGGCCGAGCGGGAATTTCACGAAGAGATGGTGCGCCGCTCCATCATTGGTGCGGGGATTATGGGTGTGCAGTGGCTGGTGATCCACCCCGGTACCATCTACGATGAAACCTGGTATGCTTACAGGAAGTCCCTTCAGGCTAATCTTGAGGCGTATAGACGGTACGGTGAGCTGGCGGCGAAGCACAATGTGGGCATTGCAATTGAGAACATGATGGAAGCGCCAAACCGACGCTACTGCAGTTCGGTGGAGGAGCTGATGGAGCTCCACGACGAGCTGAACGACCCGATCTTCGGGATCTGTTGGGATACGGGCCACGCTCACATGGCCGAGGTTGATCAGCCTTCTGCGCTGCGTCGGGTGGGCAGCCGCCTCAAGGCTCTTCACATCAACGACAATCGGGGCACCGATGATGATCACTTGGCACCCTACTTCGGGTCAATTGCGTGGGAGCCGATTTTGGAGGTTTTGAGGGAGATCAGCTACAGCGGATGCTTCACCTTTGAGATCCACAACTTCCTCCACGGCCTGCCCCATGAGCTGCACGATGCATGCCTGCGGTTCACATATGAACTGGGCACTCACATGGTGAATAAAATCAAAGGATAGGCCTAGACAAGAGAAAGCGGCTGCCCATCTGGGAGCCGCTTAGTTGTCTTATCGGGCGGAGGCGAACTCTTCTGCCACCAGCCGCTCCGCAAACTCGTGGAGGCGGCCCAAGTCGTAGAGGAGCTGCAGGATTGTATAGCGCGCCCTCAGTTCCTTGCCGTACACGAGGCTGTCCCACAGCAGTTCTGGACCAACGCCGATCTCGCTCGGTGAAGCTGCTCCTCCCACGGCGGCAAGCATCTCGCCAAGCTCGCGGCTTTTGGGAAGGACGCGGCTTACCTCTGCGATCTCATCCCACCGCTCTGCCGCGGTCGTCAGACGCTGTTTTTGGCCCTCAGGGCTGTTCTTGCCTTCGGTCTCTTCTAGGTGCAGTACTTCCGCTGCTGCGCGGCCGTAGGCACGCCTGATTTCCTTTTCCCAGCCGGAGTAGTCGAAGGCGGGAGAGGCTGCCGCGACCCGGTGCGAGGACAGGCCGGCTT
>JAAYMI010000171.1 GCA_012521465.1 Bacillota bacterium | reverse complement strand
TCTCGTATGTCGCCTTCGTTGCTCGAACAGCCACAGGAAAGGCCGCTTTCAGCAAGATCTGACGCTCATGCCAATCTACTTCTGTCTCGAAGTCGATGCGGCGGTTATTGGCGTAGACGATCATCCTCTGCTTGATGGTGGACTCTAGAAAAGGCCACGTAAAGGCCAGCACCACCCGGCTGGGACCGTTCTCCAACACTTCCCACTCACATGCCTGCTGTACGGAATAGCGCTTTTCCCGGTAGTAAATGTCAATATCCCACGCATCGTGTTCCATGGGCTTATCTTCAAAGGCCTCGATCACGTTAGCAGCCATGCCTTCAGGAACCACTTCCCGCTGGGCCTGTTTATCAAAGAGGGACGTGATTTGGCCAGCGTCGTTAAGGACAATACGGTAGTAAGGCGATTCGATCGTGCTGCCAGTGATGCGCACCGCCTCCTCGGGCCCGGCATCAGTGCTGCCAGGAATCTCTGCACCGTCCACAACCCTAAAGGATTTATAACCGAAACTCGGGATTTCAGGCACTTCCACTTCCACAACACGGGCCACTGTGGTTTCCACGACACGGGACTCGAGCAGGCTGCCATCCTCGTCCACAAACGCCTTGCCCGCGAGCCTCTCAGTCCAAGGAAGAACAGCTTTTCCACCCCGCGCCCAGGAGAGGGAATTGAACACAACGAGTTTCTCACCAGGTAGGTCCACTCGAGCCGCTAAGGCAGTGAGGGCAGCATTTAGGTGTTCCTTGCTGGAGTCCAGAACTTGGGCATACTCGGCGCTGCTGTCTTGGTATACTTCCGCAATAGAAGAGCCAGGCAAGACATCATGGAACTGGTTCCGCAGTACTGTCTTCCAGTTCTCGTTAATCTGGTCCTGGGGGTACTTGTGGCCTGGCACCTTGGATATAGCTAACGTGTTGAAGAACTCTACGTCATGGAGCATAATCTCACTCAGGCGATTGTTGCGCTTAGTCCGGCCTTGGGACGTATACGTGCCCCGGTGATACTCCAGATAAAGCTCGCCATCTACTACCGGCAGCCTGGGGTTGCCTTTAACCCGCGCTGCCAACCTGTCGAAGAAAGGCTCGGCTTTGCCGAACTTGACCTGGGGCAGGCCGGGAATCTCCTGCATCCGCCGCCCAGTTTCAATCATCTGTTTGGTCGGGCCGCCGCCTCCGTCACCATACCCGAAACTGAACAGCAGTTCGTCGTTAATGTCTTTCTGCTGGTAGTGGTGCCAGCTATAGACCACACTCTCGGGATCAAGCACGCCGTTGTACGTGAAATAATCAGGATCCGGACTTGGCGTAGTTGTAATGAAGTACGTTAAGACCTCAGTACCATCAATGCCGCGCCACATGAACGTATCATACGGTGTCCGGTTATACTGGTTCCAACTGATCTTCGTCGTCATGAAATACTCATGGCCGCTCTTCTTAATGATCTGCGGCAGCGCCCAGGAATAGCCAAACACATCAGGCAGCCACAGCACGCGCGAGCGAATGCCAAATTCTTCTTCCATAAACTTCTGCCCCATGAGGAACTGCCGCACTAGCGATTCACCAGAGGTGACGTTGCAGTCCGCTTCCAGCCACATGCCTCCGGTGACCTCCCAGCGGCCCGCCCGAATGTTCTCCTTGATCCTTGCATAGATCTCGGGGTAATCATGTTTGATATACTCATACAGCTGCGGCTGGCTCTGGAGAAACTGGTATTCGGGATACTGGTCCATCAAGTAGTTCACCGTGGAGAAAGTGCGGCTCGACTTTTCCCGCGTATGCTTCAGCCGCCACAGCCAAGCAACATCAATGTGGGAATGACCCACGGCGATTACCGTCGGCGTCCTGCCTGACTCCGCCTTACATGCTGCCAGATCTGCTCTTAACTGCTCATTGGCCTTGGCGATGGAAGCATAGAACTCCGCGGAACCAGGCCGGCGAAAATCAGTGGCGTTGATCGCCTTGTTCAGGATGTTAATCAGGTTGATGCGTGTAAGGTCATTTTCGGCCAGCATCCGAATTGCAGCCAGCATGGTGGCGGCCCGGAAATAGAAATCTTCAGCCTCCTCGTTAATGCGCACAAGTGCTGCTTTGGTAAACCAGCGCAGTTCATCCTGGAGTCCGCTCCAAGACTTGATGGCGAGCTGAATCTCACCAGCCTCCATCCATTCAGGCTTAAGGAGAATTTCCCAATGATTGACGTCCAAACCCTGCACCGGTGCACCGTCTATGTAGGCCAAACTCTCTGCGCCCCTGATACCGCCCGATTCCCCTGAACCCACTACTAGATACAGGGCGGCTTTTTTTCCCTTCCATTCCGGGGGAATGGTCACTTTCCGGCGAAACCAATAGGTCTGGTCCCGGCCGCCCCAAGAGCTGCCAACCTTAAACTCAGGCCAATTGCTATCGTCAAACTCCGGCAGATGGGCACCAGCGAGATCTTCCGGCCAGTGTTTAAGACTCTCCAAGCAGATCTGCTCTACATAGATATAGTTTGCTAGATCGCTTAGGTATTTTTGCGCTTTTTCAATGGTAAAGTACACAAGGTCACTCCTTCCTGAGCAGTTCTGCAACTGCAATTCCATAGATTATGTTCTCAACAAGATCTCTAAACCCTTTCCTCCGGAGAAATAAAGTAACAGCCAGGCTGGCGCCTGGCTGAGTTGTTAACTTCTCTAGAATGCCTTCACTTCTGTCCAAATCCGGTCATACTCCCGCACGACTTCCCCAAGGCTTACAAAGACTTCTGCATTCACTAAGTCTTCCTCATCGGGATACGCGGCCTTGTTGTTCCGGATCTCTGGATCGAGGAGCTCACGCGCCTCTGTATGGGGCGTGGCGTACCCAGTGTAGTCTGCGTTGCGGAAGGCAATGTCGGTGCGGCAGAGGAAGTCGATGAACTTCTCTGCTCCCTCCTTGTTCTTAGCTCCCTTCGGAATGCACATACCGTCAAACCACAGATTGGTGCCTTCCTGCGGAATAGCGTAATCGAGATCTGGGTTCTCGTCCATCGCGTACAGTGCTTCCCCGGACCACACCAACGCAAGCGCGGCTTCTCCTGCTACCATCTTATCTTTGGTTTCATCAAGGGCGTAAGCCAGAACCAGAGGTTTCTGCTCCTTGAGGAGCTCCGCCGCCTCGTTGAGCTGGTTGACATCGGTACTGTTGATGGAATACCCCAGCCTGATCAAGGCAACCCCGATTGCCTCTCGCTGGCTGTCCAGCATGATAATCTGCTTGGCGTACTTCGGATCCCACAGAATATCCCAACTGTCAACGGGCTCATCCACCATGGTTGTGTTGTAGAGAATCCCGATAGTCCCCCACATGTAAGGCACGGAATACTCATTCTTGGGATCGTAGTCGTTGCCCTTAAAGCGGTCATCGATGTATTTGAAGTTAGGGATATTCGCGAGGTTGATCTTTTCCAGCATACCCTCGTCCCGCATGCGCGTGATCATGTAGTCCGAGGGGAAGATCAAGTCGTATTGGCTGCCGCCAGACTTGATCTTGACATACATGTCTTCGTTAGTGGCAAAGGTGTCGTATACTACCTTGATGCCCGTTTCCTTCTCAAACTCTGCTATAACCGACTCATCGATATAGTCTCCCCAGTTGTAAACATACAGGGCCTCTTTCTTTCCGCTACACCCGCTCAGGGTCAAGACCAACAGCATCACGATTGCCGAGAAAACTAAGATCTTGGGCTTGCTCACTCTGCTTCCTTCCTTTCCTTTCATCCCGAACCTGCCGCACGTTCACTATGACCAGCAGCAGCAGTACGGCCAAGAACATGATTGTAGATAGGGCATTTAGTTTGGGGTTGATCCCCCGTCTGGCCATGGAGTATACCGTAATCGACAGGGTAGATACTCCCGACCCGGTAGTGAAAAAGCTGATCACAAAATCATCAATTGACAAGGTAAAGGCCAATAATAGCCCCGTGACGACTCCCGGCATGATTTCCGGAAGGATCACCCGCCAGAAAGCGTACCACGGCCCTGCCCCCAAGTCCAGCGCCGCCTCGTAGAGGTGCTTATTCAGCTGCCGGAGCTTGGGCAGAACAGACAGGATCACATAAGGAATGTTAAACGTAATATGGGACAACAGCAAAGTCACATAGCCAAACTGCATCTTGGCAAAGACAAACAGAATCATCAGGGAAATGCCGGTGACGATTTCCGGATTGAGAACCGGAATGTACGTAAGGTTCATCACCAGTCTGCGCTGCCAGCCCCGGCTGTTGTATATACCGATCGCAGCGGCAGTGCCGATTACGGTAGCAGCCAGAGCACTGGCAGCACCGATAAACAAGGTGGTATAGAGAGAACTCATGATGACACGGTCTTGAAACAGTTCCACATACCACTGTAGGGTGAATCCTCCCCACACACCGCGCGACCTGGCTGCATTAAACGACAGGACGATCAGCACGGCAATGGGTGCGTACAGAAACGTAAAGACTAAAAAGACGTATGTGCGCTGCAGGAATCTTACCATAATGTCGTTCCCTCCTCTGGGTCTTCGAAGAACGACATGACAGCCATGCTGATCAGAATTAAGACAATCATCACCATAGAAATGGCTGACCCAAAGCCCCAATCGCCTACTACAAGGAACTGCTGTTCAATGAGGTTGCCTACCAACGTGTACTGCCCGCCGCCGAGCAGACGAGAAATCACAAAGGTGGTGAGAGCCGGCATGAACACCATGGTAATCCCAGACACAACTCCCGGTAGGCTCAGGGGAAGAATCACTCGCCAAAAACTCACGAGTTTGTTGGCCCCCAAATCGCTTGCTGCCTCAAGTACTCCCTGATCGATCTTGCTGAGCACGGAGTAGATCGGCAAGATCATAAACGGTAAGAAGTTGTAGACCATACCCAAAACCACAGCGTAATCGGTGTACAAGATGTTGATCGTAGGGAGCCCAGCGGCCATGAGCAGCTGGTTAAGAGCCCCGTTGCGCTCCAGGAGCGTCAGCCAGGCGTAAGTGCGCAGGAGGAAGTTCATCCACATGGGAATGACAAACAGCATCAGAATAGTATTCTTGCGGCTGAAAGCATTCCCAGCCATGATCAGAGCCACAGGATAGCCTACGATCAGGCAGATCGCTGTACTTGCCACGGCTAGGTTTACAGAACGCCACAACACCCTAAGATAGATAGGCTGAAACACCCGCTGAAAGTTGGCCAAGGTAAACTCTGCACCGTTAAAGCCTGTATGGGTGAAGGCATAGTACACAACGAGAAACAGCGGCGCTACAATGAATATCGCCATCCAGACCACGTACGGCAGCATTGCCCTTGACCGAGTCATCCGGCTGTCACCTTCTTCATGATGTGGATGTCCATGGGCGTAACGTGCAGCCCCACCTCGCTGCCGGTCGGCTCCATCAGCGTACTGTGCACAAGCCACTCAAGCCCAGCAGCCTCCACAATCATCTCGTAATGCACTCCGATAAAGGTCACAGAGCGCACCACGCCCTGAAGCTTCGCTTCTTCGGGGGATACCAGTTTGATGTCCTCGGGCCGAATCACCACATCCACTGCTTCCTGGGGAGCAAATCCGCCGTCCACGCAGTCAAAGCACTTTCCGGCAAACTCCACTAGTTTGTCGCGGTGCATAATTCCATCTACAATGTTGCTTTCCCCAATAAAACCAGCCACAAAGGCATTCTTTGGCTCGTTATAGATATCTTCGGGAGTACCGATCTGCTGGATTTCCCCGTCCTTCATCACCGCAATGGTGTCGGACATAGAGAGCGCTTCTTCCTGGTCATGGGTCACGAACAAAAACGTGATACCCAACTGCTTCTGCATGTTCTTCAGTTCGTGCTGCATTTCTTTGCGAAGCTTAAGGTCAAGAGCAGCCAAGGGCTCGTCCAACAAAAGGACTTCCGGCTCGTTAACCAAGGCCCGAGCAATAGCTACCCGCTGCTGCTGGCCGCCGCTGAGGGAATCGACGGACCGCTTCTCGTAACCCGCCAGATTAACCAGTTCCAGCATCTTCCCCACCTTGGCCCTGATCGTCTTCTCGTCCATTTTCTTAATGCGCAGGCCAAAGGCGATATTCTCAAACACATTCATGTGCGAAAACAACGCATAGCGCTGAAATACGGTATTAACACGGCGTTTATACGGGGGAACCTCGCTGATGTCCGTCCCTTCAAACAAGATCTTGCCGGTTGTCGGTTGTTCAAAACCGCCAATCAATCGCAAAGTAGTGGTTTTGCCGCACCCGCTCGGCCCAAGGAGTGTCAGGAATTCATTGCGGCGTATATAGAGATCGATTCCTTTCAAAGCCGCTGTTCCATCATAGTACTTTGACACTCCAATTAGATTAACCAACTGCTGATCAGTCATTGAGCTCCCCCTTTCCATTCGTTAGAAACTCGGCGGGCTTGATACCCAGAGAACTTTCGCTGTTGATGCGCCCGTATTAGCGATGTAATGTGCAGCTGACGGGCGGAAATAGAATGACTCTCCCGCACGCACCTTAAACTGTTCTGCGCCCAGGTGGAGGATAATGCTTCCCCGGAGCACATAGCCAAACTCTTCGCCGTCGTGGGGGTCATCTAGAGGTGTTTGGCCTCCCGCTTCCACCACCACGAGAATCGGTTCCATGACATTCTTCTGGGCATTGGGAATGATCCAATGGACTTCTGATCCCATCTCCGAATTGGTCTTTACGAAGACGTCCTTCTTGGAGAATACGATCTTCTCCTCAATGTCATCGTTGAAGAAGTCGCGCAGATTAGTACCCAAAGACTCCAGGATGTCCACGAGCGTAGCAATGGAAGGAGAAGTCAGCTCCCTCTCCACCTGCGAGATAAAGCCCTTTGTAAGCTCGCAGCGGTCGGCCAATTCCTCCTGCGTAAGATTGTGTTTCATGCGCAGTCTTCTGATCTTCTCGCCGATTTTCATAGTATACCCCTGTTTTCTAAGGCTAAACAAAAGGTTTAGAGTCACTAAACAAGAGTATTCTACCCACAACGGCCTAGAATGTCAATAGGAAAAACGCAATTCTTGCAGCACAAAAAAAGTGGGCCCTACCAGGCCGAATAAGCCGATAGGAACCCACAAAACTGCATGATTTCTATGCAAAGCGGATACCCTGGGTCTCCCAACGCTGGAAAGCGGCTGCAATGCGCTCAGCTGGGAGGCAGATCGAAATGCAGAAATAGCCGTCGCCATGTCTGCCGTACCCCACACCAGGGGTTATGACTACGTTCGTCTGCTCAAACACGTGCTCTGCGAACTCCAGTGAACTGTACCCAGAAGGTACTGGAGCCCAGATATAGATCCCCGCCTTCGGCGGTGCCACGTTCCACCCCAAGGCGCTGAGCTGTTCCACAACCAAATCGCGCCGCTGCTGGTAGACAGCAATCAGGTCCGATGCAACTGGTTCAGACAATGCGGCAATGGCCGCATCCTTGGCCCCATCCACCTCCAGAATACTGGGGGGGCGAAAACCGTCGAAAGCGATTTCAGAATAAGCTGCATCGTGGCATATGAGAATCTGGTGTTCTCGCGCCCACGCCACAGCTCGCTCGAAGAATTCTCGCCCAGCCACAGCCCCGGTCGGGTTGTTGGGATAGTTGAGCCATAGGAGCTTAGTGCGGCGCAGCACTTCCGCTGGAACTGCAGCAAAGTCAGGCAAGAAGCTATTCTCCTCCAGCAAGGGCAGGTTATACACTTCGCCTCCCGCAAGCAGGGTGCCGCTGGTATACACCGGATACCCCGGATCGGGCACCAAGCTGATGTCGCCGTTTTCCACAAAGCACAGGGGCAGGTTGGCGATCCCCTCTTTTGAGCCAATGAGCGTGGTGATTTCAGTCTTCGGATCAAGCTCGACCCCAAAACGGGTGCGATACCAATCGGCTACGGCTTGGCGAAACTCCAACAGTCCCGCTGACGACGGGTAGCGATGGTTGCCAGGCAGTATCGCGGCCTCAGCCAACGCTTCCACTGCCCGGGGAGGAGTGGGCAGGTCCGGATCACCAATCCCTAAGCTGATCACATCTCTTCCACTCTTCACTGCCTCAGCAATCCGCTCTTCGATTTGGGCAAACAAATACGGCGGCAGCCTTCTGATCCTGCTGGATTCCTGCATAAAACACTCCTCCGCGCTGTAGTTTTCTTTTAAGTATACAACTGCCAGGCTTGGGGTGCTACACTTAGTTTTAACAGCGAGACCCGGTCTTGATTGACAGGGTCTTTGAGCAGCCGTAGAATGGAACGGGGGTATTGTCCAATGACATATATCTGGCAGGTCAGCGTTATCGGTTCTCTAGCGGGAGTTCTAGGCACAGGCTTGGGCGGGCTGCTTATCGCTTTGTTTGGTAAGCCACACCGCACTGTGTTGGGATTCTTACTGGCGTTTTCCGGAGGGATCATGCTCACTGTTGTCTGCCGGGATCTGCTGCCAGAGGCCTTGGCGCTTGGGAATCCGTTCTCAACTTTAGCCGGCCTGTGCGGTGGCATTGCAGCCATGTTTGCTCTGAATCATGTTGTTCCCCATATCCACCCTAACTCCCAGGAAAGCCGTGCTTTTCTTCGCATCGGCCTCCTGATCGGAGTTGGCATTGCGATGCACAACTTCCCGGAAGGATTAGCGATCGGTGCTGGCTATGCAGCCTCGGACAGTCTGGGCTTGGGGTTAGCCATTGCACTGGCGCTGCACAATATCCCGGAAGGCATGGCCATGGCAGGCCCTTTGATCGCCGGGAAAGTCGCCCCCCTTTGGACTGCTCTATGGACCGCAGCTGCAGGCCTTCCCATGGGCTTGGGCGCCTTCGCTGGGGCGCTGTTTGGCGAAGTATCCACTGCTTGGCTGTCGGCGGCGCTGGGCGCTGCCGGAGGAGCCATGCTGTACCTCGTTTTCCATGAACTGCTCCCACAATCCCACACCCTGAACCGCCCAGCCACAACATATTATGGCGCAGTCACAGGGATTATTGTGGGTTTTTTGCTGTGATGCCTCCGCGCCTAGACTCTACCCGAACAGGAAACGCACGCCAGAAGGCGAATGAGATAATGCAATACGGATACTCTGCTAGAGAAGGTGAAGTAAATGATTAAGTTTGGCACTGGCGGCTGGCGAGCTGTGATCGCTGAAGATTTCACATTCAGCAATGTGCGCCGGGTGGCAAAGGGTGTGGCGTGCTATCTGCGGGAAATTGGCCAGGCCCATAAGCCTGTAGTAATCGGGCGCGACCTGCGTTTTCTGTCGGGAAGGTTCTCCCGGGCATTCGCTGAGATCCTCGCCCATGAAGATATTCCTGTGTGGTACATCGAAGACGTAGTACCCACACCCATGCTGATGCATGCCGTGGATCAAGAGGGTCTTGCCATAGGCATCATGATAACCGCCTCCCACAATCCATCTCAGTACAACGGCATCAAAGTGATTGTGGAAGGGGGCAAAGACGCACCGCAAGAAGTAACCGATCGCTTGGAAGAGTTGATTGCGCCCATTCCCGCCCTGCCAGCCCCTGATGTTGGCTTTGACGTTCTGCTTCAGCAGGGGAAGATTCAGCTGTACTCCAACAAGAACGCCTACATAGACTCGCTGTTGGCCCAGATCGATGTCCAAGCAGTGCAGAAGCTCAATCTTAAAGTGCTGTTTAACCCCATGTTTGGTGTATCCAAAGATATTATGGCCATGTGCCTGGCATCGCTCCGCTGTTCTGTCGATGTGATGAACGCGGGGCGCGATACCATGTTCGGTCAAGGAGTTCCTTCCCCGTCCCGGGAAACGCTCCAAGACATGGAATACCGCATGAAGCGCGGTAGGTACAATATTGGAATTGCCACCGACGGCGACTCAGATCGGATCGGTCTCTACGATGAACAGGGCAATTACATTGACGCCAACGAAATCCTCAAGCTTCTCTACTACTACTTAAAGAAGTACCGCAGCGAGCGGGGTGGTGTTGTGCGCAACCTCACCACCACGCACATCCTTGACCGCATCGCCCATTCTTTCGGGGAACCAGCCTTTGAAGTGCCGGTTGGCTTTAAATACATTTCCCAGAAAATGGACGAGGAAGACCTCCTTTTAGGCGGCGAAAGCAGCGGCGGCTTGAAGATCCGCGGGCACGTCAACGGCAAGGACGGGATCCTCGCGGCCCTGCTAGCTGTAGAAATGCTCGCCAAGACCGGGAAGACCCTCAGCCAGCTCTTGGCTGAAATCAACGATCAGTATGGCAGCCTGCACTTTGATTTTATCAACATTTCCTATGCGCCAGCTGAGCGCAAGCGGTTGGAAACTCTCCTGTTTGCCGAGAAATACGTACCCGACTTCGGTAAAGAGGTCAACCAGGTCTCGTACATGGATGGCGTGAAATTCTACTTCGCGGATGAAACTTGGCTCTCCATCCGCTTTTCCGGTACTGAACCTATCCTGCGGATTTTTATGGAAGCTCGCAGCGGGGAAGACGCTCAGCGTTTAAAGGAAGTTGTGCTCAACGAGGAACGCTTAAATCTCACAGTAAGGAATGGTGTCTAGATGCTTGGAGTTGTCTTAGCGGCTGGTAAAGGTACAAGGCTGCAGAGCCTCGGGAAAACCATCCCCAAAGTCCTGCTGGAAGTGGGCGGCAAGACTTGTCTCGAACACATTGTACTGGGCATGAAAGAAGCGGGCATTACCCGCTTTGGCATTGTGATTGGACATTTGGGCGAACAGATTCGCGAGCGGTACGGATCTGGCGAGAAGCTCGGGGTGGAGATTACTTACCTCACCCAAGACCTATCCGTGTATGGGACGGCTCGGGCCGCGATGCTGGCCCGCGACCTAGCCGGTGGTGAACCCATCATGCTCTCCTATGGAGATATTATTATTCATCCCGGTAACTACCGAGCCCTTCTGGAACGCTCTGAGGGGGGCAAGTATCCTACCAACACCGTAAACTGGGTGGACGACCCCTACGCTGGCGCAGCCGTTTACTTGCGTCCAGACGATACAGTGGAACGCATCATCGAAAAACCGCCCCAGGGCACATCGACAACCCACTGGAACAATGCCGGCGTGTATGTGTACCCCCCGTTCATCTTCGACTACATCGACCGCATCCAACCATCACCCCGGGGAGAGTATGAACTGAGTTCCGCCCTGCGCCTGATGATCGACGATGGCTTAGAAGTGCGTTCCCACAGGATCTTCGGTTACTGGCGCGACATCGGCCGCCCCGAAGACCTGGAGGCAATCAACGCCCTGCTGGCTGAAGAGAACGCCAAGTAAGTTCCTTAGTGACTGCGCTGGCGCTCGCTCTCACGCATCATACGGATGTATTTGAAAATGGCAATGATAGTCTTAGCATCGTGAATCGCGCCTTCATCAATCAGCTGCTCCGCCTCTTTCAGGGGAACCCACCGCACCTCAATATCTTCACCATCGACGGGGTGCGGCTCTCCAGGAATGAGACCTTCGCCTAAGAAGAGGTAGAGTACTTCATTGGTATAGCCGGGCGTGGGGTAGAGATAACCCATTGGTTCTAGTTTTTGCACGCGGTAACCAGTTTCTTCCTCGAGTTCGCGCAGAGCGCATTCCGCGGGGCTCTCTTCTCCATCGATGGAACCAGCGGGAATCTCCAGCATGTTGCGGTTCGCTGCTGGGCGATACTGTTCCACCATGAGAACTTGGCCGTCTTGGACAACCAATACAGCCGCGGCACCAGGATGGTCAACCATCCTAAACTGACGCACTTGGCCGCCGATCCAGGCATCTTTAGTGACAAATCTAATAAACACGTTTCTCACCTCGTAGAAGCTATTCTTGCCCGCGGGCAGAAGTCCTGTTCATGATAGGAGAATGAGGCATGATCTTACAGATTAGTGTGGAGTTCAAAGAAGCTTACGAGCTGTTGGTCAGTGCCTGGGCTGCCGCTTTCGTCAAGCAGCAGGGATCCCTCGATCTGAGCAGAGAGTGGTTCAACTGGTGCCAGGCCAAGCTTTCACCGCAGAACCTCGTTCTCATCGACGAAATCCGCCGGATGGAGCAGGCCGTTCCCATTGCTCTCCTCTTGAGCTGCCCCCATGCGGGAGCAGCTGAGTTCGTTAAATGGGTT
The DNA here is from genome assembly GCA_012521465.1 of Bacillota bacterium. Taxonomy (GTDB): domain Bacteria; phylum Bacillota; class Limnochordia; order Darwinibacteriales; family Darwinibacteriaceae; genus 1109. The sequence goes on along the minus strand of JAAYMI010000171.1, from coordinate 21,320 downwards.
GGGTCCTTGTCCGGCAAAGAGGCATATGAGATCATCTACTCTTTCGACCCCAACACGCAGCGCCGACCGCCGGAAAGCCTGCGCAAGATGTGCCAAGTACTGGCAAAAGGTCTGGGAATGTGGCACGAGCAGTATTTCAGCCGCATAGCAAACAAGGTGACCGGTGAGCTTGCAGAGATCGCTGCTGCGGGACGGGTTAGGGCAAAGGACTTCGAACAGCGGCCCCAGGAATTGGTCAAGGAACTGACCCAAAGCCTTGTTTGGGAAGCTGATGCCGTCACAGAGATCACGATGATTCCACAGGGTCACCTCAGTCCATGGCCTGTCTACGTGATTGGTGGAGATCACGGCGTGGTGTTTTATCCCGTCTCAGGCAGTGTGCTGCCCCGGGAAGATGGAACGGCCCGCCTCGAGCGGGTGCTGAGAGCTGTGGCCGATCCCAGCCGGATCCAGCTGCTGCGGGCAATCGGAAACGGTGTTATCCGCTTCACAGAACTAGTTCAGAGAAGCGGCCTGGCCAAGAGTACGGTGCACCACCACCTTGTTGCCCTCCGCCTTGCAGGGCTCTTATGGCTGCATGTGGGAGACGATGCCAGTGCCAGGTTCAGCATCCGCTGGGAGGCAGTGCGCAGCTTAAGCGCCGATCTAGAGAGGGTTTTGCAGGGAAAATGACGCCCCAATCCTATGCGTTTCAGCTCTAGGATGCATACACTGTTACCAGAGTTGAGACGAAAGGAGGCGTCCCTGTGTTATTCCCAGCCCCACCCGCAAACTGCAGCGGTTTTTATTACACTGTCAAACCAGGCGATACCCTATTTACGATTGCCCGGCGCTTCGGCGTACCACTATCAGCACTAATTGCCGCGAATCCCCAGATTCCTAATCCGAATCTGATTTTCCCCGGCCAGGTAATCTGTATTCCTGCAACACAACCCTCCGTGCCCACTGTGGAATGCGCTATGCTGCTGTTTAGGACTGCGAACATTCCGTTTAATCCTGCAGCTGAAGCCGGCGGAGTGGCCCGGGTATTCCAGCGCTCCGGACAATCAGGTAATGTCTTGGTTTCCGCCATCGGACTTCCGCCGCCCCAATCCCTCGGCGGTAACATTTATGTCGCTTGGATTAGGAGAGTTAACGCACCTCCCATTCCAATCCAGCTGTTCCGCACCGGCCCCGTTGCCATTGAGCCTGGCGTATATGTTGGCGCATTTGTATTCGGACCTGGAGAAATAATCGCCCCGTTCCAAGACATTGTGGTCACGGCTGAGATTGGATTCCCTGTAACGACGCCCAATTTGAATCGCATTGCTTTAATTGGCCAGTTCAACCAGTGCTGCCCAAGGTAATTTACCAGGAATAACCCCGCATGATTGTGCGGGGTTATTTTGGGTATTCTATGAGCAGATACCTGGCACAGGGAGGTAGTGGCAGTGGAACTAGTGCAAGCCGTGTTTTACCCTGCATTCGTCGTTGCAATGGCGGTGGCGATTCTTCTCTTCATTCCCCGCGGCCAGCTGCGCGGCCTGATTCCCGCGGCTGCTGTCCTGGGCGGACTCGGAGACGTGATCACTGTTTGGCTCTTCCAGGACGTACTGGGCATTATCTGGTTTATGAACCACGGGATCTGGGAATGCGCCAATCAGCACTTCTTCTCGCCCATCGGCTGGACTTTGGTCATGGTGTTTTACTTCTACTTCTTCCCAAGACATCTGCGAATTCTCCGCTACCTGTACACCGCAGCCTGGGCAGCCCTGGCCGTGGGCTACGGCCTATTGGTTCGCAACGTCGAGCTGTACGACTTTAAGCCCTGGTTTTTCCCTATCCCCATGTATCTCACATTCCTCGCCTGGTTTACCTTCGCCATTTGGGCCTATCATGCTTTGGGAGCTGCCCATTCGCCCGATGAAGCTGAGCGGTGACAAGCCTGCATTACAGCCACCACTCCCAAGCCAAATTCCCCAGGCAGCAGCGGGGGCTCCCCGGTGCGGATGCAGTTTGAGAAATGCTCAATCTCAAGTTGATAGGGATTGCTCGCAGGGAATGCAATCTCTTCGCGCACGGTCCCCTGCTGCACCACTATTGATACTTCCGCGCGGTCGGGCCGCCACGGTCGGTTGATCTGAATGGTTCCCCCAGTGCCCACAATTTCTACTCCCTGCCGAGCTTCCATGGCAAAACTGCTGTCAAACACTGCAAGCCGCCCCTGGGAGTACTCTAGAATTCCGCACATCGTAAGGTCAATGTCGGGCGAATCCAGCCTGTAGACACCAGCCGCTTTCACACGCTCGGGTAGTTCACCAAAGATCAGATTGGCAAATGAGATTGGGTAGCAGCCCACATCCATGAGGCTGCCGCCTCCGAGACCTGGTGCCAAGCGGATGTTAGTTTCATCGTCCAAGAAAAAGCTGAAGCTCCCCCTAATGAGCTGCACCCTGCCTATACGCCCAGACTGAATCAGCTCCTGTACCTTAAAGATCTGAGGGTGGAAGCGATACATAAAAGCTTCCATGAAAAGCCGGCCCTCAGCCTGGGCGGTCTGCAGCATCTCCCTACATTGTTCCACATTGAGAGCCATGGGTTTTTCACACAGCACGTGCTTGCCGGCGCGCAGCGCCTTGATTGTCCATTCGTGGTGCATATTGTTGGGCAGCGGAACATACACCGCCTCTACTTCAGCGTCCGCCAGCACAGCTTCGTAGCTGCCGTACGCCCGCGGTGCTCCCCACTCCTCGGCCACGGCCTCAGCCTTCATCGCGCTCCGACTGCCTACGGCATGCAGTACCGCGTTCCTCGCATTAGCGAGGGCCGGCAGAAACTGCGTGTGGGCGATCTTTGCTCCTCCGAGAATACCCCACTTCACCGGTTTCTCCACTGTTTTCCCACCACCTTACAGAGTTTATAATAATTCCCAACTTCTCCCTGCAGAGGCAGGATCCCTTGTGGTGTTGAAGAACAGGAACAACAAAACGTTTATGAGGTGGGACATGATGGCAGCACGGCTAGGTAGAGTCGCGATCCTGCTCTGTCTTGTTTTGGTCGCCAGCACCGGGGCCCGGGCCCTATCCTTGAACGATACCGCCGATCTGGAAGCGTTCTTCGACGGAGTGTTCGCGATCCAGCAGCTCCAGTACAACGTTCCTGGGATCGCGGTAGCCGTGGTCAAGGATGGGGAAGTGCTCTTGGCCAAAGGATACGGATATGCAGACTTGGCCAATAAAGAGCCCGTCGATCCAGTCCGCACGCTGCACCGAGCCGCTTCGAACACGAAAGTCTTGGTGTGGACAGCGGTGATGCAGCTTGTGGAAGCGGGGAAACTCGATCTCCATAAGGATGTTAACGAGTATCTAGACTTCAAGATCCCCGCTCAGCTCCATTCCGGCGTCCAAGCCCCTCCTATCACCCTGCACCACCTCTTGACACATACGGCGGGATTCGAGGATGTGCTGACGGAGACATTCGTGCTGGACAAAGGAGACCTCCGCCCCCTCGGTGAATACCTGCAGGTACGCATGCCAGCTCGCGTTGCACTGCCCGGGACTATGCTCGCCTACTCTAACTACGGGTCAGCCCTTGCGGGCTACATCGTAGAACGGGTATCCGGCCAACCCTTCTACGAGTACGTAGAGGAACACATTTTTGCTCCCTTGGACATGACAAACAGCACGCTCCGGCAGCCTCTGCCTGATAACCTGGCACCCTACATGTCAAAAGGGTACCACTGGAGCCGCGGCAGGCACATCGCAGGGGACTTTGAATATGCTCAGGCATATCCCGCGGGCAGCCTGACCACTACCGCCCTTGATATGGCCAAACTGATGATTGCCCACCTGCAGTTGGGTGCATACGGCGAGAACCGTGTCCTGGCAGAAGAGACTGCGCAGCTCATGCAGTCCCAGCAGTACACAAACCACCCTGAACTGCCTGGAATGGCCTACGGTTTCATCGAGAACTATGTAAACAGCTACCGCATTCTGGAACAAGGAGGAGATACTGGACTCTTCCACTCCGGGCTGTTTCTTATTCCAGAAGAACACGTGGGCTTATATGTGGTCTACAACATGATGAATACATCCGGAGCGCGCATTGAACTCTTCGAAGCCTTTATGAACCGCTATTTTCCCGCCCAAACGGAAACGCAAGTCACGCCTAAGCCAATCCCTTTGGGGGCTGCGCCAAATTACGTAGGGACCTATCACTCCACTCGCAGCAATTTTACGATGCCCGAATCCATCGCTCGATTGGTCATGGCATACCAGGTAGATGTAGATGATGAAGGCTACCTCACCATCAGCACGAAAGGCTCCACGTCCCGTTACGGGGAAATTGCACCCGGTTTGTTCCAGAAGTTGGACAGTCCCGACAAGATCGCCCTAGCCTTTCGCGATGGTAAAGTAGCGGCAATTCATAGAGCAGGACCCCATTCTCTGATCAGGGCTCCCTGGTATCTGGCTATGCCCATAGTAGTGTCTGCGCTTTTAGCAGCCATCGCCTTCATGCTGTTTACGCTTGTGGTGTGGGCTGTCCAACTGGTAAAGGGCTCCCGGAGAAAGCAGCGCTTTGGGCTGCCGAAACTAGTAGGCACCTTGTTTATCCTGGGCTTTTTCTCACAGGTGGTCATTCTCCTCCGGGCAGCTCTAGATATCCATCCCGATTTCCAAACGCCGCGCATGTTCCTGCAGCAATCGGGGCCACTTGATACTCTCACAAGCATGTCTAGAGTATTGGGAGGACTGGCGAGTATCATGGCTGTTTTGACTCTCTATGCCTGGTTTAAGCGCCTCGGTACTGGGTGGATGCGGCTGCACTACACCTGCTTAACCCTCTGCAGTGTGGCAGTAACATGGCTGATGTGGAACTTCAACTTCCTGTAGTCCTTCCTTTCTAACGGACATGTTTACCTTTTCCGCCAACGAGTATATATTATATATGGAGAATGCAAACAGAATTTTAACAGAATAGGAGAGGTCAATGTCCATAATTGATCAGTTCCTGGAAGACTACAAGCAGCACATGGACCGCTACGAACGTTTAGCGCAGCTGTGTGCGATTCAATGCGAAAGTGGTCTGAGGAGAAACGGGCTGCGAGCTTTAGTGACCTATCGGGCTAAGCGCCTGGACAGCCTGCTGGAAAAGGTAACTTCCCGCAATGCAGAAAAAAACTACCAGTCCATAGATGAAATCTACGAAGATATCGTGGACCTAGCAGGGGTACGCATCGCGCTGTACTTTCCTGGCGACCGCACAGAAGTGGATGCGTTCATACGCTCTCAGTTTATCGTGGAACACGTGAAAAACTTCCCAGAGGACATCGACTATACTTATCCGTATCCCAAGCGTTTCTCGGGTTACTCTGCCCGCCATTACCGCATCCGTCTGAAGCCCTCTACGCTCGCTCCCGAAGACCAGCACTTAGCCAACCTGCTGGTGGAGCTGCAGGTGGGGTCAGTTTTGATGCATTCGTGGGCGGAAGTGGAGCACGACCTCGTCTACAAAAACCGCCCAGGGCAGCTGTCCTACGAGGAGTATGCTATTCTCGACGAACTTAACGGTCTGATGCATGCTGGCGAAGTAGCGTTGGAAAGACTGCAGGAAGCAGTGAAACGGCGGATCCAAACTGAGTCGCAGCCCTTCTCCAATCACTACGAACTATCCGCCTACTTATATGACTACCTCCGCCAGAACAACCCAGAAGGCAGAGAGCCTTTTATCGGACGTGCTGATATCTTGTTCCGGTTTCTGCAGATCATTGGTTTGGATACGGTCAAGGATCTTGAACCGTATCTGAGGAAGTGCAATCCCAGAGCGCAAAACAAACCCATCGCCGAGCAGATCGTAGACGTGATTCTCGCTCAAAACGAAGAGTTTTACGCCGCGTATAATCGAGCGCGTCAGGAAATCAGCCGCACTGATCCGTTTGGCTCTCCCCATGAAGCAGTGTCCTACTTCTCCGACAAGCGGGGCCTAGGCCTCTTTATGCGGCAGTGGATTGCTGTGGAGACCATCCTCAGCGATATCGTGGGCAGCGTGCTGTTCAGTTCTGGAGATTTTGCCGCCTCGCTGCAGCAGATCCGCAACGGACTCGACGGTGACACCCTAGCTGAACTCGAGCACGTGCACCGCCTGCGGGACCAGATTCTCTACGGCGACCATTGGCCCAGTGAAGAAGAACTCACCCGAGCAGGCAGGTTTCTGCAGAAACTCCTACAGAAGCTGGCCAAACACAGCCCTGATGTGGAGCACTCCCTGCGCGAATATCTAGACCGAGCCGAATACCACTAGACCGTTTGGAGCGTCCCGTTGGCGTTTGCCAACGGGTTTTTGCTGGTGCCGGGAAGGATTTATCCAGCCGTTATTAGAATCTCTTGGCTAGACTAGATAAGGAGGGCAAGCGTTTTGGACGTATATCAAAAGGCACTAGAATGCCACCGCCAGTGGCGGGGGAAGTTGGACTTCAGGAGCAAAGTGGAAATAAAAACGGCCGCTGAACTCAGCCTGGCCTATTCGCCTGGGGTTGCCCAGCCATGCCGTGAAATTGCCAAAGACAAGGAAAAGATCTTTGAATACACCGGCCGGGGCAACACCATTGCCGTGGTCTCTGACGGATCGGCAGTCCTTGGCTTAGGCAACATCGGACCCGAAGCCGCCCTACCTGTCATGGAAGGTAAGGCCATCCTGTTTAAGGAGTTTGCCGATGTCAACGCGATTCCCCTTGTGCTGAACACACAGGACCCCGATGAGATTGTCCGAGTTGTGAAGGCCTTGGAGCCCAGTATCGCCGGGGTCAACCTGGAAGACATTTCGGCACCCCGCTGTTTCGAGATTGAAGAGCGGCTCAAAAAAGAAACGGATATTTTTATTTTCCACGACGACCAACACGGCACCGCAGTGGTAGTCCTGGCTGGCCTGATCAATGCCCTGAAGGTTGTGGGGAAGGACAAATCTGCTGCTATTGTAGTGAATGGAATTGGAGCCGCTGGGGCCGCTATTGTGCGTCTGCTGAGGGTAGCTGGCTACACCAACCTCCGCGCCTGCGGCAAGCAAGGCCGCCTCTATCCAGGCAATCCCGCGAACAACCCTGCCCAGGAAGAGATTGCACAGGCCACCAATCCCAATGGTGAGCGGCAATCACTGGCAGAAGCCTTGGTGGGAGCCGATGTATTTATCGGTGTTTCTGCAGCCAACGTCCTGACAGGAGAAATGGTCAAGGGGATGAACCCCAACCCGGTGATTATGGCCCTGGCTAACCCGGAACCTGAGATTTCCGTGGAAGAAGCCAAGCGTGCAGGCGCGGCCGTGGTAGCCACAGGCCGATCTGACTATCCCAACCAGGTCAACAATGTCCTGGGCTTCCCCGGCATTTTTCGCGGCGCCCTTGACGTCCGCGCTTCTGACATCAATGATGCCATGAAGATTGCTGCGGCCGAGGCCATCGCCAGCATTGTAGAAGAGCCGACTGCTGACCTAATCATCCCATCACCCTTCGATAGGCGGGTCGTAGAGCGGGTGGCTGCTGCTGTGAGCCAGACCGCGGTGGCAACTGGAGTAGCGCGGGGGGCGATGTAGTGGCGTGTAGGTTCGATGTAGTTACCGAGCGTTCTGGCATGAACTCCATCAAGTGGGATAAGGTCCAGGACATCTACGGGTGCAGCATCGCGATTCCCATGTGGGTGGCAGATATGGACTTTGTCCCCCCGGAACCGGTGGTGGAGGCAGTTGTACAGCGAGCACAGCTTGGCTTTTATGGATATGAAAGCACCCCCGAGAGCTATGTAGAGGCCTTTCGCAACTGGCTGGCGGTGCGCCACGGGTGGGACGTACCCGAGGAGTGGCTGGCGTTCAGTCCGGGAGTGGTGGCCGGTCTTTCCTTGGCTGTCGAAACCTTTACAAGTCCTGGAGATCAGATCGTTATCCAGCCGCCAGTCTACCACCCTTTCTTTGCGGTGATCGAGCGCAACGAGCGCGTTCTGGTCCAAAACGAGCTGGTCGTTGAGGGTGGGCAATACCGCATTGATTTTGCGGATCTGAAGCGCAAGTTCGCGCAGGGGGCTAAGACAATGATTTTCTGCAGCCCCCACAATCCCGTCGGTCGGGTGTGGACTGAAACAGAACTGCAGCAGTTAGCTGAGCTGGTCAAGCAGTATGAGGTATTGGTACTGGCAGACGAAATCTGGGCAGACCTAACTCTGCCCGGTCACAGCCACCGACCCTTAGCATCACTGAACGAAGATATAGCTTCCCGGTGCATCACCTTTATGGCACCCAGCAAAACCTTTAATGTAGCGGGTTTCCACCTCTCTAATGTGATCATCCGCAACGATGAGCTGCGCGAAAGATACTGCAAGACCATGCAGAGACTATCCCTCGGGGGAATGAACGCCTTTGGCGTACGAGGCGCAGAAGCGGCCTACAGGCACTGTGCCCCTTGGCTCGATGAGCTTAGGGATTACCTCAAAGGAAATGTGGAATATACACTAGCGGAGCTAGAAAAGCGTATGCCTGCCATTAAGGTGCTCCCACCGGAAGGGACATATCTATTGTGGCTGGACTGCCGGGCACTGCCTATCCCTCCCGATAAACTGAACCGTTTCCTCGCAACAGAAGCCAGGGTCGCCCTCAATGACGGTGCGATGTTTGGCCAAATGGGAGTAGGTTTTCAGCGCATGAATATTGCCTGCCCGCGCCAGACCATTACGAAAGCCCTCCTTCAAATGGAAAATGCCTTCGAAAAGCTGTAATGTGAAGCAGTGTTAACGGGCAAAAGGCCAACAGCGGTAGTTGTTGGTCTTTTGTTGCGAAAATAAGATCTGCACAGCAGGAAAACAGGCGCCTTTGGCGAATTGTTACGTCGGCGTAAATACACTAGGAGGTGCTTGTAATGTATCGAATGCGAAAATCAAGTCTTTTTTTTGTAGCGCTCGCCCTGATCCTCACCTTGAGCGGGATCGCGGCAGCGCAGCAGCCGGTCACCGTTGAGTTCTGGCACAGCATGACAGGCTCGCGCTTGAATGTACTGAACAAAGTAGTAGAAGACTTTAACGCCCTCAATCCCTTGATGCAGATTGAACCAGTTCTTGTTGGAACCTATGAAGAGTGCTTGACACGGTTTAGAGCTGCTTATCAAGCTAACCAAGAGCCAGGTATCGTACAGATCTATGAAGTGGGAACCCAAACCATGCATGACAGCGGCATGATCATTCCTGCATACCAGATTCCAGAACGGCTGGGCGAAACCTGGGACTTCGGGCAGTACATCAGGCCGATCGTGCAGTATTACTCCAAGGATGGCAATCTCTGGTCCTGGCCCTTTGCTTCGTCCACGGCCATGATCTACTACAATGCTGACCACTTCCGGGCAGCGGGCCTTGATCCTAATAAGCCTCCCACAACCTGGGAAGAGATGTATGAATACGGCCTCAAGCTTGTCCAGGCTGGCGTTGTGAAGAACGCTCTATCCTTTGGCTGGCCGGATTGGATGTTTGAAAATGCCCTGGCGCTCCATGATCTGGAATACGCTAACATGGGTAACGGCCGCTCCGGCCGTCCGACCGAAGTCAGCTGGCCGAACGAGTTCACTGATGAGCTCCTTTCCATCTGGGCCAAGATGGCAGAGGACGATGTGTGGATTTACGGTGGTGCTGAATACAACGCCAATGCTGCTTTTCAGAGCGGCGAAATCACATTCCTGATGCAGTCTACCTCCTCCCTGGACGGTATTCTGACAACCGTTGGGGATAGTTTCGAAGTGCGCACCACATTCCTGCCTCGCCTGGCCAATCCGAAGTACGCTCGGGGCAACTCCCTGATCGGCGGCAACAGCTTGTATGTCTCCAATCGGGTAAGCAACGACGAACTGCGGGTGATCTTTGAGTTCTTCAAGTACCTCTCCCGCACCGATGTGAGCGTGTACTGGCATAAGAACACCGGCTACTTCCCGGCAACGAACGCCGCGGTGAAGGCCCTCATGGACGAAGGCTGGTTCACTCAGAGCCCGAATCACCTCACTGCGTTCCTGCAGATCCTCAGCGGCAAAACTGATACCGATGCCTCTGCCGGCATGAGGATGGGTCCCTTCGCTCAAGCTCGGGAATGGGTCAGAACCGCCCTTGAGAGGATCGCCAACGGCGAGGATCAGCGGGCCGCTCTCGAGTATTCTGCCCAGCAGATCAACGCACTCTTGGCAGAATACAACGAGTTCTTCGAATAAGATCTGTTTTAGGAGTGCTACTCCTGAATGTTATCACCGGAGGAGCCTTTCCTCCGGTGATCTTTACATTTAAGGAGTACGAGGAGGTTCTAAATTGAATAGATTCCCCAATCACCGCTTTCTGCCCTATGGCTTGGTTTTGCCATCCGTTGCCGTGATTTTCATTTTTCTGATCATTCCATTTGGGCAGGCGATTTATCTGTCGTTCCACCGGGTTTCCCCATTTGGTGCGCTGCGCAACGTGGGATGGCGGAACTACGTTGAGATGTTTGCCTCATCTGAGTACCTGTTCAGCTTCAGAAACACCATGATCTTCTCCGTACTAGTAATCGGCGTGGGCTTAACCATTGCCCTGTGTATCGCGCTCCTCACCACCCAGAAGATTCGCGGTGCAGCTTTCTATCAGATCGCATTTATCTGGACATACGCAATGTCGCCCATCATTGCCGGTGTCATGTGGTCTCTGATCTTCGACCCTTCCATTGGAATCATGGCGCGCCTCATCAGCAGTGCCACAGGTTTTTCCATCAATTATTTCACTGATCCTGTAGCAGCATTTCTGCTGGTAACAGCTGCATCTGTATGGGTAATGCTGGGCTACAACATCTGCTTCTTCGTGGCAGGTCTGCAAAATGTTCCCCATGAACTGAAAGAGGCAGCCTGGATCGATGGAGCCACTACCTGGCAGACCTTCTGGGTCGTGACGTTCCCCATGCTGAGCCCTACCACCGCCTTCTTGGTGTTTGTCAATACAGTGTATGCCTTCTTCCAATCGTTCGGTATGATCGACGTGGTAACCCAAGGCGGACCAAACCGGGCTACCGAGTTTCTGATTTACAAGATCTACCGGGATGGATTCGGCCGGATGCAGGAAGGGCAGGCTGCCGCCCAATCAGTATTTCTCTTTGTGCTGATTGCCGTAGTGGGGGCTGTACAGATCTACACATCTACTAGAAAAGCGGTTTATCACCGCTAAAGGGAGGGTGACAGCCCATGAAACGCAAAACGATCAATACCGTGCTGACCCACGCCATCTTGATTATCACCTTAGTGGCGGTTGCTTTTCCGATGTACTATGCCTTTGTCATGGCCACCCACACCCATCAGGATGCCTACGCTTTCCCGCCCATCCTCCGCCCAGGAAACCAGCTTTGGAACAATCTCAAAGAAGCCTGGGTGAGGGTCAACATGGGCAGGCTCCTGACTAACAGCTCGATCATCGCAGTAGTGGTGGCATTCGGCAAGATTGTGTTCTCCATCCTCGCGGCCTTCGCCTTTACCCACTTCAAGTTCCGCGGGAACTGGTTCCTGTTTCCCTTGTGTATGGTGACTCAGATGATGCCGCTCCCAGTGCGCGTCATCCCTTTGTACCGGATGATGGCCAACTGGAACTGGCTGAACACCTATCGAGCCCTCACCATTCCGTATTTTGCCAGTACTACGGGAATCATTCTCTTCCGGCAGTTTTACCTCACAGTGCCAGAGGAATTGGCTGATGCGGCCCGCGTCGATGGCGCCACGCCCATGAAGTACCTGTGGCACATCCTCCTGCCGCTGTCCTGGACCAATGTGGCGGCGCTGCTGGTGATTGAGTTCGTCTATATGTGGAATGAATACCTCTGGCCGAACATCGCCACTACCGCAGCGGATATGCGGGTGGCCCAGATTGGTCTGCGCATGCTGTACACCTCCGAGCGAGGAGCAGCGGAGTGGCACATCATTATGGCGGGCCTTCTCATTATCATGCTGCCGCCGCTGATTGTGCTCATCATCTTCCGCCGGCAGTTTGCGCAGGGAATTGCGATGCAGACAACCAAGTAGAAGTAAGAAAACCGGCGGCTGCCGGTTTTCTTATTTTGCTTCCTGTCTAAGGTGCACATCCAGCTGGTCGTAGGGGATCTCAATGCCTGCGGCATCTAGTCCCTCCTTGATATTCTCATGCAGCTTGAAGTAACATGTCCAAAAGTCTGGCAGAGGTGCCCATACCCTCACATAAAACACCATACCGTGGGGGTTGAACTCACCGAAGGCCACAAAAGGCGCAGGGTCATCCAGCACCTGTGGGATGGACTTTGCAGCATTGAGAAGTACTTCTTTCACCTGCTGAATGTCAGAGTCGTAGGATATTAACACCTTGATATTCGCCCGGCGAATTGGATTCGCGGAGTAGTTGACTGTAGTGGCGTTCGACAGAGTCGAGTTAGGCAGAATTACCTTCTGGTTGTCGGGGGTGTGCAGGATAGTATAGAACACTTGAATCTCCTTGACTGTACCGGAATAACCCCCAGCTTCGATAAAGTCTCCGACTTTAAAGGGTTTCAAGAGCAGAATCAGGACTCCGCCGGCGAAGTTTGATAGGGAGCCCTGGAAAGCTAGGCCGATGGCTAGGCCCGCTGCCCCGATCAGGGCCACAAACGATGTTACTTCTATTCCTGCTGTCGCTGCTACCGACAGCAGCAGCAAGGCCTGCAGTGCCATGCGGAGAAGGGAAGACAAAAATGTGTGCAGCGATTCGTCCACATTCACCTTGCTCATCCGCCGCTCTGTCAGATTGATCGCAAGGTTTACCAATTGGCGCCCACCGAAGAAAACTACAGCAGCCAGTATCAACCTGCCAGCATACTGCACCACAATACCCCAAAGACCAGAAACAACAGACATGGCGTCCATTTCAGCACAGCCTCCCCTGCCTAGAACTTGTCATACGAGACAACTTCAGCAAAGGGAAGGCGCGGCTTTGGAGCTGGTTCTTCAGCGGGATAGCCCACAGTCATGAGCATAACTATGGTATGTTTGTCGGGAACTCCTAAGAGCTGCCTGATTTCCTCCTGCGGATACCCCCCGATCCAACAGGTGCCGAGGCCCATTTCGACGGCTAGCAGTGAAACCTGAGTGAGGGCAATTGTCACATCGACGATGTAAGGCGGTATCCCGCACCGCATCACTCGCTCTGGCTCTAGGCCAACACCAACGATCACTAAGGGAGCCTCCGCCATAAACTCCTGCTCCGACAGCTGCGCAAGCTTGGCAATGAGTGTGCTATCTGTGACGGCGATGAATCTCCACTCCTGGCGGTTGCGAGCTGAAGGCGCAAGGTGAGCCGCAGCGAGGAGGCGGTCAATCTGCTCCCTGCTGAGCTTCTGGTCAGTGTAGCTTCGGATACTGCGCCGCTTTTCAATGGCGGTACGAACATCCATGTCGATCCACTCCTTCCTTTTCTTTACAATACTACTATTTGCCGCCACAGGCGCTGAATCCTGTTATGATAGAAAAGCGCGTGCCTGGAGTGCCAGCACACGCACCTTGAACCTCGGAATAGCTAATCTTTCTGCCGCTGTTGGAACTCGTATTCGTCCTTAATCTCCTCTCGCTTGGCGGCAATGGCCTCCTCCCGCCGGCGGTTTTTCGCGATAATCCGCTCTCGCTGTTCAGGAGGAAGATCCTCGTTGCGAAGCGTCTCATGAGCCGCCTCCAGGTTTTCAATGGTATTCACGACCTGTTCCTGCAAGCGGTCGACATTGTCGCGCCGATCATCTGGTTTAGGTTCTTTTCGCACAGCTGCTCCACCTTTCTGCACAGTATCGTGCTTAGTGTGTGCGCTGTAGTCCAGGGCATTCCTCTGAGTCCCTGCCGCTTTTTGCCCATACCTCCAGTTTTAGAACCTTAAGACCGCGACAGCACGCACTTGGTCTGGCAGTAAAGTGAGCTCACCGTCCCCCACGTTCTTGAGACAGGAACCTCTAAGCTCCAGGCCCTGGGTAAGGCGATAGGTGAAACTAGGCAGCAGTAGTGCACTGCCGTCCTGCCGGCTGTATAGGGCTGTGAGCTCCACGCGGTTTTCCAGTGTGAAGTTGTAGGAGATCCTACCCATGAGGTAATGGGCTGGTTCTGGCTCAACCGTAGGGTCGAAATAGGGGCTGAACAGGCTGCCACGCCCTTCATAGATGTACTGACCTTGAGCCAGCAAGCCGTTCCCTATGGGAAAAAGGTATTCCACCCCGACCGCGCCTTTCCAAGCCGACTTGTTTTGCGACAGAGGCGTAACAATTGTCCAGCTTCGAGCTTCAGGAAACGGAGTTGGCCCACCGTAAGCAACCTCTGCGCGAATACCAACATCGCCGACGAAGCCGACCACGGCGGCTCCCACATATGTCTGGCGGCGGTACTCGCCCTCCAAGGTGGTAGTAAAGGGAATGAGGGTTGTTACTGCCCTCACGCCCGGCAGCGGTTCGAAGCCGCGGTAGGCGCTGAGCTGTACGTCCCAACCTTGTGCCGAAGTCTCCACCCTCACGCCAAGTTCCATGTTTTCCAAGCCGAACGGGGGCGGGGCTGTTTCTTCGATTGCCGCCAGGAGCAATTCTCCATTAGGCTCTGCCAGTATCTTCTCCCGCATCAGCGGGGTAACGGCTTGAGGCTTAAAGACGGGCAGCACTACACCTGTTATGGTCCATCCCGGACCGTAATAGGCTGCCTGCACACCGGTGACTGGTTCGCCCGCCATCGAACCCTGGACCAGGGCATCTTCGCTCAGCCTGGCGAAGTAATTGGTGGGGCCAAAGGCATCCACCGTCCCCCAGCTGATGATCTTCCTCCCCACTGTCAGATCTACATCCCCCAGGTAAAATGATCCATATACTTCACCGAGCGCCGCGCTGTAGACGTCTTCCACCGGGTCGAGCCTGCCCTTGAGCGCAGCATGCAGTTTCCCCTTACCGGAAAGATCGTCGCTCACTGCGACGGTCAGGTGCAAGGGGGCTGAGCTGATTCCTGCCTCAAGCTCATACACAACACTGGCCTGCAGTTCGCCACCTACTGAAGCGGCATCGGCAGCGGTACTCATCACCAGTGCTGCGAGAACCAGAGTCACAGTGTAGATCCCTTTGCGCATTGCTTTTTCCTCCCTCTCAGCTGCTAGCGCCGCAAGTAACGCAGGGAAAAGATATCGTCTGAGACCCGTTCACTGCTGATCTCAGAAAGCTGCAGGATGGTGCGGGTGCCTGCCAGTTCATCCCGCATCTCTAAGTAGTGGGGTACCACTTCGCCATCTACATCCCGGAAATCACCAAGTCGGAGTGTCTTGGTGGGCGCTGCTGCATTCTGTTCAAACAGCTCTATTTTGATGGGCAGCATTCCATCCTGCTGCACCCACATTCTTACCTCTTGGTAGGGCGCATTCTCCGCCGGCCGCATCAGCAGCACATAGGCATTATGCCCGTCTAATACCTCATCTGGAAGCCGCTCCGCTTCGTACTGCTCCTTGTAATCAAAGTCACCTGCGATCTCTTCGTAAGTAAAGTCAGTGCCCATGAACTTGTCTCCGGTCATATTGGCCGCGATCCGCCGTTCTCGCCCCAGCGCAGGCATATAGAGCCACATCTGGCGGGGCCCATCTCCCTCTTTGATGGCCAGGAACTTGGTTCCCCGCACATCCGCAGGCCCGAGGTATTCCAGCAACTGCTTTTCCCCTGCACTATCCTGCTGGCGGAATATCTGCAGGCTGTAACTCCGCCGGGCACCGGTGGCGTTCTCCGTAATCAGCTCCAGCTGTGCAGTTCCTGATCCTGCCAAGAGATTAGTTAGTGCGATTTGTTCGAGAATCTCGCTGCCCGTCAACTCTTGAGCTAATGCTGTGCTGGACAACCCCAGCAGTACCAGGGCTAGGACAAAGACTGCCCTTCTCATGTGCTTACCCCCTCTTAGCGTGCGATTTTCGTAGACTCGCAGAAATACCGGTATGAGCGCTAAAGTGGCTAAACTGCTGATTACCATAGTCAGGGCCATGAGGTAGCCAAAAATCCCGATCGCCCGAAAATATCTGGAGAAGACAAGTACGAGCAGTCCAACGACCAAAGCTGCGGAATTATAGAAGATTCCCCGCCCAGCTGTGGTTCCTGTGACAAGAATGGCATCGTCGAAACTACGGCCCGCCTCCCGTTCTTGCCGATAGCGGCTCACGTAGTGAACGGCATAGTCGATGCCTAGCCCTATAGCCAAGCTGGCAATAATCGAGGTAACTGCGTCCAGAGGGATGCCCACAAAACCCATGACACCAAAATTAACTGCCACAGTGAACGCCAGGGGAACAAGGCAGAGCAGCCCTAAGACCACCGAACCCATCAAGAGCATAACAATGAGGCCTACAGCGATAGTGGACGTAATCAGGCTGGAAACCTGGGTCTGCACGTAGCGGTCCATCAACCGCATCATAACCTTAGGAGTACCTGTCACAGTCACTCTTAGGGTTTGGTCATGACCAAACTCCTGCTCCACGTAGTCTTCCACTGCTTGAATCACATCAGCCAGCTGCTTGGCATCAAGGGTTTTCATCTGGGCGTTAATGATGGCTTGCCGGTAATCGTAGCTTACGAGGGAATCCAGCCCAGAACCACCCTGCATCGTAAACAGGAGAAGCTGCTGCGCAACGGCTTCCCGGGTCTCAGGAACCCTGTAGAACTCTGGGTCTCCGTCCCAGAGAGCCTGGTTAAGCAGTTTCAGCACATCTACGATGGAAGTGGCATGGTTGATGGTGGTAAACGTATCGAGATACTCCGCGGTTTCTTCAATTTTCCGAAGCACAGCTGGGTCTTTGATCCCATCTGGCTGACCAGTGTCGAAAACGACTGCCAGCTGCATGCTTCCCCCAAAGACCTCTTCCACCGTGGTGGTTGCTCGCCTAATCGGCGTCTCTTCATCAAAGTAGTTCACGATATTGCTCTCCAGCTGAATCAGACTGCCGCCGATCCCCATCACCACCAGCAAACCGATACCCACCACAATTACCAGACGGTTGCGGTACAGTGCCAGCCGAGCAATGCGGTCTAGTCCAACGGTGAGTAGGCCGGACCGCGGCTTGCCGGGGTGCTGGGTCTTTGTTTTCGGCGGCCTCACCAACACAAGCGCGGCGGGAACCACTGTGAGGGAGAGCGCCATCGCTGCCGCCACCCCGAAGGCGGTAAACACGCCGAACTCCCGAATCGGGCGGACAAAGGCGGTAATCAGGGAGGCAAAGCCTGCGCATGTGGTTAAGGCGGCCATGATCACGGGGGAGGCAATTTCTGTGAACGTCCGCTCCAGAGCGACCGTCTTTTCTAGGCCTAACGCCAAGAGCTCCTGGTATTTATTGAGAATATGAATGCCAGAAGCAACTCCCAATGTTAAGAGAATCATGGGCAGAACCATGGAGATAATCGATATGGGCACCTTAAACAAAGCCATCAGGCCTACTGTCCAAATCAAGCTCAGAGAGACGGTCACAAGCGGAACAGCAACGCCCAAGAAAGAACGGAACGTCCAATACAAGACAACAATAATCGCAACAACTACAAATGGAACCAAGCGCAGGAGGTCCTGCTGCATGGCATATTCTGTATAGTGGAAAACATAGAGGTCGCCGACAACTGAAATCTCCTCTGGACCGGCATAGGACTGAGCGATTCGCTCGATGTCTTTCACCACCAGCCGCTTTTCCTCATCATCCCAGGGCTCAAACTCGACCAGCAGCATGGCACCGCGTCCATCCGCTGTGATCAATCGACCGGCGTATGGCGTTTGGGCGAATGCGGCACGAAAATCGGCAATCTCCTCAGGTGTCTGGGGAACTGCTGCTGTAACAGGCCGAATATCGATGCCAAAAAACCCACTTTCCACCAGCTGGACATTGAATGGACTGTCCACTCGGCTTACTCCTGGCAGAGCGGCTATTTCCTTTTCCAGCGCGGCGAGTTTATTCAGGACTGCAGGCTCATAGATGTCCTCCGCTCGGAGCGTCACAGCAAAAAGCTCCTGCGAACCAAACTCGCGAGTAACTTCCTGCAGTTCTTCCAACACCGGATCATCGTCAGGGATCATGGACATGATACTGGCATCAAATTCTAGCCGGGGAATAAACGATGCTGTAATAAGGGTTACGAGCAGTGCTAGGGTCAAGTAAAGCCACGGCCGCCGCAGGACGGACTTGATCAGCCGATGCATGCATACCACCTCACTGGTCTAGCT
This sequence comes from Bacillota bacterium, assembly GCA_012521465.1. Lineage (GTDB taxonomy): Bacteria > Bacillota > Limnochordia > Darwinibacteriales > Darwinibacteriaceae > 1109. Next base: position 3,121 of record JAAYMI010000171.1, on the reverse strand, counting down.
GAAGAAACGCCCAAGCATGTCGAGGGAGTCAAGAATTGCTGGATCATCTGGTTCAAGGAGAAACTGAATCGCGGTGCCAAGAATCACTCCAAACATGAGCCGCGAGATGGGCGCCACATCGGCCGGATCTTCCACCGCAGTTTGGATCTCGTCCACGATTTGCTGCCTGATGCCGGCGAAAACTTCCTGCATCTTGGTTCTAAATGTCTCGGAAAACAAAGCTAGGCCCGCAGAGTCATAAATCACTCGGAACAACGCCGTGTCTTTCATGAGCACCTCTTTAAAAAGAGCAATCAGCCTTTCTTCTTTTTCCGCTGGAGATTGGATGTCAGCGATGGTCTGCCGCATCAAGTTGTGGTATTTTTCCGCAGCTTGAGCTATGACAGCCAGGAGCAGTCCTTCCTTATTCTTGAAGTGATAGCTGATCTGGCTGACTGCCACACCTGCCTCCTGTGCAATCTGTCTGAGGCTGACGCTGCCATAACCTTCCCTGGCAATGCATATATAAGCCGCCGACAAGATCTGCTCTTCTTGGGTCTTGTTCACAGCGCTAAACACCTTCTCTTTCCACGGGATAAATCGGTCGTTCGTTCGAATCTTTGCCTGGCTTAATTATACCCTATGTCGTACCTCAACGCAACAGAACGCGGCGCAAGGCGTTACTGGGGAAAAAACCGCCGCTCGATTTCAGCACAGATATAGTGATAGACTGCCTGCTGCAGTTCCTGGACATGCGCTGTTTCTCCTTCGGGGACTGCAATGAGGTAGTGGCTCAGTTCACCCACTCTACCACCTCCCTGCCCCGTAAAGCCGAGCACAATCATGCCGAGAGCCCTCGCGGCAAGGCAGGCATTCACCACATTGCGGGAGCTGCCTGATGTGGTGATGGCGAGCAGCACATCACCTGGCTGTCCGTAACCCAACACTTGTTGGGCAAAGACGAACTCATAGCCATTGTCGTTGCCGATAGCTGTGATGAGAGATGTCTGACTGGTGAGCGAAATGGCAGGCAGAGCCTGCTGCAGCTTGCAGGCTAAAGCCTCTCCTTCACTGCCCGCCAGTTCCGCAAGGCGCTGCCTAAAAGCCTCTGCGACAGTGCGCGTTTTGAGAAACCCCTTCATCAGCTCACCCACAATGTGTTCGCTGTCCGCAGCGCTGCCGCCATTACCGCAGACGAGCAGCTTTCTGCCCGTCCGGAAAGCTTCTTCCAGAACATCGCAAGCCCGCTCAATTTCCGCTATAATAGACGTAAGCTCAGGATAACGCGTCAAAAGAGTATTTCGATCATTCGGCATCATCTTACCCCCTGAGAAAGGATGCTGTACATGGAAAGCTATTTTATCGGCATCACGCTGCCTCCTGCCCTGGAAGCCGAAATCGAAGCTTGGCGCCGCAGGTTCCACGCGCCCCGGACCGCACCCCACATCACTTTGATCCCGCCCTTCCAGTGGGACCACAGCTATGCGGAGCTAGCTGCCGTTGTGCAGTCGACAGCATCCCGACGCCCGCAGTTTACCATCAGAGGCGCAGGCATCGGCAGCTTTGGTAAAGCAGTGCTGTTTGTCAAGGTAGAACCCTCACCGGAACTGCTGGCTTTTCAGCGGGATTTGGCCGGAGAACTGGAGCAATTCGGTGTGCCCGTGGAAACAAGGCCGTACCATCCCCACATCACCCTCGCCACAAGGCTGACGCCGCAGCGCTTTCAGGCATATGTGGAGGAACTGGCTGACTACGATCCGAGCTATGAGTTCTCCTTCACAAGAGCGGGCATCTTCCAGCTGATTGATGCAGGACGGGGCAAGCGCTGGCAGCTGCTGAGCTGACCGCACGCGAATAAGCCAGCCTACCGTAGGTGGCAGGCTGGCTCTTGATTCAGAGTTTACTTCAGGAATGCATCCAGCATCCAGACACTCTTCTCGAGATTGCTGAGAGAACCAATCATCATATCGACGGTAACCTCATCGCCTACTTCCTGCGCCACTTCGATTCCGGCCCGCAGGTTGTTAATGAGAGTCTGGAAGTCTTTCAGTAAGACCTTGGCAAGCTCATCGCTTTGAATGGCTTCGCTGGGGGCTTCCTCGAGTTCTGCATATTTGAGATAGTCAGCCATGGAGGCCAGCGGGCGCTCTCCAAGCATGAGGATTCTTTCTGCTACGGCGTCGATTTCTTCCGCGACTCCGTCATAGAGTTCTTCCAACTTGGCATGAATTGTAAAGAAACCTCTGCCCTCCACGTTCCAGTGATAGTTGTGCAGCTTCGTGTAGAGCACATGCAAATTCGCGAGGTGCTTGTTAAGCTGTTCCACTACCCGTTTGCTGCCATCCACTGGTAATCCTACATTATTCTTGCTCATGTTTCAGCCTCCTCTTTGCTAATATCATCCATCAGCTGTCTATATTGATAATACCTCTCATTAATTGAAATGTCAAGCCCCTTTCCTAGCCACCACCTCACAATGATGCTTTCCCGAAAGCTCCTCTGCAATGCAGCATGGGTTCTCGGCGTTTCAAGCCCAGCCATTTTGGGCAGACTATCGCTTAGGACCATATGAAAGGAGCAAGCGCCATGAAGATCCAGCGGTTCATTCCAGTCTTAGTCATCGCTGTAATTCTAGTAGCTTTGGCCTACGCGCAAGGCTGGCTGCAGACTAAGCCCCGTTCTGGCACCGTCGAGGAAGAAATACGCTCCCAAGCCGCCACCCCTGGTAACCGCTTGGAGGACCTGAGGAGATTGGATCTAGAGATTGAGCTGGTGAACGATGCCGAAATCAAACTGGCTTACAACGCCCAGGAGGGCCAGGATCCAAGAGCCATGCTCCGGCGAGGCGACCGCCCAGACGAAGGGGAAGTCACAGGACAAGCGGCTGTAGACCAGACCGAGGCAATTGCCGCTGCCATACCCTCTCTCCCGACCAGTGAACCTCTGACCCTGATTCAGTCTGTCCTGGACCAATTGGCCATCGCGGAAGGAGATGTGCGCGAATTCGAGTTTGAGTACGAACTCACTAACGGCACCCGCGGTGCTGTTGATTTTCAGAACAAGGACAGCGGAGACGATGACTGGAATGATGACCTAGACGATGACGACCGTGACGATGATTGAATGACCGAGCGGCAGGGGC
>JAAYMI010000170.1 GCA_012521465.1 Bacillota bacterium | reverse complement strand
TCGCCCGCCTGCCCATCCTACTTGAGCTGTGTGTGCCTTTTGTAAAGGTCGGCGGTGTGTTTGTAGCCATGAAAGGTGCCGGTGCTATGGAGGAAGTGGAAGAAAGCGGCAGCGCCCTGGAGCAGCTCAACGCCAGCATTGAGACAGTTCACAACCTCGTGCTGCCAGAGGGCTGCGGCCAGCGTGCGCTGGTCGTTGTAAAAAAGCACGGCCCAACCAAACGTATGTTCCCGCGCAGAGCAGGAATTCCGGCTAGACAGCCGCTATAGAGAAATTGTGTGACACCGCAGATCGGTTCTGCGGTGTTTTTTCTTGCAATTGTGGCAGGAACGCCCACTGAGGTACCGAATATGGTAGGTGAACAAGCGAGGTGACGATGCAATGCGGCTGACTGATGTTCTGCGCAGCAAGATGCGACCGCAAGACGCGGATACTCCCCCAGTCCTGGAGGGACAAACCCAGGAACGAATTGAGCATCTGCCGATCGAATTGATCCAGGCCAGCCAGTACCAGCCTCGATCGGAATTCGACGATGAAGGTCTGGACGAACTAGCGCAGTCAATTGCTGAACACGGCGTCCTCCACCCTATCGTAGTGAGGAAGTCGCACATAGGTTACGAAGTGGTTGTGGGCGAAAGGCGCTTGCGTGCTTGTCGAAGGTTGGGTTTTGAGACAATTCCCGCGATTGTACGGGAGTTTGCGGACCGAGAAGCTGCCGAAGTTGCACTAATCGAGAACTTGCAGCGCAAGGATCTGCGGTTGTTCGAAGAAGCGGAAGGTTATCGGAGGTTGCTCGAAGAGTTTGGTTTGACCCAAGAAGAACTGGCGGTTAGGCTTGGGCGCAAACAATCAAGCATCGCCAACAAGCTTCGACTTTTGAGGCTGCCGGACAAGGTTAAGGAGATTATTTCCCGGGAAATGCTGAGCGAGCGGCATGCGCGGGCGCTGCTCAAGCTTGAGGATGAACCGGACATGCTGAGGGTTCTCGCAGAAGTTCAGGAACGGGGCCTGAACGTTAGGCAGACCGAAGAGTTAGTGGATAGGATTCTACAACGGCGGAGAGAAGCAGTGGAAGCGAGGCGGCCGAAAAGAACTCTGATTCTCAAGGATCTTCGCACATTTCGGAATAGCGTGAAGAGCCTGGCGGATACTCTGCGAAAGAGCGGCCTGGAGGTTGCAGTAGAAGAAAGAGAAGGGGACGAAGCCTTTGAGCTGCTAGTTGTGGTGAGAAAGCCTCTGGGGGTGGGGGAAGATGGCTAGAGTGATTGCTGTAGTCAACCAAAAGGGAGGCGTCGGGAAAAGCACAACGGCCGTTAACCTAGGCGCCTATTTGGCTCTGGAAGGCAAGAAGGTGCTGCTCCTCGACGTGGATCCACAGGGTAACGCATCGAGTGGTGTGGGCGTTGACAAAGCGAAGATTAGGATGAGCATGTACAGCGTATTGATCGAGGGGGAGCGGATTGAGCGGATCATCCAGCCCACCGCGATCTCAGGGTTTGATGTCGCCCCGGCCACCATTGAACTCGCGGGTGCCGAGATCGAACTAGTGTCGACTATTTCCCGGGAGTTTCGGCTGAAAAGGGCCCTAGAACCAGTTCTGCCCAAGTACGATTATATTATAGCCGATGCGCCCCCAAGCTTGGGGCTGCTTACCGTGAATGCGTTGACGGCGGCGAACTCAGTGTTGGTCCCGATCCAGTGCGAGTACTACGCCCTTGAGGGACTCAGCCAGCTGGTAAGCACGATTGCGATGGTCCAAGAGCATCTGAACCCGGACCTTGAATGGGAAGGCGTTGTGATGACCATGTACGATGCCCGGACGAATCTGTCGCAGCAGGTCGTACAGGATGTTCAGAACTACTTCCAAAATAAAGTGAAGGTGTATGAGTCTATGATTCCCCGAAATGTGCGCTTAGGGGAAGCGCCCAGCTTTGGGCTTCCGATTGCCCTGTACGATGATAAGTCGAAGGGTGCTGTGGCGTATCAGAATCTGGCGCGGGAGGTGTTGGGCAAGTGACAAAGCAGAGGCTTGGTCGAGGACTGAGGGCATTGATTCCAGAAGGGGATCAGGCAGTGGTTCGGCCGGCTGCACAGGAGATCGATGTGAACGAGATCAGTCCCAACCCGTTTCAGCCGAGGCGCACCTTTGACGAGGAAAAGCTCGCTCAGTTAGCGGACTCTATCAAGCAGCATGGCCTGCTGGAGCCCGTCATCGTCCGAAGGAAGGCTGGCCGGTATGAGCTAGTCGTAGGGGAGCGTCGGTGGCGTGCGTCTCAACTTGCCGGGTTAGCGGCGCTTCCAGCGATTGTCCGGGACTACAGTGACAGGGACATGATGCAGCTTGCTCTGATTGAAAACCTACAGCGTGAGGATCTGAATCCCGTCGAGGAAGCAGAAGGGTTCCAGAGATTAATTGAGGAATTCGGGTTGACGCAGGCGGAGGTGGCTGAAGTAGCGGGGCGGAGCCGGTCGTCTGTCGCTAATTCCCTACGGCTGCTCGGATTAGATTCTCAGGTGAGGGGGATGCTGGAGCGGGGCCAGATTTCTACGGGCCACGCGAAGGTTCTGCTCGGAGTGGAGAACGTTGGGCTAAGACAGCGGCTTGCTGCAAGAGTGGTGCGCGAGGACCTGTCGGTTCGTCAATTGGAGAGGCTTGTGAAGCTGAGCCCTCGTGTTCCACGTGGAACATTGAAGCGGATTGACCCGGAGATAGTGAGGTTGGAGGAGGAGCTGCAGCGGTCCCTCGGCACGAAGGTGAGCATTGGCTACAAGCGCGGCAGGGGAAAGATTGAGATTGAGTACTATTCAGACGAAGAGTTGGAGAGAATAGTGGAGCTGCTCCGGCCATAAGGAGACAGAACGAAGTTGGAAGGAAGACACGAGAGAGCGGCCACAGGCCGCTCCCATCGCGCTTAGTGTTCCACGTGGAACATTTCTATACTACTAGACTAGAACGGCAGCGGTAACGAGAGGGCAGCCTCGCGTCTCGCTGGCCCAACGGACAGCGCGGCTACCAATGATTTGGTGATTACCTCCGCCATACTCACAACCAAGCTCAATCTTGTGTTCTGCAGGACAACATGCTCCATAAATCCACTGACGTTGACTACGCCGATAATATGATAGTCGCCGATAACCGGCAGGCTCTTATTCACACCCGTACCCGGAAGGAGCGGGCCACGCTTTACAGATATGTACCCGACATTGCGCGACTTGCCGAGGCAGGCGTCTATCGCGATGACCGTCTGCGTTCGGTAGTCAGGATGGGAAAGCTTGCGTGCGTACTCAGGCAAGTTCAGCGCATGAACTGGTTCATCGAGGGTACCGAACACGGTCACACCTGGGGAAAGGTGGCCGGTTTCGACGTACCGAGTTAAGTTAGAGCCCACGAGAGGCCCCAAGCAGTCACCCGTGGAACGATCAGTCCCAACGCAAACAACTGTAACCCTCGCAGCGAGGGGTAGATTGGCTATCGTCAGGGCTAGATAGTCTGCAGCCAAGGGATCACGCCAGTGCACCCGCCCAATTGACAGCTCCTCAGACATGAAGGCACTCTCCTCCACTCCGTTGTCTTCCATAATCTATGCAGAGACAAGCAGTCTTATGCATGAATGGCAGAATTCTGGAATAGCGTGTCGAGGGAGGGGGAGAGTCGGTTGAGGGAGAGCATGTGCCTGAGCCTCCTGTACGTCGCCGCCTTCATTGGTGCGGGATTTGCGTCGGGCGCCGAGATTCAGGCCTTTTTCGTCGAGCATGGTAGGGCAGGTCTGTTTGGCATACTGGTGAGTACGATTATCCTCGCAGGCGGGAGCGGATTGGTGCTAAGCAAGGCGATGGAGGTCTCAGCCGTATCGTACAGTGATTTCCTGTATAAGATCGGTGGTGGCTCAGGACCCGTATTGGACGGGCTGTACAGTCTATTCTCTGTGGTGGGCCTAGGGGTTATGCTGGCAGGGTGCGAGAGTTTGGTGTGGGCTAGTTTTGGCCTACGTGGAGGCGGCCTCGTGACAGCATCCCTAGTCGGTTTGCTTGTCTACCGAGGGGCAGACACTGTCCTAAGCTTCGGACAGATCTTAACTCCGTTTATGGTGCTCTCTCTGGCTGTGCCTAGCGCACTGTCAGCGGCGCGCGGCGTCACTATTCCAGAGGGTGGGGTCAGTACAGGGATTGCTTCCGCGGTGCTGTACGCATCTTACAACCTGTGCTTTTCCATAGGTGTCTGGGCCACCTTTCACCGACGGCTGAAATCGAACAGCCAAGTCTGGTCAGCAGCCGTCTTTGGGAACACTGTCGTTGGAGCACTTCTCCTGACAGCGAGCGCGGGTTTGTGGAGCAGAGATACTGCCGCTGCTTCCTGGGAAATGCCTATGCTAGGCCTTGTAAGTGAATCCGTCCAGGCCTTCACACCGGTATTCCGCTGCACGCTCTACACCTCAATGCTCACCACGGCCCTCGCCCACTGCTACGCGATGGTAGAGCGCTTGGTACAGCAGACGACACTGAACTCCATAACTGCAAGCGCCGTGGTCCTCGGGCTAGGACTGTTGGTAGCCGCGGTTGGATTTGGTTCGTTGGTGCGCCTGGCCTACCCGGTCATCGGGTTAATGGGACTCGCACTGCTTTTCCTAGTGGCTGGCAGAAGGAGCGTGTAATCCTTGTCCACCGCCAACACACGGATTATAATGGAAACGAAACGAGGTGACAAACATGACAAACACACCAGTGGACTTGTACGAACAAGCTGTAGATAAACTGGAACGCTGGCAGCTGGACGAGGCCGAAGAGCTGCTCCGCCAATTACTGGACGCGGACCCAGAGCACGCCAAAGCCGTGAACAAGCTCGGAGTGGTTTACGCTAGGCGCGAACAGCTAGATGCCGCCGAAGAGCTGTTCCAGCAGGCGATCGCCTTGGACCCCAATGACCCTGCCCCCTACAGCAACCTCGGGAATATCTACGCCCAGCGCGAATGGAACGACCGTGCCAAGGCGGCATACGAGAAGG
>JAAYMI010000169.1 GCA_012521465.1 Bacillota bacterium | reverse complement strand
CGGCAGCGATCTGGGTGTGTTGATCGGTCGCCGCGGGCAGACACTTGAGGCCCTGCAGTATCTCGCTGGACTCACGGTTAACCGGCAGGCTGGCGATACCTGGCACCGTGTCATTGTTGATGTGGAGGGTTATCGGGCGCGCAGGACTGAGACGCTGCAGAATCTTGCGCAGCGCTTGGCGGCGAAGGCGCAGGCGACGGGCCGCCGGGTGGTGCTCGATCCCATGAATGCCGCGGAGCGGCGCATTGTCCATCAAGAGTTAAGCCAGGTTGAGGGTGTGGAAACCCACAGTGAAGGAAGAGAACCCTATCGCAAAGTCGTGATTGTACCGAAGAGATAATCAATTTTTGGAGGGGGCGTGCCGAGTGTACGCCCGTTTTTTTATTTTGTGATAGAATATCCAGGAGGTGATGAGCTTGACCGATCAGACCATAGCCGCAATTGCCACTGCTCTGGGCGAAGCCGGCATCGGCATCGTGCGTTTGAGCGGCAGTACAGCATTGGATATTGCGGATCGCATATTTGTGACTCGGCACGGCATCCGTCCCAGCACTTTACCTGGATACAGTGTGCGGTACGGCCGAGTTGTTGACCCAGTTACGAACCGTACCATCGATGAAGCTATTTTGCTGGTGATGCGCGCTCCTCGTTCGTACACTGGTGAAGATGTGGTCGAGTTTCAGTGCCACGGTGGCGTTGTGGTCGTCCAGCGCGTTCTGGAGGCAGCCTTACGCGAGGGGGCCCGCCTGGCAGAGCCGGGCGAGTTCACCAAGCGCGCTTTTCTCAACGGCCGCATCGATTTGTCACAAGCCGAGGCAGTCATGGATGTGGTGCGTTCACGCACCGAAGCCAGCTTGGCGGTGGCGGTTGACCAATTGGAAGGCAGCCTCAGCCGGCGCATTGGCGCGATCCGAGAACATCTCTATGACTTAGTGGTCCGTGTTGAAGCGGTGATCGACTATCCCGAGGACGACATCCCCGAGATGGAGATGGATGAGATGGCTGATGTCATCAGGGAAGGTATCGCAGAGCTCGACCGCCTCATTGCCACCGCGGATCAGGGCAAAGTACTGCGGGAAGGTTTGAAGGCAGTGATCACGGGCAAACCAAACGTGGGCAAATCCAGCCTCCTAAACCGCCTCCTGGACGAGCAGCGGGCTTTAGTGACGGACATTCCGGGGACCACTAGGGATACAATTGAAGAAGTCCTCAACCTAAAGGGGATCCCCCTGCGCCTCATCGATACTGCCGGGATTCGGGAAAGCGTCGATTTAGTGGAACGCCTCGGCGTGGAACGGGCCGTCCAGCTGCTTAAGGAGGCGGACCTCATCATCCATGTCCTAGATGGCAGCGTGCCTTTGACGTCTGAGGATTTCCAGATTCTCGCCCGCACTAAAGACAAGCAGCGGGTTATCGTGATCAACAAATCAGATCTCCCCCGCGTCTGGAATCTATCTGACCTTCCCGGAGATGATCTGCAGGGGGCCAAGGTTGTGGAAATCTCCCTGTTGGAAGGCGAGCTGGACCCGCTGGTAGACGGGATTGTGGAGCTGGTGACCCACGGAATGATCCGGGAAGGCACATCTAGTCATGCCATTGTCACGCGCGCCCGGCATAAAGCTGCTCTGGAACACGCAAAGGCTGATCTCGAGCAAGCCCTCGCGACGCTTGAGCAGGGGCTGCCCCTTGATCTCATTTCCGTGGGCCTGCAGGGAGCTTTGGAACACCTTGGGGAAATCACCGGAGAAACCGTGCGGGAAAATGTGATCGAGCGGATCTTTGCCCAGTTCTGTATTGGAAAGTAGGATGGACATGGAAAGAGACTATGAAGTGATTGTGGTCGGTGCAGGGCACGCGGGCTGTGAAGCGGCTTATGCTGCGGCTCGGCTCGGCTGCCGGACGCTGCTCCTGACCACAAGTCTGGATAATATAGCCCAGATGCCCTGCAATCCCGCCATCGGCGGACCTGCCGCCAAGAGCCATTTGGTGCGGGAAATAGATGCTTTAGGCGGACTGATGGGCAAGATTATCGATAATTCATTCCTGAATATTCGGCTGCTCAACGAAAGCAGAGGCCCAGCGGTGCTCGCGATTCGGGCGCAGGCCGACAAAGTGCTTTATCGCAGCCTTATGACCATGGCTTTAGAAAGCCAGCCCAACCTAGATGTGCGCCAAGCGATAGTCACACAGCTTCTGGTAGAGAAAGGTGCAGTTCACGGAGTCAGGACTAAACACGGCGTAGAATTCACGGCGCCAGCAGTGATTTTGGCAACTGGCACCTTCATGCGGGGCGTGTTGGTAGTGGGTCAGCTGCGCTATCCCGGCGGGCGCCAGGGTGAGCCAGCTGTTGAGGAGCTGTCCCAGAACCTCGAGGAGCTGGGCATCAGATTAGCCCGCTTTCAGAGCGCTACTCCTCCCCGCCTCCACGCCGACACCGTGGATTACGACCGGCTCACAGAACAGCCGGGCAGCCCTGTACCCCTGCGGTTTTCTTTTGATTCACTCAAAGAAGACCGCCTCCAGCTGCCCTGCTGGTATACGCGTACCACTCCCAAGACGATCGAGGTAATTCGGGCAAATCTCCACCGTTCGCCCATCCAAAGTGGAAGTGTGGTGGGACACGGCCCGCGCTTTTGCCCATCAATTGACCGCAAAGTGCTGCGCTTTCCGGACAAACTGGACCACCAGATTTTTTTGGAACCGGAAGGAAGATACACGAAAGAACTGTATTGCTTAGGGCTGACCACTGCTATGCCTGAGGATGTGCAGGAAGAGATCGTGCGTTCCATTCCTGGGCTGGAGAAGGCAAAGATCATGCGGCCCGGCTATGCTGTAGAATACGACTATATCATTCCTTCCCAGATGCAGCTCACCTTGGAATCACGCGTAGTTGCCGGTTTGTTCACGGCAGGCCAGATTAACGGTACCTCGGGCTATGAGGAAGCAGCGGCCCAGGGAATTATGGCGGGTATCAATGCGGCCCGTAAGGTGTTGGGACAGGAACCTGTAATCCTGCGGCGCTCCCAGGCTTATATCGGAGTGCTCATTGATGACCTCGTCACGAAAGGGACAACAGAGCCCTACCGGATGATGACATCCCGCGCTGAATACCGCCTGCTGCTCCGCATCGATAACGCGGACTTAAGGCTGCGCCCAATCGGCCGCGAGCTGGGGCTGGTGGATGAAAACCAGTATCAGAGGTTTGAAGAAAAGCGTCGGTTGATTAAGGAAACCATCACTTGGCTCAATACTACGAAGGTGACTCCCACGGCGGCGGTTCGGGCCAAACTGCAAGAGCTGGGCTCTGGTGATTTGAAGAAGAGCGTAAGCTTGGCGGAGCTCCTGCAGCGCCCGGAATTGGCCTTCAAAGATCTAGCCCACTTTGCTGCCTTTCCTCAGCTGCCCGCAGAAGTGATTGAACAGGTGGAGATAGCAGTGAAATACGCTGGGTACGTGGAGCGCCAAGAGCGTCAAGTTGCGGAATTTCAAAAACTAGAAGACATTCGAATTCCGGAAAACATCGACTATATGAAAATCCACGGCCTGCGCACCGAAGCCCGGGAAAGGCTCAGTGAAGTGCGGCCCATCAATCTAGGACAGGCGGCCCGCATTTCTGGTGTTTCCCCTGCCGATGTAAGTGTGTTGGCTGTGGTACTGAAGGACGTGACCAGGTATGTCTCATAAGCACACTCGCTATGACGTCATTGTGGTGGGTGCCGGCCATGCGGGCTGTGAAGCTGCCTTAGCCTGTGCGCGGCTGGGTAAGCAGACAGCCCTGCTCACCTTCAGCTTGGAAAACGTCGCCCTCATGCCCTGCAACCCTTCGATCGGGGGTTCCGGGAAGGCTGCTTTGGTGCGGGAGATCGATGCCCTTGGCGGCGAGATGGGCAAAAACTGCGATGCCACCCTAATGCAGGGCCGGATGCTCAACACCCGCAAAGGGCCGGCAGTCCAGTCTCTGCGGGTGCAGCTGGATCGCAAGTTCTACCAGCGCCGCATGAAGTATGTCCTGGAGACGACCCCAAACCTCTTTTTGAAGGAGGGGCTGGTTACCAGGCTCTTAGTGGAGAACAGCAGAGCTGCGGGAGTAAGACTCAGAGATGGAACAACGCTTTATGCTCCTGTGGTGATACTAGCCACTGGCACATACCTCGATTCTGAGATCCACATTGGCGATGTGCGCTACCCAGGTGCTCCCCAGGGGCAGCATCCTGCTGTGGAGCTCGCGCGCAATCTCAGGGAGCTGCTGCCTGTCGTGCGCTTCAAGACCGGTACGCCTCCTCGCATCAATCTGCGCTCCTTGGACTACAGCAAAATGATGAAACTGGAAGGAGATAATCCCCTCGAAGGCTTCTCCTTCGAAACTGGTTCGATAGAGATCGAACAAGTTCCCTGCTGGGTGACGTACACCAACGAGGCGACACATGCCGTCGTCCAGGCCAATCTGCACCGCGCGGCGCTGTACAGTGGTGCCATCACTGGCACCGGACCGCGTTACTGCCCTTCCATAGAAAGCAAGGTTGTGCAGTTCCCAGAGCGCACAGGCCACCAGGTATTTGTCGAGCCGGAGGGATGGCAGACTAATGAAGGCTATTTAAGTGGCCTTTCCACTTCCCTGCCGGCCGAAGTCCAGATCGAGCTGCTGCAAACCATTCCTGGCTTGGAAAATGCTGAGATCATGCGTTGGGCATACGCGATTGAGTACGACTGCCTGGATCCTTTCTGTCTCGAGAGCTCTCTCATGACTAAGGAGATCGCGGGGCTGTTCTGTGCAGGCCAGATTAACGGAACATCTGGCTACGAAGAGGCTGCTGCCCAGGGAATTGTCGCCGGGATCAATGCGGTCCGGTTCCTAAACGGCCAGGAGCCCATCACCATTTCCCGGTCCCAAGCCTATATTGGGGTGCTGATTGATGATCTAGTGACGAAAGGCACAACAGAGCCGTACCGCATGATGACTTCCAGGGCCGAACACCGCCTGTATCTGCGTATGGATAACGCGGACGCCAGGCTCACTCCCCTTGGCTACGAGGTGGGCCTGATCAGCGAAGAACGCTATGCCGCTTTTACCGCCAAACAAGAGATGATCAAGCGGGAAGTTGAGCGGCTGAAAACGGCGCCAGTAGGCGGAGACCCAGCCACTAATGCCCTGCTCAGAGAGATAGGCACACCCGAGCTGCGGCACGGAGTGACTCTGGCTGAACTGCTGCGCAGGCCCGAAGTATCCTACGAACAGCTCGGGATGCTCGGTGAGCTGCCCGATCTTCCCCAGACTGTCCGGCGTGCGGTGGAAGTGCTTGTGAAGTACGAGGGCTACCTGCGCAAGCAGCAGGCTGCCATCGAGCGTTTCGAACGGATGGAAGAACGCCTCTTACCCAAGGACATCGACTACATCAAGCTGCGGGGGCTGTCGCGCGAGGCTGCGGAGAAATTGGCCAGGATCAGGCCCCGTTCTCTGGGTCAGGCCGCCAGGATTTCTGGCGTGAGTCCTGCCGACGTGAATGTGCTCATGATCTATTTGGAGACTCAGAAGCGGAGTGAAAAGTGAGATGCGTGAATTCAGCACGGCTTTAGAGGAAGGCTTGGCTGAGCTCGGTATTGAGATTGCCGCAGATCAGCAGGTTCAGTTGACCGAGTTCGCCCGCCTGCCCATCCTACTTGAGCTGTGTGTGCCTTTTGTAAAGGTCGGCGGTGTGTTTGTAGCCATGAAAGGTGCCGGTGCTATGGAGGAAGTGGAAGAAAGCGGCAGCGCCCTGGAGCAGCT
>JAAYMI010000168.1 GCA_012521465.1 Bacillota bacterium | reverse complement strand
TGAGTCTGTTCGTAATGTCCTGAGCCGATTTGTGGAGATCCCTATGGGGCTGGTCCATTGCCAGAAATGAAGCCTGCAGCTCAATCGGAAGCGCGGCGAACTCCTCCGAATGGATGAACTCCCCGTACCAGCTTCCAAAGGCGCAGTAGTGCGGATCGAGCTGACCAGTGAACGGTTCCCGCCTGTTGAATGACTCCGCCAACTGCAGCGCCCATTGAATGTGATCCGTTTCCCGCTGCGAGACGATGTGGGCAAGCTGAACGCCCTCCTGTGCTTGCACAGAGAGGTCGAGAGTCTCATCTAACTGAGTCCAGGCTAGAACGCCCAATCCCCCAATTGTCAGAACTAGTAATGCCAGAATTCCGTAAAGACTTGCCCGGATGGATATGTGCATGCAGTTCCCCCCACTGCCTATTGGTAATAATGACTATTTCGGCAGTTTTTGGGATAATTCCTTCAAGTGTGGTTCCCTTTAGCTGGGAAATCTGCAGTGCATCCCTCAGCCCTTCACCCCACCTAATGTGAGACCTCGGATAAAGTATTTCTGGAAGGACAGGAACACGATGATCATTGGCACGGCAGCTACAGCGGCACCACTCATGAGCAGCCCGTAGTTGACTAAGTTCTGGTCTTGCAGCGTCTTAAGACCCACAGGCAGGGTAAACCACTCTGACTTTTGGACGGCAATCAAGGGCCACAGGAACGAGTTCCAGCTCGCGGAAAAAGTGAGAATACCGAGGGTAGCAAGGCCAGGCTTAGCTAGGGGCAGCATAACGCGCCAATAAATGCCGAACTCTCCGGCACCGTCGATGCGCGCCGCCTCAATCAACTCCGATGGAATGGTACTCATAAACTGCCGCAGTAGAAACACTCCGAAAACCATCGACAGCTGCGGCAAGAGTATGGCCCAAGGAGTATTTACTATCCCTAAATTGCGCACCACCATGAACATGGGAACCAAGAGAACTTGACCAGGGATCATCATGGTACTGATCATCAGCCAGAAGATAAACTCTCGCCCGGGAAACTGCTTCTTCGCAAAACTAAAGGCGGCCATGGAGTCCAGAAACAGCACCCCAGCCGTGGCGCTTACGGCAATAAGAGCACTGTTCATGAACCAGCGCACCATGTCAGTACGCTGGAAAAGCAGGCGGAAGCTTTCCAGGGCACCGTCCACCAACGCCTGGGCAGCTTCCTTTTGCCCAGTGAGGCGAAGGGGTAGATACCGGCTGACCACGGTAGGAATAAACTTGGGCGGCATGATCTGGACCTCATTGGGCTGTTGAAATGCGGTTGTGAAAACCCAGTAGAGGGGAATGAGTGAAATCACAGCCCAGATGGTAAGGACGGCATACATCAGCAGCAGCCCTAAGCGAGAAGCACGGATTCTTTTCATCTATACATCACCTAACCCTTATATTCCACGTCGCTAGTGACCAACCTAGACTGGATCAAGGCCAGCACGATGATGGCGAAAAACAGCAGCATGGACATGGCTCCTGCGTAGCCAAACTGGAAGTCGCGAAACGCTGTCTGGTAGATGCGGTGCACAATTGTGGTAGTGGCGTAACCCGGTCCTCCCTGCGTCATGAGCATCACCTGGTCAAACACTTGGAATGATCCAATTGTGGACACAATCATCAAGTAGAGCGTTGTGGGCTTCAGGAGGGGAAGCGTAATGCGCCACCACTGCACAAGGCGATTGGCTCCATCAATTGTGGCCGCCTCGTAAAGTGAATCCGGAATTGAGCTCATCGCTGCTAGATACAGGATCACTCCCATACCAGGTGGCGTAAGGACAGCCATAGTGATCACCGAACGCATGGCCCACTCAGAGCTGTGCAGCCAGTTGATGGGTTCCAGCCCCAGGGATGCAAGGAAGTAGTTCGCCAAACCAAATCTGGTCTGAAAGATCCAACGCCACACCATGGACAGGACGACAGTAGATGCAACGGTGGGCAGATAAAAGGCCGCTCGGAAGAACGTTTGGGCGCTGCGGCGGAGAGGGTTGATCAGCGAAGCCAAGATCAGGGCGATGATCACTGTCGAGGGCATCACAACAACAGCGTAGCGCAGCGTATTCTGGACGGCCATCCAAAAGATGTCATCGGAAAAAGCATCGCGGAAGTTGTCCAGCCCAACCCAAACCGTGTCAAACACCCGGTATTCCTGGAACGAGACAAGAAATGACCACAGAATGGGAATGAACACAAACACAATAAACAGTGCGAATTTCGGAAGAATGAACAGATAGCCCGAACGGCCTCTCCAGATTTGCTTCAGCATACATCAAGACCTCCTCATATTTCAACGAAAAAGGAGCGTCTGCCCCCGCCTCACAACAGCAAGGCGCAGACGCTCGACTTAATCGCATTACCGCAGGAGGCGCTCCACTGCCCGGGCTGCATCCTGCATTCCCTGCTCAACCGTTTTTTCACCTGCGAAGATCAGCTGTAGTTCAGCCTGAATTCGCTCATCAATCTGCGCCCAGTTGGGATGATCCGGGACTGCTTCGGCAAACTCCAGCATTTCCATAGCCCGCTTCATGAGAGGCTGATCAGCAAAAGGATCCATCTCCATGGTAGAGAACCGGGATGGGAATGTGCCGTAGAACCGAGCAAACTTATACTGCTCTTCTGCGGTGGACAAGAACTTGGCAAACTCCACCACTTTCGCTAGCTTCTCTTTGTTCGGCTGCTTCATGATGACCCAGCCGCCGGCGCCGCCGATTGTAACGGGCTTGCCCGAATCACCAACTGGATACTCGGCAACCATGACGTTCGGGAGATAGTTCACTCCCTCAGTGGAGACCGTGGCAATAGCCCACGAGTTCCACGGGCCCATGGCAACATGGCGCTGTCCTTCCCGTGCCAAAGCTTGGAAAGCTCCGCCCACGTCGGCGCTGCCCATCTCGATTGGCGCAGCCCCATGCACAAACTTCAAATCAACCAACTTTTGGATTGCGGAAATCGCTTCCGGCGAGTCAAAAGCGAACTTGCCGTCGACGATCGGACGCCCACCGTCCATATAGAAGAACGGCCAAGCCTCATAGTAGCCCTTCAGGATATAGGTCGTAAAGCCGTAATTGCCCTCGCGTGTCAGCGCCTTGGCCGTCTCCACAAACTCATCCCAAGTCCACTTGCCGTCTTTGGGGGGCTCCACGCCCGCCGCCTCGAAGTGGTCGAGGTTGAGAAGCATGACGTGCACTGACATGGATGTGGGAATACCCCACAGCTTGTCGTTATAGCTGTACGCAGCCAGAGCACCTGGGACGAAGTCAGCCAGCTCTTCGGCTGTGAAGAAGTCGTCCAAAGGTTCTACAACGCCCTGATCCAGGTGGCCTTTGTTGATGGCTCCGCTGATGTCTACAGGAACCAGATCTGGCCAGGCGCGACCTGCAATCGCGATGGAAAGCTTGTCGCCCAGCTCAGCCCAGGGAGTCTCGATCAGTTCAATCTTGACGCCTGGATTCAGCTCTTCAAACTCAGCAATCTTCCCTTTTATCCAATGGAACTTGTCATCATTTTCATCAGGCCAGCGGGGAGCATCCCAAATGGTGATGGTACCCTTCCAATCGGCTAGGCTGAACCCGGTAAAAGCTACCAAAAGCAGAACGATGATTATGCCTCCAACAAGTCTCTTCACTATCAATCCCTCTCTTCTGTGTTAATTCCGAAACCAGCAACCAACAAGACTAGGCTGAAAATCCCCCCTTTCCCTGGGCCCAGAATCTCAGGCCTCACCGGGATAGACGATTTTCCCCAGAACCGTTCGGCGGTAGGCCCCTGTAGCCCGAGGGACATTATTGGCCCGGCGCTCAACAGCAGCCACAGCCATGAGGGCGAAGGCGACTGCTTCTTTGGCATCGCTAGAAATGCCGAAGTCATCGTGGACGTAGACGGGACACCCTACGCGCTCCTGAATCATCCTGAGGAGCGTGGGATTACGGCTGCCACCGCCGGCCACGACCACCCGGTCGATGGTCTCCGTAAACGGCAGGACGAAACGGCGGTACTGGTCTGCGATGCTTTCGGCCGTGAAGGCAGTAACTGTTGCCACTAGGTCCTCAGGAGAACAGCGGCTTTCCTGAAGAAGCCGCTCGCTGAACTCGCGGCCGAACAACTCACGGCCGGTGCTCTTTGGCGGCTTTTCCTCAAAATACGGGTGCCGCATGAGCTCCTGCAGCAGAGAT
>JAAYMI010000025.1 GCA_012521465.1 Bacillota bacterium | reverse complement strand
GGATAGTGTTCCTTAAGGGTGCAATCCACTTCTGCGGGAGCTGATCAGCCCCGTGCATCACTCCCAGGATGGAACCTACGGTGGCTCCATTACAGTCGGTATCCCAGCCACCCACCACGGCGTAGGTGATACCACGTTCGCAGTCACCTTCACTGTACAGCGAGGCGGCTGTCACTAAAGCAGCGTTATTGATGGTATGCACCCAGTGATAGTGGCCATACAGCTCATACAGCCGATCGACAGCCCGTTCGAAGTCAGGGATGCGCTCATGCAGGCTGAAGACCTCCTTGATGGCCTCCGCAAGACGCGAATGCTGGGGAATATACTCGAGCCCCACTCGCAAAGCATCAGCAGGAGATTCTGCCACAAAACTCGCAGTACAAGCTGTCGCAAAGAAGATCTCGCCATATATGCCGTTCTTCACATGACTCACCGCAGCGTCCCTAAAAGCTAACTCAGCTGCCAGCCTAGGATTTCCGGGGCAGATCCAGCCCCACAGATCGGCTCGAATCTGGGAACCAATCCATTCCCTGAAGAGATTGTGATAACGCGCCGTTTCTGGCGGTTCTAACTGCCGCAAAGCGTTGAAGTATGCCACACGTTCCGCTGTAAAGACCTGAAGAACAGGCAGACGCAGCAGCCATTCGTTGAGTACATCGGCAGAGCTGAATTCCAAGCCATGTTTTTCCACCACACTGAGATTCAGCATAGGGTAGTTCATATCATCGTCTTCTGGCATGCATTGAATGCTTTCGCGCAGTGACATCTCCCGCGTCGGATCCCACCCAACCTCTTGCAGTACAGTCTCTGGCACACCGCGGCCGGTGAAGTAATTGTCCAGCGGCCAGTTTCCGCTTGATTGCAATACTTCGCGGATGAGTTCCCGAGATCGTCCCTCCACGGGCTTGCCCAGAAGGCAGCCAGCAGCCCGACCCAACCAACCGCCGAGGATACGGTTGCGCAGTTCGGAAACGTCACCGAGCCACTTAAGACCCGTCTTTGATTCCACAGATGCCGCACATATACCAGCTAGATCTGACGGTTCGCTAGTATCACTATCAGGCGCTGCAGCTGCCATCTGATCCATCAGGCTTTCTGCCTTGCGGCGAAGCTGCGCCACGTCGTCTGTGCTCCGCCTATGCTCATCCCACTCCTGAATGAATCTGGCCACATCGCGCCCTTCTTCCTCAGCCTGCACAAACTCAAACTCGACCAGTTCCTCAGGGTTGATCCAGGAAATCGGCATCGCGAGCCTCCTTTCTCTAGATAGCCAGTTAGCGTCTACCGCACCGCAACGATTCAAGAGCAGCCCAATACTCTGAACTAGACGGAGTCTTGGGCTGGTTCTGTCACCAACATGAAAGGAAAACGGTGGGTCTTCTTCTGCCTTTTCCAGTTTCAATCCTGTACTGTAGAATCTGGAAACGGGTGGCGCCCTCGAAGCGACGTTCATGCGCACCGTTTCCTGCAACGATGCGGTCCTCGCTCACGCTCCCTTTTCCAACTCGCCAAATACCTCTCGGTCGCTCTCACTCATGAGACCATACACAATCCGGTCGGCGCCTATGCTTACCTGCACTTCTTCCTTGAGTTCTGGAACACGGCTGTACAGTGGATTTGGAATCTCAAACATCAAACCAAAGCCCGCACTTGTGACAATCTCGCCCCGGGCGAGCGAGCCCAGCGGTTCAAGGTAGTCAACTACGCCAGTGATCCTATTCTCTCCGTCTGCGGAGTTATACAGTACGTCCTGGGGACGAACGGACAGCCACACTTCTGCGCCGGTTTTGACGTCCTGCCGCTTCCGCACGATGAAGTCGTGACCGCTGCTTGTCACTACAATGCTGTCGGCATTCACCGCCTTCACCAAACCCCGCAGCATAGTGGTTTTCCCGATGAAGTTAGCCACAAAGGCTGACTCGGGCTTGCCGTAGATTTCCATGGGAGAGCCTACCTGCATGAGCTTTGCCGTCTTCATCACCGCGATCCGGTCCGAGATGGAAAGGGCCTCTTCCTGATCGTGCGTCACAAACACGGTGGTGATGTTCAGCTCTTGCTGGATCTGGCGGATCTGCTTGCGGATGCTGACCCGCAAAGCTGCATCCAAGTTGCTTAACGGCTCATCCAACAGCAGCACTTGCGGGCGAATGACAAGCGCGCGGGCCAAGGCAACCCTCTGCAGCTGACCGCCGCTCAGTTGGCTCGGCATCCTGTGTCCGAACCCAGTCAGACCTACAAGCTCCAAAACTTCGTTGATCCGCCGCTCCCGCTCCGGATTTGGGACTCTCCGCAGTTTTAACCCGTAGGCTACATTCGCCGCCACCGACATGGTGGGAAACACCGCGTAATCTTGGAATACGATACCAATGTTGCGCTTCTGAGGAGGTACATCGTTCATCAGCTGGCCGTTGTTCCAGATCTCCCCCGCTTCCACGTCCAGGCTTAGGTTATCCACGGCAACGACAGAGCCGAATTTCTTTGTAACGTTCTTGATCTGAATCATTGCCATTTAGATCCCTCCTCGATCCTTCGTCAATCTGTTGGCGATGGCGTTTCCTACTGCGATGAGACGCGACGCCCCTAGTTCCGTGATAAGCTTAATGGAAAGAATCACACCCGCCGCGACGATGGTCGGCCTCAGCTGCGGCAGGATGACATCCTTGAACGTCTTCGATTTCGATGATCCGAGGCTCCAGGAAGCCTCTTCCAAGCTCTTATCTATTCTAGCAAATCCGGCACTCAGCACTCTGATAGCGTGTGGCATCCGGCGGATCGAGATGGCGATCAGCAGCACCAGGACCGTTCCGGCTACATCAATACCGGCAATTTTCACTGCTCCCCACGCGCGAGTGATGGAAAGCCCGATCACAACCCCTGGCACGATAAACGGCAGCATGGTGATAAAGTCAAACCACCGCATCTTGGGCACATCGCGGTTCATCTGGCCAAGGGATATGGCTAAGAACAGCGTAAACGGCATAGCACCTGCCATGAGGATGAGAGAATTGCGGATGGCCACGGAGTCACTGAACGCCGTATTGTAATGATCCAAAGTAAACGCATTGGGAAGCCACTTTGTAGTCCAAATGGTACCGAACGAACTCACAACAATTGTGACGATCCGACCGCTTCCCGTATCCCCTCGCCCCCGTCCCAAACGCTCTGCTTCACCATTGCTGACATCAACTTCCATTTGATTTAACACCGTATATATAAACTTCTGGTTGTTTACCTGTTCTCCTGCACGGGCGAGACGGTAGGATTTGCTTCTTGCTCAGATCGAGTAGGAAGGCGCTGGGATATCAGCGAGTTTTTAGTTCGCATGTTGCGAGTTAATACCTTGCCTTATGGTTACATTCCCGCTGGTTTGACCGCGGGGTTTCTTGCAGCCACATCGGCTTGGTATACATGCCGAACGCACAAAAGAGACCCTAGCTTGGCTAGAGTCTCACTTAATGGGATCAGTATGTTCGCTTAGGACGGCGCGTTTACCGCTTAGGGAATGTGTCAGTGAGGTAGACCCCGTTGAGAATGGCATCATACACATTCAGGCGGTACTCTCTTGTGAATTCCTCAACGGTGACCCTAACGACAAACTCCGAGTCGTCGTACCACTCTTTCTGGGCAATGTCAGAATAGCCGGGACTCGCATCGAAGTTGAAAGCGACTGTAAAGCGGTCATCTTTGTCTGTCACCACCAATGATTCTTCGGACAAATCTATACCGCTATCCTTCGCTTCCGCCACCAAAAATACAAGCTCAGCTCCGTACCACTCTGGACCGTCAAACTCTGTAAACTCGACGAACTGCATCTCCTCTTCGCCATAGGATTCTAGGACGTCTTGCCGAATCCCCTGCAGATACATTGCCGCAACCTGCTGCTCTTGGGTCAGGAACCTAACTGTCCTCTTCAGCTCATTTCCCTGACCGTCCAACTCAATCTCAAATTCAAACCTGACACACCCACTGATCAGAACCGCAGCCAACATGACGATCGCCAACACAATTCGCGTTTTCATGGGAGGTCCTCCCTCGTTATAGGATGATCTCAAGTTCCACCTCTATGGCGGCGGTTCCTGCCGATCATCCGGCGATCAACCAACCATTCTGAAATCGCCCCACTTGCCTTAACCTTCCCCCTCATCACAAGCCTCTGCCTGTACCGATGGGGATCCGGTAGGAGTCGATCTTCTTGATTGTGGCAGTCCTGCCAAAGCCGCTGAACCCATACACATCGCAGAAATCCACCTGCGGTCCTCCTTCAAACAGTAGTGAACCATGGACAGCTGCGACATTGCCATGGGTTATAACGTCCTTAATCCTGATCTCCCTCAGATCCTGCTTCACAACATCGCGAGCCGCTGCTGCGACGTTTTCCCTGCCCACGATCACGCTCTCTCCCACCACATTCAGCACCACATCGCTGGACAGACTCGCAAGTAAGAAGCTTGCATCGCCATTGATGATGGCCTTGTGGAGGTCAATCAGCTGGACCTTTTTCGGGGAGTTGCCGCAGTGCTCTGGGTACGTGATTCTCACATCCTCACACCTCCAGAAACAGCCCTGAGTGCCGCAAGCAGCTGCACAACCAGCTGCACTCGTTTCACGCTCAGCTCTCCTTTTCCATCCGGTCGAGAAGCTCCAGAACCCGCTTCACTTCCTCTTTCACATACTGTACTTCCCGCAGGCTCTCATGAATCCGGCTCTGGGTCAGCCAGTCGGAAATGATGTTGTCAAAGGCAATGTCCATAAATCGCTGGAACCCACCGATGTCCAAGGACTCCCTTACCGAAAGATTGATGTCTCCCAGTTCCTCTTGGAGGCGCTTCATCCCCGCCTGCACTTGGCGCAGCTGTTCCTCAGCTTTGCTGATCTTCCCAAATTTGACCACGCTGGAGATCAGGCTGCCTCGGGAGAACATATCAAACCAGCCCCAGTTCCGGGCTCCGCGCAGCGTCTGCTCCACGGCTTCGAGGAGCCGCAGGACCTCCTGGGCGGCTTCCCTCGCTTCCCGCACTTCCCGTTTGTCTGTTACTTGTTTCACCTCCACCGCAAACCAAAGCCCGATCACTCCCTATACCCGGAACCTGGCAATCACCGCCTGGAGCTCTTGAACCATACTGGCAACTGTTTCCGCCATGTTGGCAACTTCAGTCATGGAGGCGGCCTGCTGTTCAGCCGCGGCCGCTAATCCCTGACTTGTCGCGTCCACTGTGCGGGACGATTCAGTCACGCTGTTAATCCGCTCCACCACTTCTTCGATGTTATTCAGGATCGACTCGAAGCTGGCGCGCGTCTGGTCGAGCACCTGCTTGCCTTTTGCCACTTCCGCCTGGGTCTCCCCAATAGTCGATACGGCCCGCGCAACCTCCTGCATAAGCGAACTGTTCATCTCTCCGATCTTGGTCACAGAATCCTGCGTCTGCTCCGCGAGCTTCCGCACTTCTTCAGCCACAACCGCAAAGCCCCGGCCCTGCTCTCCCGCCCGAGCCGCCTCAATGGCTGCATTGAGGGCCAAGAGATTCGTCTGCTCCGCCACCTCGGAGATAATCTCCAATACCACGCCCATGCTCTGCGCGGCCTCTGAGACGAGGGAGACTGCGGCCTGGGTCTGGCTGGAGCTCTGCACAATCCGGTCCATAGACTGCACTGTAAACTCCATTTCTCTCTGCCCACTTCCCGCCAGCTCACGCACATCGTGAGCGCTCTTCGCCATGCCTTCCATCTGGTTATTAACTGATGAGACAGCCTCGCTTAACTCTCCCACCGAAGAGGCTACTTCCTCGAGAGTAGCAGAGTTCTCTTCGCTCGCCGCAAGGAGCGTTTCTCCCGTTTCAGCGGCCCTGCGGATCGCATCCTGCAGAGCAGCCACGATCCGCCGCAGGCTTTCCAGCAGGTCCTGGAACGACCGAGCCAGAATGCCGATCTCATCCTGCCGCGCGATCTCTTTCGCAGAGATTGCTTCCGTCAGATCCCCCTCCGCGATGCGCACCGCATGCCGGGCGGCCAGAGCGATAGGCTGCAGCACTCCCCGTGAAAGTACAAGGTACAGCAGCACTGCCAGGGGTACGCTTACGATCAGGGATAGCAAGAGCACACTCCGGCGGAAGGCGGATACAGACCGATCAATGATCTTGGGCGAGGCGCCGGTATAGAGCATGCCCACTGCATCGCCTTCCTCGTCGAGGAGAGGTTTGTATGCGGTCTGCAGAACATTCCCCACTACCTCGGCTGCACCATAGTACGACTCTTTCTCTCTCAGCACTCGCTCCACCACGTAGTCAGCTGCCTGCGTCCCTACAGCGCGCTTCCCATCGGTGAGCACTGTGGTGGCAACGCTAGTTCCGCCGCGGAAGATCGTCACGGTGTTCCCCGTAAGGTGAGCCAGCCAATCCACCAGCTCTGCGTCATCGTTTAGAGCCCGCTCTCCTTTATAAAGGATTGAGCCTTCCACCCGCCACGGCCCCGGAATCATCTTTTCCAACAGCTCGTACATCAGGTTGATGTCTGAGCGGACCTTGTTCATAGCCATCGTTTCGGCCTGCTCGTTCATTACGTACTGAGAAACAACAAAGGTAACCCCGACTAAGACCAAGATGGCACCGATCACAGGACTGAGCACTTTCCACTTCAACGACAGCCGCCTCAAACATCACCACTCCTTGTCATTTGCGTGGATATCGATCTGTGAACACTTTCACGCATACAGCCAGCCTAGCAGATGTGTAGAGATGTATTCGGCTCACGTCTACATTTTCCTGCTATCTATTATCATTCCTAAAAAGCTTATCCGAAAAAACGCACTCCGCTATTCAAACACGAAGATTGCTTCAATCGGTGCATTTACAGCTCGCGCGATATCTATGGCAAGCTTTAGGGACGGGTTATACTTACCCGCCTCCAAGCGCGAGATCGTCTCCCGCCTGACCCGCACTCTCGCCGCAAGTTCTTCCTGGGTCATACCAGCTAGCTGCCGATACTTTTTCAGGTGGCAGGTAAACTTGACCGCGTCCATCATTTTTCCTCCAACTGATAGAGCTTAACGGCAAAGCCGATAATAAGGGATGCGAACAACAAGGCGATCCCGAACACCAAGACCTCTGTGCTTCTAGAGAAGGCGATGGACAGTAAGAACAGTGCCGCCGCCTCAAGGACTGCAAGGTTTCCTACAAACGCTTGTGCCTGCTGCACGTTGTAAAAATAGCGCTCATCGGGGATGCCCACACTGAGTTTTGCGATCCAGAAATACGCGAAAAATGCAAAGAAGGCAAACTGACTGATATCGGTTGTTCTGCCGGTAACGAAGAACTGGAAACCGCCAAAGCCCAAAAAACCCAGAAACCCAAGGTACTTCAGTGTTTTCTTCGACATAACTCTCCCTCCAGCGGATAGTCCTCGTGATAAAAACCTCACTTCTTGTTACATATATATCACATCGTTCCCTGCAAGGCAAGAGCTGTCCTCCACTCACAGCGCAAAAAGCAGCGCCGGGTACCACTTACGGGTAAGTGGCCGGCGCTATTTGGAATGTGCACTTCCACCGAAAGAACTAGCTAATGGCGTTTTAGCTCACAGATTCCTCAGCTTCCCCCAAGAGCTCCTTCACGAGATCCAAGAATTCAGCAGCGGATCGGACAGTATAGTCAGGGACCGCTAGCTCACTCGGGGGGCTTGTGGGATAACGGTCATTCCAGTGAAACCAAATGGTGGTCATTCCGAGAGCGTTTGCTCCGGCGATGTCGCGGGCGAGGTTGTTCCCGCACATCACGGCTTCTTCTGCAGAAACGTTCAGCTGATCCAGGACTGTTTGAAACATACGCGGATCTGGTTTCTCAGTTCCCAGCTCCTCCGAGATCGCAAAGGCGTCAAACAGCCCGAGCAAGCCGTGCTGCTTGAGCACGTTTACATACGTGCCAGGACGCGTATCAGCCACAAGCGCCAGCTTAAGTCCCTTCTCCTTGAGCAGGACCAAGGCTTCTTTCATCCCGGGAAAGATCTCTGCGCGGAGCGTTGTCTTGGTGTGATCTTTGACTTCCGTTTCTTCAATCATTATCGTATCGCCGAGATCAAAACAAAACAGCTTGATGGATTTCATTCAGCAGCCTCCGTTTCTGCAATAATCAGGCGGGGAATGGAGGGAACCCTCCATTCCCTGATCAAGGCTCTAGTTCTCAAAGAAGAACTGGAAGGGCCTTACATTGCCTGGGCTGAGGTGGACCGCATCGATCGGGACTCTGTTCGGAACGTTGCGGAGGTTGTTTTTCGCCACATACCAGGACGGTCCCTCACCAACCGTACCGATGGTAAAGAGCTGTTCCCGGTGGAACTGGGTCGCTTCCTTCATCAGCTCCCGCACCACCTCAAAGTCATCAGCACTCTGTACCTTCTTGAGGAGCTCCTGCAGGTACTTGATTTCCTCAGGCGGTTCCTCACCGCGCTCGCCGTTCGTGGCGTACCAGCGGTTCCACAACGGGCCCCAATGATACCCACCACTGTCTGGGCCAGCTACCCACCACCTAGGCTGCACGTCTGGCCGCAGCGCCCGGTCGTACGACCAGACGCAGAGGTCGAATTCACCTGCGGTGGTCCGTTCCTCAAACAGCGAACGCTCCGGCGTGTTGATGTGGAGCTGCACTCCCACAGCCTGCCAATAGGCCGTGATCATCTCTAGCTCGGTAACGCGCCCGCCATCGGCATCCTCCACAAACAGGGCTACACGGCTGCCATCAGGATTGCGGCGGTAGCCGTCATTCCCCCACTCCAGACCCATCTCATCCAGCAGCTGGTTAGCCAGATCCGGATTGTACTCGATGTAGGCGTTGGACCACTCTGGATCATAGAATGGGCTGCCGGAAGAGAAGGACGGCTGCCGGGGGGTCTGCAGGCCGTAGTGCAGCACTTCATTGATTTCGTCCCGGTTGATCGCCACCGAGAGCGCCTGACGGAAGCGCACGTCGGTCAGCAGAGCTCGCTTCACCGGATCTTTGTGGTTCTGGTTAAAGTGGATTGCGAGGCCGTTCCCACTGCCCACATTGGGATACAGCAGGACGCGATACCCACCTCTCTCCTGGTTTTCCAGCAGAACCGAGATATCCCCAATGTGCCGACCCTGGAAGTCAATCTGTCCAGTGATGGCCCGCATTTCCACCATGGAACCGTCTTGGACGTACTCAAAGGTCAGCCGGTCGATGTAGGGCAGTTGGTTGCCTTCTGTATCCACCTTCCAGTAGTACGGGTTCCGTACTAAGATGAACTGTGGGTCGGTAGGCTCAGTGATAGGCACCCATGCAGTAATGGCCGGCCGGAATGGATTCTTCTCCGGATACTGGTACTTGCTGTCAAAGAAGGAACGCCAGGAGTCGAACCCGCCTTCCTGGATCATGCGCTCGATCTCCGCCGGATCAGCATAGTCGATATGGAACTGCTTGAGATAGTGGGCCGGAGCCAGCATGCGGGCTCGTCCGTCGCCAGCAGCACCGAGCAGGAACCCAGTGTGCGGCTCTGGGAAGCTGATCTTGAAAGTGTATTCGTCTATGATCTCCAGCTTACCCGCTTCGCCGTTCTGCAGCATCCAGTCGCTGTGTGGATGATAAAGCCGCGGGTCTGTCTTGATCGACCACCAGAATGCTGCATCTTCGGATGTGACCGGATGACCGTCTGACCAGCGCATTCCTTCCCGCAGATGGAAGACGAACACCCGATGGTTATCCAAGACCTCCCAGCTCTTAGCCACATTGGGAATCGGAACGGCATCAACTGTGGTCGTGATAAAAGACTCTCCGATGAAGTGGCGTACATTCCAGCGGTCGGATGGTCCAAGCCAAGCGCGCCGCAGGTTGCCGCCGTACTTGCCGATTGCTTCCACGGGCTGGATTACCCTAGGCTCCAATGGCAGCCGCTCTTCCACGCGCTCCAGTTCTCCCGCTGCTACCCGAGCCGCCAGCTCCGGCGCTTCGCCGTAGCTGGGAAGATTGCGCCCCGTTGCTGCTTCATATGCCGCTGGAGTTGGGTACTCAACTGGTGGGTCGAACTCCTGAGCGCCGGCAAAAGCCGCTGCCCCCAGCACGATGCACAAAGCAAGCAGAACAACTAAATAGTTTCGCCGCATTCTCACAACCTCCTTGAGATTAGTTGACACTAGATTGGGTTAAACTTCTGCAAGCTCCTTTCCTAAAGCCTAACCTCCCTCCCTCCATCTAGGTCTGTGCCTAAACTGCCAACACCTCGAAGATGCAGTTCAGCGGCAAAGTGGCACGCTGTTCGGTGTTCCGGCTGCCCAGCGCCAGCGATATCAATCAGGGGCGGTTCCTCTTCGGCACACAAGGGCTGGACGTACTTGCACCTGGTGCAGAACGGACAACCGCTGGGTGGGTTAGACGGATCTGGCACTTCGCCCTCCAACAGGATCCGCTTGGTCTTACGGAGCGGATCTGTCTTGGGCACCGCCGACAGCAGCGCTTCTGTGTAGGGATGTTTCGGTTCAGCAAACAACGAGTCGGTGTCGGCAATTTCCACGATTTTCCCAAGATACATTACCGCCACGCGATCGCTGATGTGTTTCACTACGCTGAGGTCGTGGGAAATAAAGAGATATGTCAGGTTCAGGCTGTCCTGCAGTTCTTCCAACAAGTTGATGATCTGCGCTTGGATAGAGACGTCTAGGGCAGAGACGGCCTCATCGCACACCACAAAGCTGGGCCCGACGCTGAGCGCCCGAGCGATGGCAATGCGCTGCCGCTGCCCACCGCTGAACGCGTGGGGGTAGCGGTCCATGTACCGAGGCTGAAGGCCCACTCGCTTCAGGATCTCCTGTACCCGGTCCTCCAACTCCTGTCCCTTGGCAAGCCCGTGGACCTTGAGAGGTTCACCTACCAGGTCTTTAACGGTCATGCGGGGATTAAGCGATGAATAAGGATCCTGGAAAATGAGCTGAATCTCCCGGCGCAGGGCGATCAGATCCTTACCCTGAAGAGCGCTCACATCCACAAGCGTGCCATCTTTTTTGCGGAACATGAGCTGCCCCGAGGTGGGCTCAATGGCCCTCACCATGCACCGGCCCAGGGTTGTCTTTCCGCACCCGCTCTCACCCACCAGCCCTAAGGTTTCGCCAGCGGCAATGGCAAACGTCACATCATTGACGGCCTGCACGTATTTGACAACCCGGTTGAAAAAACCCTTGGTGACCGGAAAGTACTTCTTGAGCTGTTTGACTGAATAGATGGTGGCTTTATTCATTTGGCTCCCCTCCTGTGTAGAGGAAGCATGCAACTTCGTGACCCGGGCTGACCTCCATGGGATCAGGCCGGCGGGCGCTGCAGATCCCAGGCATGGCGTGGGCACACCGCTCGTAAAATGGGCATCCTGGCGGAACGTGATGGGCATCGGGTACGGCACCTTCAATTGTAGTGAGCTTCTGGCCTCTGTCAGCCTCGATCCGCGGAATAGACTCCAGCAGGGCCCTAGTGTATGGGTGCTTCGGATCGTAAAAGATATCTGTCACCGAACCGCTTTCCATGACCTGCCCCAAATACATCACTACAATGTCATCGGCCGTTTCGGCAATCACACCCAGGTCATGGGTGATAATAATCACGGACATGGCAAACTCGCGCTGCAGTGATTTAATAAGTTCCAGAATCTGGGCCTGAATGGTGACATCCAGCGCCGTGGTGGGCTCATCGGCTATGAGCAGCTTCGGGCGGCACACCAACGCCATGGCAATCATGGCTCGCTGGCGCATTCCGCCGCTGAGCTGGTGGGGATATTCGTCAATCCGCTCTGCCGGCTGATGGATCCCCACTTTCCCAAGCATCTCCACGGCCAGCTTCCGGGCCTCCTCCACGCTTATTTTCTCGTGAAGGCGAATGACTTCCACGATCTGGTTGCCGACAGTATGCACCGGGCTGAAGGACGTCATGGGTTCCTGGAAGATCATGGAGATCTCCCGGCCGCGGATTCTACGGATTTCTCTACCACGGGGGTGGAGCTTGGCCAAGTCCACCGGCGGCCTGCCCGGCTCGCTGTAGTAAAGGATGCTGCCCTCCACGATCTTGCCGTTGGATTCTATGATGTTTAGAATAGAGCGCCCCATAACGCTTTTCCCGCAGCCGCTCTCACCCACCACGCCAGTGATCCGGCCCCGGCCAACAGTCAAGCTCACACCGTTCACTGCCTGCACAGTGCCTTCATGGGTGAAGAAATGGGTCTTGAGGCTCTTGATCTCCAGCAGCGGATCCATTTTACTTGCAGCCATATTCTTCACCTCGTATATGGGTCGGCGGCATCGCGCAAGCCGTCTCCCACAAAGTTAAACGCCAGGACCGTGACGATCACGAACACGCCCGGCAGGAACAGCCACGGGGCGAGCGTTACGGTCCTGAGGTTCTGAGCCTGCTGCAGGAGCGTGCCCCAGCTGATCGCAGGCGGCCTAAGTCCCAGGCCGAGAAAGCTCAGCGATGTCTCGGATAGGATCATCCCCGGGATGGCCAGGGTGATGGACGCAATGATGTGGCTGAGGAAAGACGGCACCATATGCACGGCAATGATCCGCCACTCACTGCATCCTACGAGCCGTGCAGACATGACGAAGTCTTCTTCCCTCAGCGATAGGAATTTACCCCGCACCTCCCGGGCAAGCCCGGACCAACCGATCAGTGACAAGATGACGGTGATGCCGAAATAGACCCGCAAGATCGGCCAATCCGCCGGCAGCGCCGCAGCTAAGCCCATCCACAGCGGAACATCTGGGATGCTCCGGATAAACTCGATCACCCTTTGAATGATGTTGTCGATGATGCCGCCATAGTACCCAGAAATTCCACCGAGGGTAACTCCCAGCACAAAACTGAGGAAAACCCCCACTAGTCCAATGGTCGTTGAGATTCGGGCGCCGTAGATCACTCGCGAGAACAGGTCCCGGCCGAGGGTATCGGTTCCGAAGATATAGATCCGCCCCTCCTCTGTCCCGAATAGATGCAAGTCGTTTTCCCACAGACCCCAGAGCTTGTATTTATCTCCCCTAACGAAGAAGCGGATGGGTAGTTTCTTCGTAGTGTCAATCTCATAGCGCATGCGCAGTGTTTGCGGGTCTCGCCTACCTGTATACCCGTAAACAAAAGGTCTGAAGCTGAAGCCGTCTTCGTCAAAGAACCGCGGTACCTGTGGAGGTGCCATGACATAGCGCGAATCGAACACATGCGGGTCGTACGGAGCGACAAACTCGGCAAAAGCCGCGCAAAGATAGATGATTGCCAGGACAACCAGTGCAGACACTGCCAGGCGGTGAGACTTGAACTTCCTCCACACCAGCTGCCACTGGGAAGCATAGTAGGTTTCGCTCTCTGGTTGAACCACCGGATTTTCAGCGGTGCCATGTGCGGGAGTGGTTGGATCGTACACGCTTCTTCCCCCCTTATTGGTAGCGAATTCTGGGATCAAGCGCCGCGAGCAGAATATCCGACAGCAGCGTTCCCACAACTGTCAAGAGGCTGAGAAATAGGATAAAGCTGCCTGCCAGATACATGTCCTGGCTCTTCAGCGCGGCCAGCAGCATCGGTCCGGTGGTGGGCAAGTTCAAGACAGTAGCCGTCACGACCGACCCAGAAACGAGGCTGGACAAGCGCCATCCGGCCGTGCTCACAAACGGAATCAGGGCAATGCGGACAGGGTACTTCAGCACTAACTTGATCTCGGAAAGGCCCTTGGCTCGGGCGGTAGTCACATAAGGCTTCGCCAGTTCGTCCAGAAGATTCGCCCGCAAAATGCGGATCTGCCCAGCAGTGCCGGAGGTACCGATCACCAAGACAGGAAGCCAGAGGTTTTTCAGCATGTCGAAGAACTTCCCCATGCCCCACGGCGCCATAGCGTACTCTGGTGAAAACAGCCCGCCGTAGATGAACCCAAAACGGCTGTAGGCAAACCACATCAAGACCAGCGCCAGCATGAAGTTGGGCGTAGCCAATCCAATAAACCCTATGAAGGTCGCGAGATAGTCGCCGACAGAATACTGGTGAGTGGCCGAATAGAACCCGATTACAAACGAAACTACCCAGGTGAAGATGAGTGAGGTGAGGGATACGGCCACTGTCAGGGCCAGGCGCCCTCCGATTAACTCAGCAACTGGACGGTTCCACTCGAAGGAGAAGCCGAAGTCGCCCCGAAATATCCCTGCCATCCACTTAAGATAACGG
This sequence comes from Bacillota bacterium, assembly GCA_012521465.1. Lineage (GTDB taxonomy): Bacteria > Bacillota > Limnochordia > Darwinibacteriales > Darwinibacteriaceae > 1109. The sequence continues at coordinate 29,060 of JAAYMI010000025.1, read as the reverse complement.
ATGTGCATGGGCTTATCCAAGCCGTACATCTCGCGCATCTGATCGATCTGGTGCTGAGACAGACTCACACCTTCCTGTTCTAGGCGCATGACGTAGGTGGTGACATAGTCGCCCGGCGGCAGCTGAATCACTATGAAGACCACGATGGAAATGGCAATCAGGGTTGGAACGAGGTACAAGCACCGCTTGACGATGTAACTTGCCAATCTGACCACTCCCTTCTCTCACCGGCGCTGCCATTCGATTCCCCGCGCACGGGCGGTCTTCAGGACCAGGAGGTTCATGAGCACTTCCTGGCCGGCGCGGATTGTCACCAAGCGGTTTTCCTTCGAAACACACTTGTTGCCCGCAACAAGGCAGGCGGTGGCTGTATCGGCGAGCCAAGAAAACCGCTCCGCTGTGATCCCGACGATCGGTAGACCGAGCTCCTTCGCCATCAACACTGGCCTGCGGAGGTGTTCCCCATCGCCTCCCCAGGACACTGCGATAAACACATCCTCGGGACTGACCAGCGTTGACTGGGCCATAAACGAGCCGTAATCTACAAACACCCGGGATTTGATCCCTAAGAGGCCGCATTTGTGCGAAGCGCACTGCGCCAGCCACCCCGATTCGGTGGAGCCGAACCACAAGAGATACTGAGCTGCGGCGCACAACTCGACTGCCTTTGCAAACTCAGCATAGTCGAAGTTGAGCAGCGTTTCCCGCACGGCAGCGTGGGTTAGCTCAAAAGCAAACTCCACCACTTCATCGTTGGCAAGCGACCGGGTGTCCTGGGCAAGAGGCCGCACTAATTGGCGTTTCAACTCGCGAAACCCCTCAACCCCCAGGGCTTTGCAGAACCGAACCACCGTCGAGCGGGAACTTCCAGTAACAGCCGCGAGCTCATCGAGGCTGAGTTCCAAAGCAGATCCGGGATTGTCCAGCAGCCATTTGGCGATGCGCTTGTTGCTGCGGCTGGAGTGCTTGTAGAGTTCTTCCAGTGACTTGACTAACTCGGGTGCGTGTCCTTGCACAGAGACCTTCCTTTCCCCAGCGGCTGACCCCATGCCGCCGATCTTGACACCTAACTTGTCATTTTGCTCCATTTCAGCCTTGCATTGATATTTCGTGTCCATTTCGGAGATTCCTTCTTTGTTATCCCAGATTTTTTGCTTGTCGCGCATTTTCGTTACTCTCTTTTCCTATTAATTAAAAACCGCCGCTGGGCAGCGGCGTTCAGCACCTAAGTCTTAACGTTTTCACCTCAAACGGCCGGAACACCAGCGATACTGTTCCGTTGACGCAGCCAAGCTTCTGCTGTGGCTCTTCCAGCATGTTTGTTTCCCAAACTTCCTTCACAGCCAGTGAAGTGTTCAGCAGGCAGGAGGCAGTGGTCTTGGTGCTTTCGTAGAGCCGGAGAATGATATCCCCCGACTGGTCCTCCGCCAGCTTGACCGCACTCAGGACGACTGCACTGTGGTCTAGGCTAAACAGCGACCTCTCTCCCGCGGCCGCGGCGCCCTGTGCGGTCATTACGGGCGAGTTCAACTCGTAAGCTGCCTGGGTCAGCCCGCTTTCAGCAAAACTCCCGTTCCAGGCGTAAAAGGCATACGTGAATTCCTGCAGGCCCCGATCGGCATGCATATCGGGTACTAAGGGAGCCTTCAGCAGGGTAAGGTTGATCCTCCCGCCGGCGGTGCTCACCCCGTACTTGCAGTCATTTAGTACTGCACATCCCCGGGAAGTCTCCGCGAGGGCAGTCCACTTGTGGGCGCACACCTCAAAGCGGTCCGCGTCGTACTGCCTGGACTTGTGAGTGGACCGCTTGACGTAGCCAAACTGGATTTCATGCAGCGCCTCGTCGGCCGTGATCTGCACGGGAAAACTCACCTTGAGGAGTTTGTGATCTTCCCGCCAGTCAATGGTCGTCTTAAAGTCAAGGCGCCGGCTTCCCCTGCGCAGAGTCACATCCTGCACGAGGCGCGAGTTGTGCAGCATCCGCTCGATTCTCAGCCCCGCGATGAGGCCGCCCGAATACAGCACCTCAACGGAAGCTTCGCTTTCTAGTGGAACAGGAACGCTCTCGTACATACTGTCAATATCCCAAGCATCATAGGCCGTCGTTACGTCCTTGTACATACGGAAGTCATTGCACAGGCCGCCAGCCAGCTCCAATCCTGCGTCTTTATCATAGATGCTGGTAATCTGCCCCCTGCTGTTGAACTGCACCCGCAGGTGCTCGTTTTCCAGGCTGCAGCGGTCAGCCACAGCCTGCTGCCTGCTTGCGGTCCGCGCTTCTGCAGGCAGCAGTGTGATCCAACCGCAGGGAGGGATGGTCACTTCTGCACAGCGCGTTCCCCCAATATCCTGGACAGGCAGGACCTCTCCCGCGGGTGTCCTAACCCCGGCAATTCCATCAGGGAGGGGTACTAGCTCTGTGCGCTGCCAAGACAGGGAGTTGAACACGGTGATGCCTTCTCCTGCTGGAACCATTCCCCGAAATGCCTTCCTAGTTAAAGCCTCGGCTTCAGCTAGGACCCCGGCGTAATCCTGCTCCGCTTCTGCATGAACCCGGGCGATGGAAGTGCCGGGTAGAACATCGTGGAACTGATTGAACAGCACCATTTTCCACAGCCGTTCCAGCTCACCGTAAGGATACCCCGCGCCGGCGAGGCTGTCTGCGGCCGCCAGCCAGAACTCCGCTTCCCGGAGGGCGAACTCGCTCTGGCGGTTGCCCTTCTTGGTCTTCGCTTGCGTGGTGTACGTGCCCCGGTGGGCCGGGAAGTACAGCTCTCCGACGTACGTAAACTTGGGACGGCCCTGGCTCTCCACGTCCTGGAAGAACTGCACGGGATGGCTCATCTGGGTGCGGGGCGCACCCTCCAGGTCCTGCAGCCGCCTGGCATACTCCACGTGATACCGGGCCGGACCGCCTCCCCCATCCCCGAAGCCAAAGGGAAACAAGAACACCGCAATATCTTCCTCTTGATTGCGGTCCTCTTCCCAGCGCTGAATGAGCATCTCCGGATCGATGTGGGAGTTGTTCCGCTTGAACACGTGGGTAAGGATCTGCGTACCATCGATCCCTTCCCACATAAAGATGTTGTACGGGAAGGGGTCACCATCATTGTAGAAACGCAGCAGTTTCTGGGTAGCAAAATACTTGATTCCGCAGCCGGCCATGATTTGAGGGAGGGCCGCGGAAAACCCAAAGCAGTCAGGAAGCCACACCAGCCTGCTCTCTACCCCGAACTCCTCTTTGTAAAACCGCCTGCCGTACATCAGCTGGCGGATCAGGCTTTCACCGGACGGCATGTTCGTGTCCGCTTCCACCCACATGCCGCCCTCCACCATGATCTGGCCCGACTGAACCTTATCCATGAGCCTGGCATAGAGCTGGGGATAGTTCTCCTTCAGCATTGCAAACAGGGGCTGCTGGCACATGAAAAACCGGTAATCGGGATATTCGTCCAACAGAGCCAGCTGCGTCGCAAGCGTGCGGGCACTCTTGCGCGCTGTTTCCACCTTCGGCCACAACCACGCCAAATCCAGATGAGATTGGCCGAAAATGTACATTAATGGAGCTGTAGACCCGTTCACGCAGTCCAGGAGCGGCTTCAGCCTCTCCCGCGCCCTGCGGAAGCTTTCCACCCTCTCACGATAGGGCTGCTCAAAGTCCACAATCAAGGTGAAATCCCGCAGGCCTTTGGCAATCTCCTGCGCTCGAAGCGATCTATCGCTGATAGAGATTAGGACTTTATACAGGGTGCTCACATCCAAAAACAGCTGGTAAGCCTCTTCCTCCCAGATGCCGAACGTGCTCTCCCCCACCTCCACCTGCGCTGCTGGCGGCTCTGGCACCGCTACTCGCCCTGGAGGGGTGGGCCCGATATTCTCGAGGCGCGGGCCGTGACCCGCGTAGCTTTCAATCAAGATTTCGTAGTTAGTGCCAGGTACGCCCCGGCGCGACAGGGTGATCGCTGTGTGGGCGTGATCTCTGGCGCCCGCCGGATGGCCGTTCACAAACACAAGCCCCTCACCGCCTTGGTTCGGCAGAAACACAACCCGCCGGCCTTCTGCTTCCTCGGGAAGCTCAATTGACCCTCTAAACCAGCCGTACTCCCATTTCGCCCCCCATCTTGTTCCTGGAGGCATGGGACTAAACTCTCCCCTGATCGCTTCGTGATAAGAAAGATACTCCGTCGTGGTAAATCCGACCAGCTCTACTCTGCCCAGGGGCGTGTAGAAATGGTTGAGAAGCTCCGCCATCCACCAGCGCACACGCTTCGCCCACTCCCTGCTGTAGGGCATGGGCTTGTCGCCCCAAAGATACCGTTCAAAAGCCGTTGGCAACTTGCTCATGCCGAGCATGTTCTATCCCTCCTGTCTTCCCGTAACGGGATTCAGTCGCGCCGGACGCATCTCACCGCCGGGGAGCTTTACCTGGTAGCCTGTGGCGTTCGGCCGGGGGAAGTCAGTGCTGATAGAATGCGCCCCACTCGCCAAGGCCGCCTCTGCGCGCGTATGGTTATCTGGGGAGATCTCTGCCAGCGGTGGATCGGCCATGGTGCGCACAAGATAGCCCTGCCGCACCCACGCCTGGATCTGCCTTCCGCTTTCTCCTAACGGGTTGTTGGCCTTGATGAACGCCGCCGAAGGACTTCCCGGGAGGGAACTTGTAAACAGCACCCGCTCCTCCAGCGCGGGACGGCCCTTGAGGTACTTGTCCCGGATTTCATCGGTGTTGTCCAGAGCAAAGAACACTCTGCCCGCCGCCTCTTGCAGAGTCGGCCAGCCAAATCTCAGCAGGCCTTCTTCCAGACTTCCCTTTCCCCGGCGGATGTCGTCAGGAAGCAGCAGCTGCTCCCGGGGAAAAACCTCCAGAATCTCCTGATCCAAGGAGTCCAGCTCCGCATCACCGCAAAGAACCGGCGGCTGCACTCCCAGCTCTGCTAAGAGCGGGGGAACCCTCCCTTTCACTTCAATTAGGATCATGATGGGAATATGGCCGGGATTGGCGTCCGACCAAGCGCGGATTTCTTCCAGGCCAGCTCTAAGCGTAAGGCAGTTGGTACGGTAATCGATGTGGGGAATGTGCAGCACTTTGAAACCAGGCAGATCCAGTTGGGGCTCGCCTGCCTGAGTATCACGACCGATGAGGGCGAGCCCAGCCCGTTTTTGAAACAGGCCGCCTGCTGGATCAGGCCACACGTCCAGTTCCAACTGCCGTACCTTTTCCACTTCGAGCTGTTCCCACAGGCACGGATGGCTATAGCGCAGCCGGGCTGCCTCAGGACTGTACTCAAGCAGGACTCGGAGGAGTTCCGGTTCTGGCTCGACGTGGTAGCTGTTGTGAGTGCCGATCACTTGGATTTGATTCATCCGCACAGAGGGGCTGAATCGGTCAACTTCCCGCATGCCAGCAGCCAGCCTCCCTTCCGGTTTTCCAATTATGATACGAAACATTCCATTCTTAACATTTTCACCGCTGTATTGACACTTCGTTTGCAGATCGGCTTTTCCTGCTCAGTCAAAAGTAAAAGCCCAGATCTCCTTGAGAACTCGTGGATTGGGTTTGCAGCAACAACGCGGCATTTTCACTACCTTAGGGCCACATTTAAAATGATTCTCACACAGCTTGTAAAAAGCCGAAGCGGGCAGGTCGCGGACAAATACACGAAATCCGCACCCAAAGCCGGGCATCAGCACTGCGGAGCGTCCTTAATAGTTGTTGCTGTTTTGCGAACCGGTTGCATGTTTTTTGATTGTCGTTTTAATCTCTAAGCAGGAAAAATGAAAATCTCGTCTAAATAAAAACATAAAACCGCAACAGAGAGGTAACTGCGATGTTTGCAAACCACGATCATCCGATTCAGAGAGGGCGCGTTTTTGCGCTGATCCACAGCTACCTTCCTAACCTCAGCCCTGCGGAAACGCGCATCGCCGAATACATCCTGCGCAATCCTGAGCGCTGTCTGAACCTAGGCATTGTGGAAATGGCGAAGGAGTGCAGCGTTTCCCCTGCCATGGTGACCCGCTTTACCACGAAAATCGGCTTTACAGGTTTCGCGGCGATGAAAGCCACGCTCCGGGTGGATATCCTGGCTTCGGACGGCCGCTTTTTCGAAGACATCGAGATTGGCGACTCAGCCAATGCCATCATGGAAAAAGTCCTCGATCTGGCGATTCTCGGACTGCAAGATACGGCCGCCACTCTGGACACCAGCGAACTGGTGCGCGCTGCCAAAGCGATTCTGAACGCCCGCCCGCTGTTCTTTGCTCCGGCTGGCGTAAGCTCGACGGGAGTGATCATGCTTTACCGCCAGAAACTCATTAATTTAGGCATCCTGGCAGTGCCGCCCCCTGATCATTCCGTCGCCTCTACCTACGTATCCATGGTCAAGCCGGGGGATGTTGTGTTCGGCATATCCCATTCGGGCGCTTCCGATGTGGCAATCGACTTCCTTGAGCAGTGCCAAAAACAGGGAGCAACCACGATCTGTTTGACAAACTACAGCAATGCCCCAATTACACGTGTCTCGGATATTCACCTGATCACCGCGGCATCGCGCGCTTCGCCGATCTTCGGGGAAGCGATAACTGTGCGCATCAGCCAGATTGCCGTACTGGACGCCTTGTACGCGACCATGGCCATGATGCGCTACCAGCAAGAAAGTGAACTGGCAGGAAACCATCTAGGAGGTGAGCGGTAAGGATAGGGTTGTGTTTGCGTTTGTGAAAAGCTGTCGCCTGTGACGAAAATCTACAATCAAACAAAGGAGGATTTGCGTTGAAAAAGGTGCGCTTAGGTTTGGCCCTTGTCATTGTATCGTTGTTTGTGGTCAGCTTGGGGGTAAGTGCAGAAGTAACCACCATTCGCTACTTCGGACACACCTTTGAGCCCACGAACTTGCTGGTGCAGGAACTCATCAAGGAGTTCGAAGCACAGAATCCGGATATAAAGGTCGAGTATGAATGGGTTACGTCTTCCCAGTACGAAGAAAAGCTCTTAACAGAGCTGGCAGCAGGAATCGGTCCCGATCTGTGGCATGTGCGTGACCGCTCCTTCTTAACGTTCTTCCGCGTCGGTGCCTTCGCACCAATTATGCCCAGCGCCTTCGGCGTGGAAACCCAAGACGACATTATCGCCCTGTACGAGCCCGGAACAGTGGAGCCTTACATGATGGACGGCGTGCTGTACGGCATCCCGAAGGAGCACAACATCCTCACCCTGTACTACCGCATGGACCACTTCCGCGAAGCTGGTTTGGATCCCAACAAACCGCCTACAACCTGGGACGAGCTCATCGAAATGGGCAAAGCCCTAACCCAGCGGGATAGCCGCGGCCGCCTCCTGAGGTCTGGCTTTGAGTGGAACAACGCGGCATCGGGCAAGCTGACCCGCTTTGCCTCCATCCTCTACCAAGCTGGCGGTGATTTCTTCAATGAAGATATGACCGAAAGCATCATCAACAACGAAGCCGGTTTGAAAGCTGCTGAAACCTACATTGCCCCCATTAAGGCAGGCATCTACGATCCTGGTTACCATCTGGAAGAAGACTTTGAAAACGGTCGTGTGTCCATGACCACCAGCGGGCCGTACCTGCCATCGAATATCGATGTGAAGTATCCTCACCTCAAGTACGGCGTAGACTACGCTGCCGCACCGTACCCGGTAATCGAGGGCGGCGAGCCGGCCGCGATCTTCACTGGGTGGGGATGGGTGGTCAATGCCCGCTCCAAGAACCAGGAAGCTGCCTGGAAGTTCATTGCCTTTATGTCCGAACGCCCAGGTTTGTGGCTCCAGCGCACAGGCTTTATCCAGCCGCGCAAAGGCCTGCTCGACGATCCAGTGGCCGAAACCGTGCCGCAGCTTCAGACATTCCTCGATCTGAACCCGATCATGCGGACTATGCCTCGCACGCCGATCTATGTGGAGATGCAGGAGCCGTTCGTGGAAATGATCGACCGGATCGCGCTGGAAGGCATGGATCCTCAAGAAGCACTGGATATCCTCAAGGCCGAACTGGACGAACTGCTGCGCATCTACCATCAGAACTAGTGCGACCGGCCTGGGACAGAGCAGCTCTGTCCCAGGCCTCACTAAAGGAGGTGTAATCCCATGGCAAAGCAGCTTGCCAGTGCTCCAAAGCCCAAGAGGTTTCACCTAAAACCGGCGCACTGGGGGATCATTTTTCTGCTCCCCGCCTTAGTGCACATGCTGATCTTCAAGTTCCACCCGCTGTTTAATGCCTTTTACATGAGTTTCCACGAGTGGGATCTGCTGAACCCACCCACTTGGATCGGCCTGGACAACTATGTGCGCCTGTTCAACGACGCCCGCTTTCACAATTCGCTGAGCGTGTCGCTGCGCTATGCCCTGAGCACTACGGCGTGCCTGACAGTGCTCGGGTTGGGGCTGGGCTTGATGTTCAACAAGGCTACCCGCGGTATCGCGGTTCTGCGCGCAGCCTATTTCGTGCCTTCCATCATGTCAACGGTTGTTATTGCCATCATCTGGCGCTTTATTTTTCACCCATCCTTTGGGCTGCAGACGTTTTTCACTGAGCCGCTGGGGTATTTCAACGTGCGGTGGCTGACCAACTCCCGCCTTGCCCTACCTGCCCTGGTGATCGTAGGTGTCTGGCGGCACTTGGGTTACTACAGCCTGATCTACCTGGCGGGCTTCCAGGCAATTCCTGAAGAGCAGTATGAAGCAGCCAAGATTGACGGAGCAAGGCCCTACCAGTCGCTGCTCTATATAACGCTGCCCCTGCTGCGGCCAACATTTCTGTTCGTTGCCATCGTGTCGGTAATCAATTCGTTCCAGTCCTTCGCTCCAGCCCAGCTCATGACGGACGGCGGCCCGGCAGGAAGCACCCTGGTGCTGCCTCTCTTCCTTTACCGGACAGCGATCCAAAACCTCCACATGGGATACGGCACAGCCATCGCAGTGATTATGTTCCTCGTCCTGATGACAATCACCCTGATCCAGCTCAAGTTGTTCGGAATGGGCTCCGGTCAGTAAGGAGGTTTAGAGAGATGACACGAGTTTTAGTTACGATACGGGGAAGACTCCTGAATCTCGTAGTGCATATCATCCTCTATGCAGGCGGTCTGCTGGCCGTGCTGCCGCTGCTGTGGATGATCTCCACATCGACAAAGCCGGCCTCGGAAGTATTCAGCTTTCCCATCCGCTGGATTCCGGAACAATTTCAGTTCGTTGAAAACCTCCAAGCAGTTTTCCGGACCATCCCGTTCGCGACATATTACTTCAACAGCCTGTTTGTGAGCCTGACAGGTACCGCCCTGACCGTATTCTTCTGCACACTCGCAGGCTACAGTTTCGCTAAGTTTAACTACCCCGGGAAAAACATCGTGTTTGTCTTGGTGCTGGGTACAATGATGATCCCATTCCAGGCAATCATGATTCCCCTGTTTCTGACAGTACTGAGGCTGAACTGGACCAACTCGTATCTGGGGCTGATCATCCCGGGTGCTGTTACGAGTTTCGGCATTTTCTTGACCAGACAGTACCTTTTGGCGGTGCCCAGCGAGTTCATTGACGCGGCACGGGTAGACGGCTGCGGCGAGTTTCGGATTTTCCTGACGATCATTCTGCCCCTGGCCAAACCGGTGCTGGCTACTCTTTCGATTCTCACCTTCATGAACAACTGGAACGATTATCTCTGGCCGCTGGTGATCATCAACAGTCCGCGCTACCGCACCATTTCCTTAGGCTTAGCGATGTTCCAAAGTGAGTATTCAACCCAGTTTAACCTGCTTATGACCGCGTCGCTCCTTGCGACTATACCTGTTCTCCTGATCTTCTTTGTGTTCCAGAAGCAATTCGTGCAGAGCATGATGAGCTCGGGACTGAAGGGCTAACTCCCAGGAAGGAGCATCTGATGAATATCAAACTGCTTGCCAACAACCGGATCTTCCGCAACAAGCCGCTGAAGCTGCACGAATGCACTGCTTTGTACGGACTAGATGGTATCGAGTTCTCCCTCAACGACCACCGCATGCCGGTAGGGAAATTCTATCGCGAGCTTTACTTTTCCCGTTTCAAGGAGTTTAACCTGTACTCGTTTCACCTGCCCTTCCTCGATGTGGAAGTGGCCAGTCGAGACCCTGTGTGGGCTCAGGCTTCTACCTTGATGCTGAAGTCTTACCTGCAAGTACTGGGGCAGCTTACACCTGCGTACCTCAACCTGCACGTTGCGACGGATGCCTACGAAGACGAAGCCGATCCAAAGACAGCGATCCGCAATATCAAGGAGCTGGTCAAGGCAGCGGACGACTTCGGCCTAACCATCTGCGTAGAGAACGTGCGCAGAGGCATTACCAGCGATCCCAGCATTTATCGGGAGATCGTGGTGGAATCGGGCGCCAAAGCCACGATCGATATCGGCCACGCCCGGGGCAGCGACTACGTTCTCAAGACCAAGACCGATCCGATGGAATTTGTACGGGGGATCGAAGACCGCATCGTTACAGCCCACATCTACGCCTTTGAAGACGATCAAGGGCACCATCCCATCACAGAGCCGACCGAAGTGGAAGACTTCCTCGCTGCTTTCGCGGCCAACAATGTAGAGTATTGGGTATTGGAGCACCACTCGGAGGAAACCTTTGTGGTCACCCTGGAAGCGGTGCGAAGCTGGTTAAAAGGACAGGAAGAAAAGAGCCTATCAGAGAAGGCACGGTAGAAAGGCTGGTGTCTGCAGTCCGATGCTAGTAGCAGATGTGAAAGCGCTTGCAAAAGAGTGGGTAGAAAAAGAGGCTGTAGGGATGCATGATTTCGGGGGTGCCTTTTTCCACGGATCTGTCACGGAGCTTTCCGACAGCGCCGCTTATCCCGCCAATTCAGACGTGGATATCTGTATCGTCCTGCACGGCAGTGAAACCCCGGCTAAGCTGGGGAAATTTCTCTACCACGACCTGCTCTTTGAGGTCACCTATGTAGCGTGGGATGAAATCAGCTCGCCGGAGAAGGTGTTGGGACAGTATCATCTCGCGGGAAGCTTCCGCTGGCCGAGCATCATCTTTGACCCCAATGGCAAGCTGGAGGAAATCCACCGGGTTGTTGCTGAGAATTTCGCGAAGCGGGAATGGGTGCGCCGGCGCTGCCAGCATGCTGTGGATAAAATCGTCCGGGGATTAGGGAGCGCTGCAGGAGCAGCCCTGCCTGACCAAGTCAATGCCTGGCTGTTTCCTGCGGGCATCACAACCCACGTCCTCTTGGTGGCCGGACTGCGGAACCCTACTGTCCGCAAGCGCTTTGCTGCGGCAAAGAAACTCCTTTCGGACTATGGGTGCGACGGCTTCTACCCTAGACTCCTCGATCTTGTGGGGTGCACTCATCTCACACCCCAGGAGGTGGAATGCCGCCTAAACGTATTGGCAGAAATCTTCGATCTCGCCAAAGAGGTGCCAGATCCACCATTCTTCTTTGCCAGTGATATTTCTGATGCAGCTCGGCACATCGCCATCGACGGCAGCAGGGAGCTGATCGCTGCTGGTCTCCACAGGGAGGCTGTCTTTTGGATGCTTGCCACCCTGTGCCGCTGCCACAAGATCCTCGCTTACGGGGGCACAGCCGCAGAGCTCGACCGAGCAGACCAGTCCTTATGGGACTTTCTCCACGTGTTGGGCATTCACACAACCGCGGATATCGCTGCGGCCCAAGCAAAAGTAAAGGCCATCCTCCCACAGGTCTGGGAGGTGGCCGAAGTGATTATCGAACGGAATCCGGCAGTCTCGGTCTGAGATAGAGCTCAAACGTCTTCAGGGTAGGAAAATAGCGGGATTCCTTTATGGATAGGCGCACATATCGAGCGGTAGCGGGTTCAAACCGCCCGATTTTCTTATACCCCACTACAGTGCCAGAGTAGACCTCCTGCCACTCTTCATCCTGGAGGATGCTCAGGCTGAAGGCTTCGATCCTCTGCCCCAGCTCAATGGCTTCCCCCAACACCACCGTATCGAAGGTCTTGGCTGCTCCTAGGTCTACCTCAATCTCCGCCTGCTCCACGCCATCAGGGGCACGCCAGTACGGTCGGCCTTCCCAGCCTGGGGCGGTGGTGGAGTATGTGAACCGAGCTCTTGCAGCCAGGTTATCCCTAAACAGGCGGCGGAGGTAATCTCCCAGCTCCTGCAGGCGGGCAGCATCGTTTTCGTGGATCAGGCCCCGCTTGTCAGGGGGGACATTGAGAAGCAGGACAGCGTTGCCTCCCACCGCTCCGAAGTAGATCTCCAAGAGCTCGCACAGGGAGCGCACTTTGCCGTCTTCGGAGGAATGGTAAAACCACCCTGGGCGGATGGAGGTGTTCACTTCCGCAGGATACCACACGAGGTCCCTGATCCCGGCAATGGCCTTCCTGCTGCCCAGGTCGAGGTCTTGAGAGCTTATCTCCCGGCCGAAGCGGCCGTCATCTACTTTCTGGGATTTCTCCTGCACCCGCTCCGCGCGCTGCAGAGCAGCAGGGACTACGCTCCACTCTTCCGGGCGGACCTTACCTGCTTCATTCCCGCACCAGCGCACGTCGGGACCGCAGACAGAAATCACCGCATCAGGCTGGAGGCGGCGGATGAGGCGGTAATAGGCATCCCAACTGTACACCTGCCGCTTACCGTTGGGCCCCTCCCCACATGCCCCGTCCAGCCACACGCTGAAGATCTCCCCGTAACCTGTGAGAAGTTCTTCCAGCTGGTTGAGGTAAAATTGGTTGTAGCGCTCAGAATCGCCGTAAGTCGGCTCATGCCGGTCCCAGGGCGATAGATAGATGCCGAACTTTAGGCCGTACTGCTGGCAGGCATCCGCCACTTCTCGCACCAGATCTCCTCTGCCGCCCCGCCAGGGGCTGCGTTTGACACTGTAATCTGTGTACTTGGTTGGCCACAGGCAGAAGCCATCGTGGTGCTTGCACGTGAGGATCAGTCCCCGCATGCCCGCAGAAGCAAACGCTCGCACCCACTGCACCGCATCGAGTTCAGTGGGGTTAAACAGACTCGGGCTCTCTGTGCCCAGGCCCCATTCTCTATCGGCAAATGTGTTGATCCCGAAATGGATAAATCCATAGAACTCCAGCTGCTGCCACTTCAGCTGCCGCTTGGACGGGCGAATATCGGCGATGTGCTTAATGTCCATCACAGTGATCCCTGCAGGCGGAAGACCCGCGCGACTGGATTCCCTTCTTCCCCCGTTATGCTGACGTGAATCCCCGCATCGCTCTGGGTGAACTCAAGGTTTTCCTCTCCAGCAACCCGATCCACCCGCTCCACTTTTCCTCTAAAAGGAATAAGGAGCTCTGTGTCATCGCAGCAGGTATGCTCCGCAGGAAGCTGAATAGCATACACCACACGCCCTTTCTTAGTGAATCCCCACTCTCCGGTAAAGTACGGCTCCACCGGCCGGGTGCCGTAGATGGCTTCACCGTACGTCTGCAGCCACCCTCCCAGCTCCTGCATGCAGCGGACCGCGCCATTGGGGAAGCGCCCATCGGGCTGCGGGCCGACGTTGAGAGCGAGGTTGCCGCCCTTAGCCACTACTTCCACCAATATGGCGACCAACTCCCGCAGGGACTTGTACCTGTCCTCGTAGGCAAAAGAGAAAGAAGTACCCATGGTAATGCAGCTTTCCCAGGGGATCAACAAGGGCCGCTTGGGGATGGTCTGTTCGGGGGTGACGTAGTTTTCATACGGGCCGCCCACCGTGCGGTCCACGACCAACAGCCAGGGTTGGTGCTGGCGGGCCTTTTCCACTACCTCTCCCAGCCGGATGTCCTGCCCCGCCTGAGGGCACACCCACCCCGCATCCAGCCAGAGAATATCGATCCGGCCGTATTCCGTGACCAGCTCCATAATCTGCTTGTGGGTGAAATCCACAAACTTCTCCCACAGCCATGGATAGTCTGCGGGTCGGTATGATGGTCCCCGCCAGGTGGGGTTAGACCTTTCCATTCCGGGGGCCCAATAATATGGCGTGTGCCAGTCCGCCTTGGAGAAATAGGCCGCGATGGCAAGGCCCCGCTCCCGAAACGTACTGAACACGTGCCGGGTGATGTCTGCATACTTGTGCGTGTGAAACGGGCAGTCCGCGCCGGTGATCTTGTAGTCTGTCTGCTTGGTATTCCACATACAGAATCCGTCGTGGTGCTTGGTGGTGAAGATCAGATACCTGAAGCCAGCCCCAGCCGCGAGATCCGCCCACACATCAGGCTGGAAGCGCAGGGGATTAAAGGTCTTGTTCAGCCCGAAGTACTGCCGTTTGAACTCCTGGGGGTCTGGCTCCCAGTCGTAGCCCACCCGCGACCACTCCGCATCTGCATCACTCAGCGCCCAGGATTCCACCAATCCCAGCTGGGAGTAGGGTCCCCAGTGGATCATAAGGCCCAGTTTCTGGTCCTGAAACCACTCCAGACGATCCAACAGCAGCGGGTCGTCTGGGCGCACGTAGCGCTCCTCTTGACTGTAATTATGTACTCCCTGCCCCACGGTTTGGTGCTCATCAGCCATCAAACGCAACCCCTTCCGTTATCTCAATCCTAGCTCGCAATTCGAGGGCATTGGCATGGGGCCCGACCATGATATCAAATGCGCCTGGTTCCACCACCCATTGGTACTCCCTGTTGAACAGTTTGAAATCATCGGCATAGAGCTCAAAGGTGACGGTCTTAGTCTCACCTGGGTTTATCGTCACACGCTGGAAGCGCTTCAGCTCTTTGTGGGGCCGCACCACCGAGCTCCACAGATCCCTGATGTAAAGTTGCACCACCTCATCGCCCGTGCGGCTTCCGATGTTAGTCACGTCTACATGCACAGTCACAGGGTAGCTGCTCCCCACCTTCGTCGGGGAAACACGCAGATTACTGTAGCGGAACTCCGTGTAGCTCAGGCCGAATCCGAAGGGAAAGAGCGGTTCCCAGTCCATTTCCACATACGTTGTCCGCCCGCCGGGCTGGCGGTTGTAGTATACCGGCAGCTGGCCTACGGCTTTGGGGAAAGATACCGGCAGGCGCCCGCCGGGGCTAAACGTGCCGAAAATGGCTTCAGCGATGGCAAGTCCTCCCTGCTCGCCCACGTACCACGCTTCAATGATCGCGGGAATGTGCTCCGCCTCCCAATTGAGCGTCAGAGCCCGGCCGTTCTGCAGCACCAAAACTACCGGCGTGCCTGTCGCGTACACAGCCTGCAGGAGATCCAGCTGTCTTCCAGGCAGGTTTAGATCCACGCGATCCAGCCCTTCTCCGCACGTTTCATGGGAGTCGCCCAAGCAGACCACAGCCACCTCAGACTGGCCCGCGGCCACCACCGCATCTGCAATTTCATCAACGGGCTGGTTCCACCCGAGGAGTACCCGGGCACCGCCGCCATCCTTCAGATACTCAACCCGCAGATCGTATTCCTTTCCCTCGGCGAAAGCAAACTCCACTGTGGCGCCGCCGCGTCTGGCCGCACTCCACCCATCGATAACCAGGTCGCCATCGACCCACACCCGCATGCTGTCATAGGTGCTGATCCCCAGAAGTACTGTAAAACTCCGGGGCGGCACGAGTTTGCCCATCCACCGCACCGTGAAGTGGGTGCTGCCAAGTTCTTGGAAGGGCTTGGTGGCAATCCAGTTAAAGTCGATCTGGCTGTCCGTGCGCACTAAAGGTTCGCCGGCAAACTCGGGGTTAGCGAAATAGTGGCCCAACAGCCCCGGCTCCCCAGTGGGAGTCTTCAGCCAGTCGGTGGGGATAGGTTTGAGCTCCGCCGGCGAAATGTCCACGCCTCGCACGTGGCGGATCACAGTGTCCTTCGAGGCAAGGCGGCGGATACCTTCCAGAACGGTCACGGGCGTAAAGCCGTAGGGGCTTGATGAATAGCTGCCGAGGCGGGGAGTGTCGGCACTGGGTCCAATCACTGCTATGGAGGAGATGTCTCTTGCCAGCGGCAACAATCCCCCATCATTCTTGAGCAGCACAATTGCCTGCCGGGCGGCCTCCAAGGCAATTTCTTGGTGCTTCGGGCTCCGCACTACTTGCTTCCACTTACGTTCATCCTCCACATACGGGCGGTCAAACAGCCCCAGCAGGAACTTCACCCTGAGAATCCGGCTCACGGCCTGGTCGATGGTGGCTTCGGACATGATCCCCCTTTCCACCATATCTATCAGTGCGGTTTGGAAGAAGTCATGGGGGTAATCATAGTACTGCATGTCGAGGCCGGCCTCGATCGACTGCTTAATGGCCTCCTCACGGCTCGGCGCCACCCGATGCCAGTGGTAGAGATTGCCCAGCGCACCGAGGTCAGCCCGGACAAAGCCCTTCATCTTCCACTTATGCCTCAGTACCTCTGTAAGCAGCTCGTAATCGCCGGAGGTTGGTATGCCGTCAATGGAGTTATACGAGCACATCACATTGACTGCTCCTCCTTCCCTGATCGCGGCCTCAAAGATAGGCAGGTGGTTGGTGTAAAGATCTCGCTTGCCGATAAGCGCGGGGGCACAGTTCAGACCGCCAGTGGGAATGCCGTAGCCTGCAAAGTGCTTGGGCTCTGCAGCGATGCTCGTCTCTAAGCTGAGATTCCCACCCTGCATGCCCTGGACCATAGCTGCTGCCATGCGGCTGGCAAGGTACGTATCTTCCCCGTAGGTTTCCTCCATCCTCCCCCACCGGGGATCTCGGGCCAGGTCTAAGACGGGGCCGAAGATCTCATGCACACTGAAAACCCGCGTCTCGGCTGCCAGTGCCTGCCCAACTTCTTCCACGATCGCCGGGTTCCAGGTGGAGGCAAGGGCAATGCTCTGGGGGAAGATCGTACAGCCCGGCCTGGCATAACCGTGGAGGCCTTCTTCGCTGAACAAGATGGGAATGCCTAAGCGGGTGCGCTCTACGGCATAGCGCTGGAGCTGATTATTGATCCTGGGGGTACCGTAGAGATCGTGGATAGAGCCGAGGCCTCGATCACCAATCACCTCTTCCACAACGTTCCAGTCGATTTCATCGGCATCTGTGACAAGCCCCGGTGTTGTCAGAGGCTGCTTGAGGAAGTTTCGTCCGAGATACATATCCATCTGCCGAACTTTTTCGGGAAGAGTCATGCGGCTGAGCAGGTCAGCAATCCGTTCTTCCACCGGCAGGCTGGGGTCCTTATAGCGCGGAGTGTTTTCCACCGACCATTCCTCCTAAAGTAGTCCATATGCTTACTGGCCCCTCATCGAGGGGCCAGTGTGGATATTCCTAAAGCCTTTGACTTACTCGGTCCAGCCGGTCATATCGTCAACATAGGCTTGGCCGACCTGCGCCACCGCGTTCATGGCTTCAGCTGGAGTCCTTTCTCCCTGCATTGCAGAAGAGTAAGCCTCCCAGACTTCGTCAGCAGTGAGCGGGTAGTTCAAGATCTCGCCTTGTGCACCGTAGAGCGGCAGGAACTCAGTGAAGATCCGGGCCGACTGAATATCTGGGCAGTAGGTGTTCACCAGTTCTTCATAGCGATCTTCCGCATAGGTCTCCCAGCTGGAAGGAGCAAACAGGAAGTCGAGCAGAACAGCGATTTCCTTCGGCGCAGCAGAGTTCATGGGCAGGCCGAGGCCGCCGATGAAACCGGTGTACATTGAGTGATACTCAGCGGATGGTCCCTTTGGGAAGGGCATCAGACCCCAGTTCACATCGGCGTTTAGAAGGCCATCCAGCTGCCAGGTGGCTTGGAAAGCAAACAGGGTCTGTCCTTCTGTGAAGCCACCAGTCGTGTTGACCTTGTCGATGGATGCCAGCTGCCTACCAAAGGCCATGGCCTCCAGCACTGCTGGGTGGTTCCAATTGTAGATCAGTCTGCCCTCTTCGTTGGGCACAAAGAAGTTTACGCCGTTGCTGGCGACGAGGTAGGCCCAGGTATAGAGCCCTTGGATACCCCATTGATCCGGTTCGCCGTCGCCGTCAAAGTCTCTCGTAGCGGCTACAGCCATCTCGTGGAAGTTCTCCCAGTTCCACTCGCCGTCAAAGTACAGGTCATAGGGGCTGGGCAGTCCTTCAGCATCGATCATGTCCTTGTTGAACACGAGCCAGGTAGTGGCACCGTTGGGCAGGATCTCAAAGCTGCCTACCACATAGATGTTGTCGCCGATGGAGAAGGCATCAACCGCCGGTTTCGCATATCTGCGGGGCAGCTCATAGTATTCATCGCCCAAGATGTCATTGAGAGGCAGCAGAGCGTCGGAAGCGATCAATGGATAGAAGGAGTCGCCGTTGTCGATGGCCCATACATCCCATTCTGAGTCGCCGCTGATTAAGCGTGTTACCATGAGTTCCACCGACTCCGTGGCAGGAACAGTGAGCACCTCAAGCTTGCAGTTGAACAGCTCTTCCGCCTGCGCTACCAGACCACTGTTGCGCTGCTGCTCAATTTTGTCCACGCTGCCGACGAAGGTAATTGTCCTGCCGCCAAAGTCGATATTCTGCGCGCTGGCAGCAGTACTAAACAACAAACCGACTATAAGGAAGAGGGTTAACACGTGAAACTTCTTCACTCGAAAGGCCTCCTTTTGACTATTCTTGCACGCAACTTGAATCCCAAACACCAACACACAGCATTCCATGCGCCTACGTCCCACTCTCACCTCCACTTCCGTACCATTTGGCCTCTGAGGTATGGTGATTACTCCGTACAACTTTGCCATACTGTGTTTCGACACAAGACCTTGATTTTCCTTCATTAGACCTAACTTATTTAGCAAGAGTTACACAACTAGCCTACGAGGCCTGTGCGCTCGATACTCTCCACGAAGTAGCGCTGCAGCACGGTGTACATGATCAGGAGCGGCGCGATCATAAGCATGCTGCCGGCATTCACCATAAAGGAGAAGTACTGCGGATCGGTCATCTCAAAATACTGCGCCAATCTGGTAGTGATGTTGGATAAGGCCACCGGCAGGAAGTTGTGGTCCAGATACAAGGTGGTGAGGAACGAGTCATTCCACTGCCAGACAAAGCCGAACAAGAATACAACCACCATGGAAGGTACGGCACTGGGCAGCATGACCTGGATAAAGGTCCGCAGCGGTCCGGCTCCGTCCACGTAGGCCGCTTCTTCTAAGCTCCGCGGAATACCGGTGAAAAACTGCCGCATCACCAGGATAAACAGCCCATTCCGGAGCCCCGTACCGGTGATCGCAGTCAGGATGAATGGCCAGGGACTGTTGAGGAGATTCAGACCCTGCCCCGGCAGAAGACCGTAGATGTTGAAGAACCGCCAGTTTAGGTACAGGGGAACCATCATCATCTGGGGAGGCACCACCAGCGTGAAGATGGCCGCTGCAAGAATCAGGTTTCTGCCTCTGAACTCAAACCGGGCGAGCCCATAGCCTACAAGTGTGCTGGAGACTAGCTGCAGCGTGGCCACTACCACGGAGAGAAGCAGCGAGTTGGTGAACACCCGCCAGAAGTTCATCACTTCCATCGCGAAGCGGTAGTTATCCCAGGTGGGATGCTTGGGAACATACCGCACCGTTTGGTCAATCAGGTCGCGCTTGGACATAAACGACGACGAAAGCTTGCTCAGAACCGGAAAGAGAATAATGTAGGCGATCCCGAGAATAAGCACCGTGCGGAATACGGCAAACAGGAAGCTGCCCATTCTGTGCCGCAGGACAAGGCGTCTTTCCCGTGTGAGAACTGCCATCTGCTCGCCCCCTTTCTAGTCTTGATAAACCACATGCCGCGACAGGACCCCCACAACGATGGCCAGCACCACCGAAACCGCAGCGAAGTACATCACGCCCATGGCTGTGCCGATCCCAAACCCGGCTCCGCCAAAGGCTGTGGTGCGGATGTACGTCACCAGCGCGTTAGTTGGTGCCAGGAACGAATCAATGATGGAATACACCACATTTGCGAGGATGGTGGGACTCAGCACCGGGATGGTGATCATCCACATCGTCTGCCACGGAGATGCCCCCTCCACCCGGGCAGCTTCGTAAAGAGATGGCGAAATCGACTGCAGACCCGCGAGGAAGATCAGGATCTGAATGCCCGATGCCCGAATGATCTCGGGAATACGGTCCACCACGCTGATCACATACAGCAGCAGCTCCCGGGGAATCTTCATCTGCAGCAAAAACGCGGTCAGGGTAGGCCCTGCCAAAAAGCTGGTCGCGTTGGTGGCCTGCTCCCGCATGAGGTTGCTCATGTAGTCCGCTGCTTCCAAGCCCGCGATCACCCCCGAGCTTAAGATCACCGGCAGGAAGAAGATGGAGCGGGCCAGGAGCCGACCCCTAAACTTCTGGTTGAGGAGCAGCGCCGCGAAGAAACTGAAGAAGATGATGGCCGGAACATCTGTGATCATGTTCAGCACGGTCTGCGTAAAGGTCGGCAGGAACTGGGTATCGACGTACAGCGCGTGCTTAAAGTTCTCAAAGTGGTTGTAGATTAATTCATACCCGCCGGCCACGATCCGGAGGTGGTTCAAACTGAAGATCACTGACTGAATAAACGGAGCCAGGAAGAACAGGATGAACCCAATAATAAACGGTAGGGTAAACAGGTAACCGGTCAGACTCCTCTGCTGAGATAGGGATAGCCGCTTCACTCGTGCCCCCTCCTTTCATGCACCGCGTAGCCTTTGCCCTCCACGTACGTTCCATCGATTAAGACGCCTGTGTCAGAGTAGTTCACCACAATCTCCACGCCGTTGGCAAAGATTGTGCGGTAGACTCCCTCGTCAAGCTTTATATGGTCCACAATCGCCTGCCCCCGCACCTTTTCTAGGATGGGCTTCACCTCGCTAAACAGGGCCGCGGCAGCGTCCACTGTATCCCAGTAAGTGGTGCCCAACAGGTAGGCGAAGTCCGTGCCCTTTACCGCCGATGAGTCCGCGTAGCTCCAGCGGAAATAGGGAATTTCCCCCGTTTCCAGGGTTTTGAGGAGCTTCTCCCTAGTCACACCACCCAGGTTGTACGGCTGACCGGAGAAGTCGATCAACCCGTGGAGGGCGATCTGGTAAAACGGCACCACCTCATCGATGATCAGCATCACGCTGCCGTCCGTGGGCGCCTCCACAATCTGGCGGGCATAAGGGAAGGCGCTGTCGTTGCCCCCCTCCGCCAAGAGATCTCTGCCGCTTGCGGCCAGGCGTGCCATCTGCTCTTTCACCTTCACCAGAGCGTCCTGGCGGGTTACGGCCCGGTCTTCTCGGTCTTGGTTATCCGAATACACCACACTACCCATGCGTCGCAGAGAAATGTTGGCTCCTGGATACTCTGCCAAGTCTTTGAGGAAGCCGTCCACCACCCAACCTAAGTGGTTTGGTGACAGGATGTAGGCGTACTTATCGGGAATCTGCTGCAGAGTGATCTGGTCAAACTTGAACACGCGAGCCGCCGAGCGGTTCAAGAAGCGGGCCCCGTGCTTGCCTGTGCGGAAGCTGTCAAAGGCGGTGTCCCGCATCACGGTCATAAAGTTCACGTCCAGGTAGACTTCCACGCCGTCCGCGGCCAAGAGCTTCAAGAGCTCGTCTTTCTTGCCCAGGGCCTTTTCCAGACGGATGGTATTGGGGAAATAGTGCTCGATCCCGCCCCGGGACCAGCCCACATAGCGCAGCCTCAGAAGGTCTGTGCCCCGAGCCTTGAGGTCACTCGCGATCTGCGCAGCTTGGGTGTAGGTAGTCATGGGCCGGATCACTTCCCGCGGAGCTCCTAGGACGGGCTCCCGATCATGGAACCCACCGATCAGCTCCACCACCATGGGCACAGGGCTTGCCTGATCGATCGGCTGCACACCGACGTGGTTTACGAGGTACTCTCGGTATGCAGTGGCCATCCCTACATAGGTGGCGGCCTCTCCCGTGAGAAACTTGTAGCGGATGGTAATGCTGCCTTTATACGGCAAGACTGCGTAGGCATCGACCATACGGTCGTCCTGAGTGGTCTGCACACCGTAGAGCGTAATAGTAGTGCGAGGCGTTAAGGTAAAGCGGGCGTAGGCTTTGTTAAAGGAGTCAGTCTTCCCCGCAAGCTCCGCTGAAATATTGGCAATAGCCTGCCCCTCTTCAATAATGGCCAGCCACGCCCTTCCCTCTTCTTTCAAGCCGAAGACCGGCAGCCGCACCAAGGGACCAGGAGAAATCTGCTCCTGCTGCGGTGCGACGGAGCGATCTGGGCCGTACACTGCGCCGAAGTAGGAAGGCAGCGGCAGTTTCTTGGTGTTGTTGAGGTACATCAGCCCCCCGCTCCGGTCCGGTACGAACAGGTAACCCTCTGCATTCCGCCCGGCTGCCCCGAACAGCGGCAGCACATCCATGGATTGGGGCATATAAGTCGCCCGCTCGCCCGTGGGCGTCTCCACATTGATGGGATACTCAAGCTCTCCGGCCAAGATTGTGACCACTAAGTCCGGCCCGTCCAGCTTCACCTCTGCCGGCACCCTGAAAATCTGCGGATTCGGCTTGGGCGGATCAATGGTCGTCAGACTGTGATCCGCGGCTACGTCTGCCGGTGTATAGCCCAGCTCCATGAAGATCCGGGCCAATTCCGGCTTGTAATAGGCTGGATAGGTGGTATCCAGCAGGGCATATATGGGCTGCCCGGTCTTGAGGAAGGCCAGGTCAGTGGGAGTAATCAGACCCCGACGGTCATAGTCCATCCGCCGGCTCACAATCGTGTCAGCCACCAGCTCCACGTAGTGCTTCAGCCGCTCCACCGGCGTGTTATTGGTTCCGATGTATCTATCCAAAAGCTTGCCTTTGAGAACCACCAGCTCGTGGTACCCCAAGACCGCAGAGACATCCATACCGTACACGAACACGTTGGTATAGGGGTCATAGTCCCGCTCTTCCCCAACAATGAGGGTGTAAGCCTCCTCTAGAATCTGGCGGTCGAAGCGGTCCGCCACCTGTTCCAGAAGCGATTCGAACTTCTCCTGCTGGATAAACACGGGATAATAGGCATCCTCTCCCCACTGCTTTCCCAGGATGAAGTCAAAGCGTACTCCACCCGCGCTCGGGGTTACGCTGAACTCCTCGTTCAAGACGCTGTCCACGTAGGAGTTCAGAGAGCGGGCCTCCCGGGAAGGGGTGTAGTAGTTGAGGGTGAACATCCCCCGCATCGCGTCCCGGGCAGCACCCCGCTTTACTGTCTCCTGACGCACTTCCGGAAGCCCGCCATACCAGACTTCCTCCGACGCCTTGTCCTGCACCGCAAACTCAGCCGTCTCGGCATTGACGTACAGGCGGAGGAACTCGTTTTCGTGCACCACGCTGTAACCACGGAGGTTAGCTTGCCCAACCTGCGGCTGTGTGGTCAGGAGCACCAGTGAGATGATGACTGTGAGAAGAATCGCTCGGCTGTTCACGGCCTGCTAACCTCCTTACACCCTAAAGGTTATTTCCGTCCAGATCGTGTCCACAAACCCAAGCAGCTGGGCAACAACATTGGCAAACAACAGCGTCAGGAAGATCACCACGCCGATCCCGGCGACTGTCAGTCCGCTGGTAAACAGATTCTTGCTGAAGCTGTAATCATGGATAGTGCTCATGCCCACCAATAAGAGGAAGACTGCCCAAATCACAGCCAAGATCTGGAAGACATAGTAGAACGCTCCTTCATCTAGGGTGATCACCCTGCTCACAAGGATCAAGGGGGTGTGGACGAGTACGATGGGCGTAAGGGCATAGGCCGTGGTCATGAAGATATCCCTAAACGAACCTTTCCCGTCCATGATGCTGGTGAGGGCCAGGTTAACCCCGCACCACAGGAAGAAAGGCACCAGTACGCTGGCCATTTCCATATAGATGTTCAGCTGCCTCGGATCCCGCCAGTTGAAAGGAAATCCGGTATACTGCCTAGCAAGAATGAGTGCAGCCACGACCATGGCCAAGATGGTACTGGCCGACCACATGTCGCCCCGTTTTTCGTGCTTCAGGTCCCAGAAACCGTCGCCCGGCCGCACAATCACGTGCAGCGCGTATTGCAGTTTCTGCAGGTAGGCAATGAACTTGTTTTCACTGATGGTGTAAGCCAGCCCTCTGTACTCCTCCCTGCCGGCCGAACGCCTCTTTGCCGCGAGCCGGACGGCGGATACGGCGAGGATGAAAACCACAAGCCCGGTCATGATCTGGGAGAAGTGCTCGTTCACCCACTCCCGCCGGTACAAGGCCAAGGCTTGGGAGTATCCTTCTCGGTCACTGCCCAAGTGGTACATCTGCATGGCTTCATAGAACTTGCCCTGCCGGAGGAGAGCTCTGCCAATACCGCTGTAGGCCAGATCGAGGTTTGGATTGTACTTCAGGACCTCCCGCCACACTTCTGCTGAGCCATCGTAGTCGCCTGACTGATAGAGCGCGATGGCTCTGTAGATCGCCTGGGCGTAGTCTGTAGGCTGAAGCAGGGTAATCATATTGAGGCGCCGATCCAAAACCAGCAGTCTGTCGCCCAAATAGTCCACCGCGGCGGGGGTGCGGAAGGCATTCCGCTCAAAGGCGGGTGCACCAAAGGCGAACAAGAGGTTGCCGTTGTCGTCGTAAGAGAAAATCCTTCCGCGGGTGAGATCCACCACTGCGTAAATTCCGTGCTCCCACACGGCAATATCTTCCAAACTGGAACGGCCCACCACAGTGGTACCGCGGATTTCCCCCGCGAGAATATACTTGATGTCCCCCATAGGGTTCCACTGTCCCGTGCGCCGCAGAACGTCTTCCCCTGCGGGGTTCAGGCGGCGGATCGGCGTGCGTTCGCTACCTCCACCTGCGACGGTCGCATAGATGAAGCCTTTCCCATCTATATCCACGTTACTGTACTCCGTGGGGATGAACCGCACCGAACGCTCCCGCTGCGCTTCCGTCATCACCTGGCGCCAGAAGTATTCCCAGAGGCTGGGCCGAACGCGCGGTGCCCCGATAAACCCGCTGAAAAAGCCCTGCTCATCAAATTCCATCAGGCCTTCCAAGACACCCTCAGCGATCACGTACACCCGGCCTACCCGGTCGGCCACCAATTTCTTGGGGCGGAAGCGGAAGTCTGCGGGGATTAGCTCTTGGTCAGTGGGATTTTCAATGGTGCGGAGCAGCTGGTCGTTCCGATCTAAGATCACGACCCGGTTGTTCTGGTAATCAGCCACATACAAAGTGCCGTCAGCAGCTGCGAACAAGCCCTGTGGTGCCCCGAACTTGTCCTCGGTGCCGCGGTTGTCAAAAGTGGATATCACCCGGACGAGCTCAAGGTTCTCATCCAGCACGACGATGCGGTTGTTGCCTGTATCAGCAACATACACAAGATTTTCGTTGGAAACAAACAGGTCCTGCGGTTCTTTAAAGCCGCCAATTCCCAAATCCTCACCGAACAGCTCGAGCGCGTTCCGGTAGACCGCCGGTCCCGGGGCAGCCTCCGCATCTTCACGGTAGGTGTAGCTCTGTTGGGCTGAGACCGCACTCTGCCCCAGGAGCAGAAGCGCAAGCACAATTAGGCCCAATCTGCGCGTCTTAAAGCGAATCTCCTTCACCGTAACCCCCCCACCATCGCTACTTGATCCCGGAAGCGCCCATGGTGTCGATCACCTTGCTCTGGTTGATCACAAACACTGTGATGGGCAGGATCATGGTGATCACGCCCACCGCCGCGGCCACCCCGGCCCGGGCAATGCCTGCACTCACGATCTGACTGAGAGCGTTTGGCAGCGTCTTCAGCTGCTCGCTGTAGATAAACTGGCCGCCCGTTTCGCCCCACAGGGCTTGGAACGAGAGAATGATCAGGGTCAACCATCCGGGCCGCACGTTGGGCATGACGATCCTCCAGAAGATAGTCCATTCGCTGGCCCCCTCAATGCGAGCCGATTCCAGCAGTGCGTCGTGAATCATAGCTTCAATAAACTGCTTCATCAAAAACAGCCCTAAGCTCATGCACCACGCGGGCAGGATGATGGCCCAGTGGGTATCGACCAAACCCAGGACAGAGGTAATGAGGTACTTGGGAATGGCCGTCACTTGTTTAGCAAACATCAGTGAAAGCACCACTAACGAGAACATAAACTTGCTCCCTGGAAAGTCATGCTTCGCCAAGGCATAGGCCGCCAGGGAAGCGATAATCACGTGTCCCGCTGTCCCGCCCAGAGTGATCACGAGGGTGTTCACCAGATAGCGGGAAAAGGGAATCCACGAACTTGACATCAAGACCAAGAGATCGTAGAAGTTAGCCAGAGTGGGGTTCCGCACGAAGAACTGCGGCGGCCAGAGAAACAGCTCGTTTGGGGGCTTAAAAGCATTGGAAATCGAGTACACGAGAGGCAGCGCCGAATAGGCAGCCGCGGCCCCAATCAACAGGAGCACAAGGAGATCTCCCCCCACGGACCGGGTTGGCTTCGTCATCCAGATTTTCTGCCTGATGCGTCCAATCACAGCTGTCCCTCCCTACGTCCCAATCATGTTCAGCAGGCGCTGCACAACCCGCTGCACGGTCACCATGGCAAAGAACAGAATTACAGCGATGGATGAGGCCATGCCCATCTCAAAACGCACACTGCCGTAATCAACCAAGTGGGCCACAATCGTATGCCCCGCATAGTCTGTGCTGGGAAAACCAACCAAGGGAATGATCTGTTCCGCGGCTGCGAACGAATTGGTGATGGCCATGATCGCGCCGAACATCAGGTAGCCCCGCATCTGCGGCAGGGTGATGAAGAACAACTCCTGCCAGCGGTTTCTGATCCCATCCACCGCTGCCGCTTCGTACAAGGAGGAGTCAATTCCCTGCAGACCAGCGATAAACGCCAAGAAGCTGGTTCCCAAGCTCATCCACAGCACCACAATGATGACCACACCCATCATCCACTTCGGATCTGTGAGGAACTGGATCGGGTCCTTAATAATGCCCAGGTAAAGCAGACGGGAGTTGATCAGCCCATAGGCATCGCCGCTGAAGATGATGGTCCAGATCAGGTACAAGCTCCCGGCAATGGACGGAGCATAGAGCAGTAGGGTCAGCACAGCACGGATCTTCGGCCGGAGGTCGTTGATCAGCCAGGCAAACACGAAACTGGCAAGATAGCTGACTGGACCCGTGATCACGGCAAACACGAACGTGTTCTTCACAGCAATGAGAAAAACATCATCAGCCAAGAACAGACGCAGATAGTTCTTCCATCCCACCCACTGCGGCGGCTGCAGCATGTTGTAATCGGTAAAGCTCAAAACCACTGCAACGCCCACAGGCAGCACGGTAAACAGGAAGAACAGCAGTCCGTACGGTGCCACAAACAGATAGGAAACCTTGTTCTGCTTGACACGCTTCCAGAACTGGGCGAGCCTGCCCTCAGGCTGAAAACCCGTCCGAGCTCCCATTTGTCTTTCAGGCAGTACAGCCATTCTATCCCCCCTCACTGCTCCACCCAGTACAGCCTGCGGTGCTCTGGCGGCAGCTCCTCCACTGTCGTGGGCAGACCAAATTCAATGCGCTTGCGCTCAATTTCCTCGTTGATCAGGCGGTTGTAGTCCACCAGCACATCCCGGGCAGGCTTATTGTTGTATACTACTTGCCGGAAAGCGTTGTCCAAGTAGCGGCCGATCACATAGCCGCCGGGCACCTCTGGAACCCCCCGGATCCACCTCCACTGCGCCATGAGCCGTTCGTATTCATCGACAGACCAGGGCAGGCCTGCCAGTGCCTCTACATTGGCCGTGGCGTACCGGCCCGCGACCCCCAGGACACTCTCAATCTGGCGCCCGAACTCAATCTGCGTCTCAGTGCTGGTCCACCACTTCAGAAACTCCCACGCTTCCGCGATCTGATCCGAATCAGCCAAGATCATACTTCCTGTCTGGCTGCCCGACTGCCCTACAGATGTTGGGGCAGAGCGGTCGATAGTGCCATCCTCCCGCCGAGTGCCGGGAACTAAACTGAATCCCCACTTCCCCCTCAGCTCCGGTGCAAAAACCTGAAGTTCGTTGTAGAGGCCGTACCCGGCGATGACGATGGGCATATCTCCCATGCGGAACCGGTTGGCCGCGTTGTAGTCCACCGGCAGCTTGTAGAGCTCATAGAGCTCTGTCCACAGGGCAAAGGCATCGACGGCGGCTTCGTGATCGAGGTTGGTGGCAACTCCATCGGCAACGAAAAGCTCCTGCCCCCTCTGATACATGAACATCAGAAGGTTCAGCACTCCGCCGCTGGAGGATAGACTTCCCACTGTTGCACTCACATCGCCAATATTGGTGCTCATGGCTCTGATGGGCACTGAGAAGGGCAGGCCAAACTGCATGTTGCGCTTCTGCAGAATGGGAATGATCTCCAAGACGTCATCCCAGGTCTGGGGGATCTCGAGGCCCAGTTCATGCAAAACGTCGATGCGGTAGAACATCATTAAGAAAGGCTGCTGATCCGGCAGTGCGTAAACGCTGTCCCGGAAGATGAAAGGCACCAGTGCGCTGTGCATGAAGCGCTGCCGCACTTCCTCGAAGCCCGGCAGTGCCGCGAGGTCCACTACCCCACCCCGGAAGGCGAAGTTGATGGGCTGGGTAGTGTTCACTCCCATGGCCACATCGGGTCCCCGACCGGCGACGGTTGCCGGCAGGAGCACGCCCATGCTCACCAGCTCGAGGTTTACCGGGATCCCTGTGCGGGGCGTGAAGTCGTTTTCAATCAGGCGCTTGAGGACCTGTGCTTGGTCCCGTCCCCAGCCCACCCAGACTGTGAGGGGCTCCGCATCGCCGGCGTAAACGTCTCCCACCATGGCGTAGTCATGGGTATAGGACGAGGCTAAGGCTCGCACCTCATGTCCCAGCCGTTCGGAAAACGTGGCGGAGGCACGGGGCATTTCCTGCTCCGGCGAAGCGATCACCAAATAATCGATGTACAGCGGCTGCACCCGCACTTCCAGCAGCCAAGTGCCCAACCCGCCCAAGTTGTCCCGGAACTTCGCGAGGCGCTTAGGGATCGAATCAGGATCATCGATCAGTGTGTAAAGCTGCCGCGCCAGATCTCTCAGCACAACTGTGGCTCCGCCTTTCTGCCCAGTGTAGGCCTCCAGATCATCCGCGACACTGTCGAGAATGCCGGCTTCAATACGCATGTTGTCCAAAAGCCCCGGAATGCGCTTAGGCAGCTCATAGGT
>JAAYMI010000167.1 GCA_012521465.1 Bacillota bacterium | reverse complement strand
GGAGCGAGAATCCCCATCTCTGCGTCGCACCCTCGCAAGCATTCAGAAAGATCTCCAACCTCATGTCTCGATCTCTGCAGTAATGGGAAAGTGATCCGACGGATATCTGCCGTCAACTTGATAGTCCAACACATGACCGGCGATGACTTTCACATTAGGCGAGCAAAAAATATCGTCAATCGGGCCAGCTCCCGGTTTCCCTGTAAAGCCATGGAAGGTTCCCATCATGCCTTTGCCCACATGCTCCAAAGCATTCACCAGCCTGCCTTGGAAGATCTTGATGGGCTCATGGTGTGGAAGGCAGTTAAAATCACCTGTTAGAAGGCAAGGCATGTCAGACTCTAGGTAAGGCTGCATCTCTCTCAGGATCAGCGCTGCGCCCTCTTTGCGCGCCACCTTTCCTGCGTGGTCTAAATGGGTGTTGAAGAAGGCAAACTCTTCTCCTGTGTCTCTATGCCGCAGTACAGCCCATGTACAGATCCTAGGGAGCGAAGCATCCCAAGACTTGCTTCCAGGAACACTCGGAGTTTCAGATAGCCATATCTGGCGTGTGCTCACTAGCTCCAAGATGCTCTTGCGGAAAAACACCGCACAGTGTTCTCCTTCATCACCATCACAGCGCGGCATTCCTACCCAGTCGTATTCTGGCAGGCGCTCATCTAGGTCTGTCAGCATTGCTAGAAGACCTTCTTGAGTGCCTATTACCCATGGAGTCTGTGCGCGCATTATTGCAGCGACACTATCTCTTCGTTGAGGCCAACTGTTCTCGCCGTCATGCTGGTTCCAGTAGCGCAGATTAAACGACATAATGGTAAACCGCACACCCATTACTCCTTCCTGCAGATATGCTCCATCGTCATGCTAGGAAACAGTTCGCGTGCCTCTCCACTGGGGAAAGCGTGCCCACCCGAGAGGGCGGGCACGCAGCGATGCCATTACTGGCCGAACAAATCGTCGATCAGCGTCTGAACTGCTGGAGCAATAGCTGCCATTTTAGATGCTGCGCCACCGTCATCCGTTGCTTCAACTGCGAGAAGGTCATATTCGTCAGACGGCAGGATAATCTTCCAGAAGTTCACGGCCACTTCAGCATTCTCATACATCCACTGGGCAGCGTTATACGAATCCCGATCCAGCACCATGGTGCGAATCATGCTGTCCAGATACTCCTCAAACTCCTCCGGCGGATAGAGATAATCCAGCACCTGCACGATCTCTCGAGGTCTTGCACTGTTTGCTGGCAGGGCAAATCCAAGCTGAGCCCAGAAAGGAGCCAGGTAGAAGTCCGGGTCAGCATGGGGGCCGGCGGGATAGGGTACGAAGGCATAGCGATAGCCATCCCAGTCCAGAGCTCTGTACTCAACATCCCAACCCTGGATCATGGAGAACAGCGCCTTTTCCGGAGGAATGTCCAGCTCCATCAAGCCCTCACTGCGCCACTCATAGAGCTTGTTCAAGCCGTAGATGGCGTCTTCATGATGGAGTGCGAAGACCATCTTTCCGTCAATCTCTTTCACGACATTTGCCCCGTTGGTAGGAATCCAGTTCTGGTAGTGCACCTCGTGGTTAAACCCGTACTGGTCAATTTCTCCGTCGCCATCTGTGTCTTTAGTGACCTCACGCATCAACCGCTCAAAGTTATCCCAATCCCATTCGCCTTCGAGCCAGAGTTCATAGGGATCATCAATTCCTTCTGCTTCCACTAAGTCCTTATTGTACAAGAGGAAATAGGCGGCTGAGTAGGCGGCCGGCGCGGCTCCCACATAATAGTTCTTGCCTAAGAACCGCCAGGCATTGGCCATTCTCTGATGCAATGGATGCAAATTGTCGTAATAATCTGCTGGGAGAATGCCAGTTACATCAAGTAATGCGCCCTGTGTTACGAGTGGCCAGAACTGGTCGTGCTCCATATTCCAGATATCGTACGCCGAATCGCCGCTGAGCAAGCGGTTCATGTTGATGCCTGCCAGCTCTCCCTTGGGAAACACCTCAATCACGATTTTGCAGTTAAAAAGTTCTTCGGCTTCTTCTAAGCGTCCTGGTGCGTATTCATCTAAGTAGCGCTGGGGTCTGCTGCTCCAGGTTGTAATGGTAATGGTCTGACCGCCGAAATCTGGATACTCCTGTGCATCTGCCACTACGAAACCAGTGAGACTCACCAACAACACCAACAACACAACGATCCCGTTTCGCAAAGGTTTCATTCTTTTCCTCCTCCCTGAAGTATAAGGTTGAGATGTGAGAAAGAACGTGGACGGTTTCAACTCTGAGGCTGCTACACGCCTAAATCACTCCTCTCTCAGCAGACGCTATTCTCTGATCCCTGAGGTGCTCATGGTTTCCACAACATTGCTCTGATTGATTAAGAAGACAGTAACGGGGACAAGCATCATGATCAGGCCAACGGCCGCAGCAACGCCCGCCCGCGCGATCCCGCCTGAGGAGATCTGCTGCAGTGCGTAGGGTATGGGCTTCAAGCGCTCGCTGAACAGGAATCTCCCACCTGTCTGACCCCACAACTGCTGAAATGAGAGAATAATCAGCGTCAGCCAGGCAGGCCGCACTGTGGGCATCACAATCTGCCAGAATATTCGCCACTCACTGGCTCCATCAATCCTGGCTGATTCCAGCAGGGCTTTAGGAATCTGGTCCATAAACTGCTTCATTAAATACAATCCTAGGCTCATGCCCCAAGCAGGTACAATCAAAGCAAGGTAGCTGTCAACCCACTTTAGCCTGGCCATAATTAGATAGTTGGGAATTGTGGTGACCTGGGGTGCAAACATCAGCGAGAATACCACGATATTGAAAAACTGTCTCGACCCTGGAAATCTGAATTGAGATAGGGCATAGGCTGCCATGGAGGCGAACAGCACATGTCCTCCGGTTCCCAGCAAAGCTATGACCAGCGAGTTATACACATACCGCGTAAAGGGCACCCACGAGCTTCTCAGCATGATAAACAGATCGCGAAAATTGTCAAGGGTTGGGTTCCGCACGAGAAACCGCGGTGGAAACAGGAACAGTTCGTTAAGGGGCTTGAAAGCATTGCTGATAGTATAGACTAGCGGCAGTGACATAAAGCAAGCCACCGCAAGCAGAAATAGAAACAGAGTAAGGTCTCCTCCGAGGGAACGATTCAGCCGAGTACGTGCGATGCGCATCTCGTCGCCTCCTATCCCAGATTCCGCAGCCATTTCTGCACCAAGCGCTGCGTGAGGATCATGGCCAAAAACAGTACCGTTGCGATTGCCGCCGCGTATCCCATTTCAAACCGCACATTGCCATAGTCGATCAAGTGTGTGACGACAGTACGGGCCGCATAGTCAGTGCTGGGGAAACCGGCCAGTGCAATGGCGTGTTCACTAGCGGTGAAAGACTGCGTGATCGACATCACGGCGCCGAACATCAGCTGTGGCTTCATGGAAGGGAGAGTGATGTACCACAGCTCCTGCCAGCGATTACGGATACCGTCAATTGCCCCCGCCTCATACAAAGTCTTATCTATACCCTGCAGGCCGGCAATGAAAACGAGGAAACTGGTTCCCAGACTCATCCACAGCACGACAAGAATGACTATGGGGGTGATAAACCTCGTATCCTGCAGCCACTGAACTGGTTCATTGATAATTCCAAATCTTAAAAGCAGGCCGTTCATATACCCGTAAGCATCGCCGCTGAAGATAATAGTCCAGATTAGGAAGGCGTTCCCCGAAATGGATGGGGCATAGAACAGTAGAGTCATGAAAGCTCTCAGCTTGGGCCGCAGCTCGTTAATGAGCCAGGCGAAGAGCAAACAGGCGATGTAGCTTAACGGACCCGTGACGATGGCATATACGAGCGTGTTCTTGACAGCAATTAGGAACACATCGTCTACCAAGAACAGACGGGTGTAGTTCTGCCAGCCAACCCACTTGGGGGGTTCCAGCATGTTGCAATCAGTAAAGCTTAAGACAATTGAGGTGACCACTGGCAGCACCGTAAACGCAATGAAGATTATTGCAAACGGAGCCAAGAAAAGGTAGGCGTCCCTGTTAGCCTTGATTTCCTTCCACAGGCCAGTGAACCAGCGGCTCCTAGGCGCTGGAACGGATGCCGATGGAGTGATCTCAGTACTTGAAACTCTCACTGGCTATCTTTCCTTTCTGCCATCGTCTCCAGACCAAATTCCCTCCGCTTTACTGTAATCTCTTCGTTGACTACGCGGGCGTAATCTAGCAAAGTCTTGCGGGGTTCTGCCTTATGCAACACTACTTTGCGAAATGCATTGTCCAAATGCCGGCCCACCATGTAGCCACCTGGGACTTCTGGGACACCCCGGACATAGCTCCACTGCTGGAACAGTTTATCCAGCTCTTCAACTGTCCAGGGAAGATTGCTCATGGCTTCAACGTTGGCCGTGGGATAGCGCGCAGCTGGACCTAACAGGCTTTCCAGCTCACGGCCATACCGCAGCTGAGTTTCGGCACTGGTCCACCATTTGAGAAACTCCCAGGCATCCTCTTTGTTCTTCGCCGAACTTAGAATGATGGCGGCAGCTCCTGAGCTCATGTCCACAATTCCGCCAGGGACGGAGCGATCGATGGTGCCATCCTCACGCCGTGTCCCGGGCACCAGAGTGAAATCCCACCGCCCTCTAATCTCAGGGGCCGCCACTGACAGCTGGTTGCACATGGTGTAGGAAGCGATGAGAATGGGAATGTCACCTGTACGGAAGCGGTTCACCGCGTCGTACTGCTGAGGCAGATTGTACAGTTCGTACAGATCCGTCCACTCCCGAAAGGCTTCCACGGCAATCTCACTGTCCAGGTTGGTGGCAATCCCGTCCTCAAGATAGAGCTCGCCACCTTTCTGATAGAGAAACGTCAGGAAGGAGACTACCCCTTGATGGGCAGCAAGGCTTCCCGCACCCGATGTGGCCACACCGATATCCCCAGACCCAGCCTGGCGAGCCCGCGGATCGGAGATGGGCAGCCCAAAGTTCATGTGTTCTTTCTGAAGGTCAGGAATCAACCTCGCCACATCATTCCACGTCTGAGGCACCGCGAGTCCTTTTTCCGCCAGAATGTCGGTGCGGTAGAACATCACAGGGAAGGTCTGCTGCTCTGGCAGAGCATAGACTGCGTCGCGGAACGTAAGCGGCACGAGAGCACTGGACATAAATCTAGACCTAACGTCCTCAAATCCTGGATATTTGCTGAGGTCTTCCACTGCGTTGCGCAGTGCAAAGTTTATGGGGTCCGAAATTGGTACGCCCAGGGCCACATCAGGCCCCATCCCAGCTAGTGTAGCAGGCAGGAGCGTGCCCATATTGACCAGCTGCAGATTAACTAGAATGCCTGTCTCAGCAGTGAAAGTGTCCTCGATCATCTCTTTTACGGCCGTGGCCTGGTCCCGACCGCTTGACACCCATACGGTAAGGGGTTGTCTGCCGCCGTATTCCTCGGGATCATGGACATCCCCCACTAACTCATAATCCGTGCTAAATGAAGCAGCGAATGCTTTGATTTCGTGTACGACTGTTTCAGCAATGGTGGGCTGCGCCCTAGGCAGAGTTTGATCTGGCGAGGCCACGATTAGATAGTCAATCTGCAGCGGCTGATCGCTTGTATCCATGATCCAGGTGCCTAAAGAGGCAATATTGTCACGATACGCTTCCAGCCTCTTGGGGATCGTGGCAGGGCGGGCAGCCATATCTTTAAGCTGCCGAGCCAAATCCCGCAGTAGAGCGACGTTGCCCCCCCGCTGTCCTGTGGCATCCTCAAGTGCTTGGGCAAGGGCATCTAGGCGATCACCCTGTATTGACAAATTGCTGATCACACCAGGGATACGCCTTTCCAACTGGTAATCCCGCCAAGGGTCAGGTGTGGGAGAAGTAATCATAACGATCTTGCGGTACATCTCATTGAGCTCAAATAGACAGTCTTCCGCCTCAACAAGAAGTTCAGCAATGTCACCAAGCACAACCTCAAGTTTGATTTCATTCGTGCCCTTCTGGAAATAGAACAGATAAGGTTCGCCCTGTTCCTCCAAACCTAGCACCCTCATTTGATACTGATTAGAGTAGGCGAACTTAATGGCCTCCACTTCCGCAAAAGGTACTGTCCCATTGATGTATAGTCTGCGGCTGGAGTAGGCTGCCCGATTCTGATCTTGCTTGCTTTTCAGGGCAATAATATACAGGCCGTCTTCTGGGATATCTACTTCCCAGGAGATCCACTGTCCGGGAGTACTCCACCGCCACCCGCCAATGGTGTTGAGGCGAATCAGCGCTGGATGATATGGCTCTACAGTCCTATCGCCTTTGTCAAATATCGGATAGAGGGTGGAGTCAGATTTGAAAGCGGCGTGTTCGCCCTGCACTTTGACAAAACGCCCCGTAGTGACTCTAAGTTCTAGCTCAGAGTAGGATTGCTGCACCATTTCGTAGCTCAGTGGTGCCTTCGCTTGGGTCAGGCGCAGCCCGCCAATGAGGAGCGGTTCCCTCCTACCCACCAACTCCACCTTGTTCCAGCCTGCGCCAAAGTAGAACAAATAGGGCTCCATATAATACCCCATGTCATCGCTAAAAAACACGGTTTGCCAACGGGGCGCTTCTGTCTGGCGTGCCCTCAGCTCGTTCCCCCTGTTGTCCACCCGAATCTCACCTTCATCAGCCCAAACCCGAAAAAAGGTGAGGAATTTTGCCCCTAGAAAGGGCAATTCGCCGTTAATCCTCAGCTCTCGCTGGATCTCTGATTTCCGCCCTTCAATGGGATAGTAATCCATGGCAATGTTGTATAACCCGGCTTCGGGTACAAAAACCCACCAGCCAACAGAACCCGCTTCGCCTATCTTAAGAAACTCCCCCGATCGACCGCCAGCCTCATGGACAACCTCCACTTCCGCCGTGGCAGAGGAATACTGAGTTATGGGCACATCGATGGTAACATCTGGACGCAATGTATTCTCGTACAGACGCAGATAAGTGGCGTAGTCTATATCCCGTGCGCGGACCGAATGCGTCTCCAGGAGCAGAAGACAAGGGACTGCTAAGAGAATGAGCAGCTTAAGTAGAACGTCCCTTTTCATAGACCAGTACCTCCCTAGAATCCCGTAATTCCAGTCCGCTCAATACTCTCAATGAAGTACCGCTGCAGTACAGCATAGATGATCAGTAAAGGTGCGATAAACATCAACATGCCGGCGTTATTCAGCAAAGATGCGTATTGGAATGTGACCAGGAACTCTCTACGCCCTTCATACAGGATTTGGGAAATGTCTTGCAGCGCAAACGGCAAATACTCCAGACTGCCGCCGAGATACAGGGTGCTCAGGAAGATATCATTCCACTGCCAGACGAAGGAAAACAGGAACACAATCAGAAGAGAATTCCCTGCTCCTGGCAACATGACCCGCCAAAAGGTGGTAAAAGGCCCAGCGCCATCCACATAGGCTGCATCTTCCAATTCCTGAGGCATCCCCTTGAAACACTGACGCATGATGTAGATGAAAAAGCCGTTCCTAAGGCCGGTGCCCGTAATGGCAGTCAAGATGAAAGGCCAATGAGTTCCCAGAAGATTTATGGTCTTGGGTAGCAAACCGAAGATATCGAAAAAACGGAAGTTCAGATACATGGGAATATTGATCAGCTGCGGTGGAACCACGAGGGTAAACAGGACGAGCCCCATGATCAAGTTCCCACCTGGAAACTCAAACCGCCCTAATCCGTAGCCAATCAGCATACATGAGATAGTCTGCAGGATGCTCACCGTCAGGGCTAATACCAGGGAGTTAGTAAACGTCTTCGGATAGTTCATCAGCTGAAAGGCAACCTTAAAGTTATCCAGTGTGAGTTTGGTCGGTATCCAGCGAACTAATCTGTCTATAGCATCTGCCTCAGTCATGAAGGCGGAGGGAATTTTGACCATTAAGGGATACAGAATCACGAACGATATGGCAATGATCATGGCGTGGCGAAAGACCGATACCGTCACTGTTTTGACTTTGTGCTTAGTTGCCAAAGTGTAAGTTAGTCTCATGGATATCGCCTCGCTCCTTTTTAGCTCAAGTAATAGGTCCGCTTAGACGTTACGGCCACTACCAGCGCAAGGATTACAGCTATCACCATGAAGTACAGCCAACTCATAGCCACACTCACGCCGTAACCCATCCCACCAAAAGCAGTGGTATGGATGAACCGCACTAGCTCGTTATCCCCTGCAGTGAAGGAATCCACAATGCTGTATATGATGTTTGCCACCATGGAAGGCGTCATTAAGGGGAAGGTGATTATCCAAAAGCGCTCCCATGCGGTGGCACCTTCTATATCACAGGCCTCATACAAGTAACTGGGGATGGACTGCAGCCCGGCCAGAAAGACCAGTATTGGCATCCCCGATTTCCGGATGATATCCGACACGTTTTCTACAGCTGTTACCAACAACTCGATGAATACAACGGGCAGCTTTAATTCATTGAGAAACAGTTTC
Source organism: Bacillota bacterium (assembly GCA_012521465.1). Lineage (GTDB taxonomy): Bacteria > Bacillota > Limnochordia > Darwinibacteriales > Darwinibacteriaceae > 1109. Next base: position 7,975 of record JAAYMI010000167.1, on the reverse strand, counting down.
AAGTTGGTACCGGCAATCCCGGTCCCGCTAAACCCTCCAGCCCGCCCCACATCGTACATAAAGTCGTATTTTTCCAGCTGCAGCACGATCCCAGCGCTCATGATAACCGGCAGGAAAAAGATTACGCGTGCCAGCCATCGTCCCTTAAACTCACCATTTAAGAGAATAGCAGCAAAGAAACTGAACATAAGGATGGCCGGAACGTTAAGCATCATCTGTCTAACCTGTCCAAAGAAAACCTCTCTAAACTGCGGACTGACAAACAGCGCCTGGTAGTAGTTCCTCAGTCCAACATAGTTCAACTCATATCCATCCCGGCCGATCACCAGCTCACTTATGCTGAACACGATGGATTGGATGAACGGTAACAGAAAGAACAACAAAAAGCCGACGATGAAAGGCAAGACAAAGACGTATCCCACGTAGTTGCGTTTTTGGCGGAGTGTCATCCCGAACGAGCGTCTCTTACTCATCTGAAGAGCCCCCAATCAACACATATCCATGAGGCGGTATGACAATATTGCCGTATATGGCGGCCTCGGAGCCATAATTCACTAGTGTACTTACACCGTTTTCAAATTCTGCTCTGTAAGCCAGCTCTCCAATCTTCTCATGGTGGACAATACGCTGCCCGTAGATGTGCCGCAGCACTTCTTTGATCTCGTTGTACAACTCTACAGCTTGATCAAACCAATATTCGTATCCACTAGCATACAGGTAGTTGAAATCAGATTCTTTCACTACCCTTGGCTCTTCATACGTCCAGCAAAAATTCGGTAATGCCCCCGTTTCTACTGACTTTAGCAGTACGGTGTGCATATCGCTGATGTAATTCCAAGGAGAGTAAGCGTACTCTACCACGCCGCTTAGCACCATGGGAAGAAGCGGCACTTCTTCATCGATCACTAGCGAACGGCTGCTTTGACTAGGCACATCTAGCACGATTGTGGCAAATGGTAAAGTGTAGGCGTTAGCACCAGACACCATGAGCGCCAAATTCTCACTTTCAGCCAACTTGCGCAGTTGAGACTGAATGATAGCCTTGGACTGTCCCCTGTCAATAAGCGCACCGGAACGGAAATCTGAATTCAAAATGTTTCCCATATCCTGCAGGTATAAACCAGGTGCTTCAAACTCACGAAAGCGTACTAAGAAGCTCTCAATCAATTCGTCCAGCTTGGCTGGGGAGACAATATAATGGTACTTCTTGTCGTCCACCAGCTGTAGTGCCTCGATCACTTTGTAATAGTACACTGCTATGTCGCGATCCAAGAAACGCGCTGCGTCTGTACGCGGGTTGAACCCATCGAGCCATGCGTCGCCGTGACGGTGCATAAATGACACGGCAGGATAAACTGCCCCATTGTGCCTGCTGATGGTTTGGATAAGTTGTTTGAAATCCTGCTCATTGCCTAGACTACGGTCAAGCTTGGGCTTCTCGGGGTAGCGGTGATGCACTCCCCCAGCCAACCAACCGCTGAACTTCACAATAATCCGTCCCACTCCCTCAGAGGTGAGCCGTTCCACAATCTCCTGGGCTTGGTCAAATGTGGTAAGCGCCGTAGTTATCGTGCGTGGTACACCCAGAACTGGCCTCACTAGATGTACTGCTCCAATAAGCTCCAAGACGAAAGGAATCTCCTTTTCCGGATTGACTCTGCGGTTTTCGCCGAAAAGGTACTCCCGGTAAAGGTTGGCCATGCCGCTGTAGCTTGCCTCGTCACCGTAAAGAAACGAGAAACGCAGCTTGATATCTTCGTCAAAAATGCGCGGCTGGTAAGCGTTACCCACTGTTACCTCTTTTAGCCAGATCCCCCTTTCCTCTTGCTGCAATTCAATAGTGGAGCTCTGTGCAGATAGCTGTACGACGGCGTAGGGAATCGTCACAAACCTCGCCGCCACGGTATTGAAGGAGCTCTGCCCACTGGAAATCCGGGCCTTAATCTGAGCCAGGGCATCCCCACCTTCGATTACGGCCAGAAATCCTTTACTATCTGCGACCATGCCCATCAAAGGCATGTAGGCCTGTTGTGTAAACGGTACTGTACCGCTAATTGGCCCCAAAGAATGATCACGCCCATAGAGAGCCTGATTGTATCCAGGAGTGTCCTTGCCGCTGTTGAGGTAAATCAAAGCGCCGATTCCATCTGGGACCACAATGTAACCTTGCTCATCTAAGCCTGCTGCCCCGAAAAACGGCAACACCTCTATGGAATGGAGAGGCAGGGTGACCCGGCTTCCTGGACTGGTATAGCGACCGCGGATATCCACCACGTCTTTCGGATACTGAATATCACTTACGGGAATCCGCACCAGCAGCGTATCTCCTTCTAGGCGGTATTCCAGGGGGATGTGGAACACGGTAATGTTGGGTGGAATAGTATCGAGCCTGTAGTGCGCGTTGTTCGCCTGGATCCATTCCGGATCAATCTCGATTCCCCGGAGCAAAGCAGCCAAATCTTCTTTATCCCAGTTGGACAAGTCTTTAATGATATAGGTAGGGTTATTAATCAGAGGTGCAATATCATCAGGTGTTATGAGCGATCTGCTGGTAAGATCCTTTCGGTGATTGAGAAGCTTTGCCACGAAGAACTCAATCAACTTCTGGCGTTCGGAGTCAGAGAGGTCTTTATCAGGCGAGGTCATAGTATACTGTCCAAATACCTTTTCCTTATCTATGCCGTATACGGATACTTGCGTTCGGCTGCCGCGCGGTTCAACAACGACCTTATTAAACAGATCAAGCACGAATTTCCGGTCTCGCTGTGATTCAATCTTTGACAAGATATGTTCTTCCATATCCTGGACACTGATCATAATGGGCAAGTAGGCATCAAGGCTCCACTGTTCGCCCAGTACGTAATCGATGCGCACCCCGTTTTCCATTGGCGTACTATCAAACTGCCCCAAGAGGACACAATCATTGTACGAATCCATAGTGCGCTGTTCATCTCCGACTATGAAGTAGGTAATGTTAAGCTGAGACCCTACAGCATTCTTCGTCCTGCCCCGGACTCGCGTTTCGCGCTTCATCCAATCGATGGGGTTCGTGGACCACACCACTTCCGTCCGTTTGTCGAAAAGACGGACCTCCGCCGTTTCTTCGTGCACAAACAGCTGGAAAAACTCGTTCTCTGCCATAAGGGTAAACCCATCAAGTTCAGCCGCAAGGCTGCATGCCCCGAACAGCACGAACAGAATGATGGTGGACTGCAGCACTTGCCATTTGAGGAATCTCACTGACTGCTGCCCCCTTACAGTCGGAATAGTATCTCGCGGTAGATATCCCGAACCCAAGCTACAACCTGCCCCATAACACCAATCATCAAGAGCGCTATGAACAGCACAACCAGGATGCCAATTATCGTGAGAAAACAGGTGAGCAGTGTCTTTTTCATGGAATAGTCATGCGTGAGCATCGTCCCGATAATCAACAGTCCACCTGCCCACAGAATGCTAATTGCTAAGAAGATGTAGTAGAACACGCCTTCCTGCAGTGTCAGATAACCGCTAATGATAGTCAGAGGGAAATTGATGATGATCAGCGGAGTGAGCGCGTATGCCGTTGCAATCACAATATCCCGGAAAGTCCCCTTGCCTTCCATCAAGGTGGTTAGGGACCAGCTGACGATCATCCACAAGATGACTGGAACCAGCACACTGCCGAACTCCACAAAAACGTTCATTTCTGTGAGACGCCTAGTATTAAAAATGAATCCCGTGTACTGCCTCATGAATACGAACACCAGAGACAGCAGCGCAACTAACGTAACTGCTGCCTGGACAGTACCCCGCTTTTCGTGCTTTAGATCCCAAAACCCATCAAATGGATGCCTAACAACGTATAGCGCATACCCCAGACTGTCCAGATATCTGATGAACGCTGCCTGCCGCGGACTCAGCTCTTGGCTAGCTTGACTCCTTGCCCTGCTACTCAAGTCGGCAAACCAAGACCGGCCTCTGGTAGTAAGCTGAAGCTTTCCATTTACCAGCGACAGAATCCACACGGAAAGCAAGACCTGCATGAACCGACCGAAGTTTCTCATCAAGATCTCCCGGCGGTAGAGTTGAAAAGCCTCTGAGTAGTCCTCCCGATTCTGGCCGGCCCTGAAGTAATCCATTGCCTCTCGGTAACGACCCGTGCGTAAGAGCGCCTGCCCAATCCCCGTATAAGCCAGATCGTAATTACCATTCAGTGACAATACCTGCGACCAAAGCTCTCTGGCAGCGTCATATTGACCAGTGTAATGACTCTCAATGGCCGCATGAATTAGTTTTGCGTATAAAGTAGGACGGAACACTGTTAGTTCGTTCCGAACTGCATCCAACACCAGCAGCTTATCACCGAGAGTTGCCAGGGCACTGGGAACCTGGAAGGTTCCCCGCTGATTGCCGATCCCTCCAAACACATATAGTAAGTTGCCTTCTCCATCATAGGTAAAGACGCGGCCCCTGGTCCTGTCCAGAGCACTGTAGACCCCGTATTCCCTGGCAACGACATCAACGAACGCTGACCGAGAGTACACCAATTGCCCATCTTCGTCTAAGAACACGGAGCCGTAGTCACCCATGGGCGGGCTGAATCCCCGCCGCCGGAGCACGTCTGCCCCTGATGGATTGAGGCGCCGGATGACGTCCAGCTCATTCACATTGCTGGACGCCACGGTGGTATAGATAAAGCCCCGCTCATCTATGTCCAGATTACTGTATTCGGTGGGCAAGAAGAGCTGCATGCGCTCCCGCTGGGCCTGGGTGGAGACAAGCCGCCAGAGATACTGCGCGATATTTAACCTGACGCGCGGCGCTCCCACAAAGCCGCGAAAAGCCCCATCCGCATCAAATTCTAGAATTCCGTCGTATACATCCTCAGCCACAACGTAAATCCGACCTGCCTGGTCAACGGCAACTTTACGTGGACGATAACGAAAATCTTCAGGAATAACTCCGTCCTCATCAGGCGGTGGCGCGCCGAGGATTCTGAGCAAATTACCTTCCTGCGTCAGAACCACGATTCGAGCCGCATTTCGGTCCGCAATAAACATGGTTCCATCAGGCGTAACATGCAGCCCAAACGGATCAGAAAAACCCTGTTTTGTGCCCTCGATCACAAAACCATCAATGACTCTTTCAATCTCCCACTTGTCATCAAATACAATGATGCGCTTGTTGCCAGTGTCCGCCAGGTAGATCTTGTTATTCTGGACAAATACGTCGCGCGGTTCTATAAGCCCACCCAAATCACCTATCTGCCCAGTCACTATGCGTTCCGGCAAGTAGGCCCGGGGCGCAGGAGCGGTTTGCCCCCAATAATCGTAGATGTAGCTTACGTAGGGCGCTTCATTGGCTCGAAGAATACCTGAGACACCCACAAGGATATAAACTAACAGCACTGAGAATACTGTTCGTTTAGACACGCTACCGGCGCACCTTTGTGTCACTGGTTCCGCCTCCTGCTCCGCTAAGAGAAAGCTAATCTACCCGATGCCGAATTATGTGAAACTGCACGCGATCATACGGGAAATACTCACGACCTAGGAAGATCGGTTCACCCTTTTTGTCACAATGTAATTCATCTAGAAGGAGGACTGGACTGAGCTCTCCTATCTCCAGAAGTTCAGCCAGACTCTTGTCGGCCACAACTGGAACCAAGTTGGTCAAAGAATAGCTAATTCTGACATTGTATACTGTCTCAAGACTGTCGACCAGGGATCCCATGAATGTTTCCTTTCTCAGGGCTGTATAGCCAAATAAGCGCCTTGCAATATAGTCTAAAGAATAACTCACAGGCTCTCCGTCTGCCAGTCTGATCCGCTCAAGCCTAACTACCAGTTCCTGCGTGCCGATGTTTAGTTTGCTGTGAATCTCCTCGTCAAAAAGCCTTTCATTTAGGCCGATGAATCTTGTGGTCACTGTTTTCCCAGTAGAACGGATAATCTCAGAGATACTCCGCCAGTATTCCAGTCCAGAATGGAGGTTTGTACGTTTCCGGACGAAAGTACCCTTGCCGTGTTCTCGCACTATGAGACCTTCCCACTCCAGTATCCGCAGTGCATCGCGCAGTGTCGGTCTGCTCACTCCCAGTTCGTCCGCGAGCTTTTCCTCTGCAGGAAGCTGCTCGTTATCGGCCCACTTTCCACTCACAATCATTTCTGCTAACTCCTCTTTAATAACGGTACTCAGCGTACCGCGATAGCGTCGATTTCGCACGGCAATCTCTCCCAAGAATCAAGTTCAGTTTGACGGTATGCTGGTCGGAAGGTTCACAGAAAGATGGGATTTGTCCACGCAATCCGGCCCTGGGAATCCACCACCTCAGCTCTGACAAACAGTTCATCACCTCTCAGGGAATGCGAAGCATAGCTGATTGACTCCCCAGGAGGAGCGTAGTGACTCCGTCCCTTTTCTTCATAGGTTACTATATGAATGGCCCTGGCCGGAGAGCACTCAACATACACTGTATCTCCGTCGAGGCCGAAGTCGGCTATCGTCGGTCCGGTGGAAGAGTAAAACCGCCCTGCTGCAATGGCCGCTGTTAAATCATGCACTGTCAACCGTGGAGCATTAACCATGATCCAGCCACCGCAGTAATCTTCGATCCACTGGTGACTGTCGTCCACTGCAACGCCCCATAGTACTATCCCTCTACGGAGAAAGGAATCCCAATGGCCGAGATGAATTCCCGTGTGGCTTTCTACCTCACAGCCGTGATTGTAGATCTCAATTGCGTTGAACCCGCGTAATTCGCTGATGTCTTCCCATTCCACTCTAGACCACAAAGGGTGGCAGTAGATAGCCAAGTAACCTTCTGAGCAAAGGCGATCAATTCCCCGCTGAGCACCAACCATGCCGTCCATGTCAACTGGCGGACTGTTCTCCAGATGCCTCGCTCCTTGCCCGGACGTGTGAATGCCCACAAGATGGTGGCAGCGCCCAAATTTCGGCACATCTACTTCTACCTCTACGCCAGGTAACACCAAGAAGCTCGCGTCACTCAAGTCTTCCCAGTTCGAATAAAGTTCGTGTTCGGCAAAAGCCAGGAAGTCCCAACCGTTGCGTCGATAGAGTTCGATTACTTCATGTGGGGCCAGTTTCCCATCGGAATATGTTGAATGGCAGTGCAAGTTGCCCTTAAACCAAGAATACTGTGAACAAAAAGCGGATTTTCGTGTCACGGTTTTCCTCCTTGTGAAACGGCATAGACCTTTGGAGTTCTTACCTCTGAGGTAAAACGTCTTACCTCTTAAAAAATATAATCCTGCCATTTACATTATTACACCTATTACTTGCTTTTTACCTTTTATTCTGCCTGCTTTCGGAATCTCCTGCTGAGCGCTTTATATTCGCACTTGCGTGAATCTTAGCAATATAAAAATGCCCGCTGCGCAGAGCAGGCCCCGTCACGCAACGCCCCGCCCTTTCTTAGCCATCCTATCGTTGAGCTGTTCCTTCCTGAAAAACAGCAAGGTATAATTCAACCGTAGAATACGGTTCAAGCCGATCACCTAATACGGCTCACCCGATCGCGGAATACGCTTTAAGCCGATCACTTTTTGCAGGGGTATCCTCTTTCACCAATGAGCCATAGGACTCCGGTTCCCAGAGTCTAAGTTCAGCAGTAACTTAGACGAAAGGTGGATGCGGGCCATGGCCGCTAGGAGGATGTCCGTGCGAAAGATTCTAGAGATCCTGAAACTTAAATGGCAGGACGGACTGAGTAATCGCCAAATTGCCGTCAGCTGCAACGTTTCCCCGAGTACCGTCAGCGACCTTATCCAGAGAGCGACGCATGCCGGCCTGTCGTGGCCATCGGTCCAAGAGATGACTGACCAAGCCTTGGAAAAGCTGCTCTATGTGGACGTTAGCCTTAGAAAGCCTCCAGATGTCATGCCCGACTGGCAATACATCCATAAGGAGCTGTCCAGGCCAGGTGTCACGCTGAAACTCCTGTGGTGGGAATACAAGGAAATCCAACCAG
>JAAYMI010000166.1 GCA_012521465.1 Bacillota bacterium | reverse complement strand
GTGGCAGTCAAGTCTCCTGTGATGGTACTCCCCACCCTGCCGCGGGTCTTAGGTCCAGAGGACCACATACTAGTGCCTGTGACGGTCTTTGCCCTAGAAGAAGAGCTGGGCGAGGTGGAAGTAACCCTCTCCGCACAAGGACCGGTCGAAGTAGTAGGCCCCGACCGGCACACCATCAGCTTCAGCGAGGCAGAAAGCAGAGATGTGTTCTTTGAGCTGCGTGCTCAGGAGGCCATCGGTACTGCTCAGATCAGTGTCTCCGCCTATGCCCCGGCTGTGGATTACCGCAGCGTAAGTGACACCGAGCTCGCGGTGCGCCCCGACAATCCAGTGATCTACTCCAGCAGCGAAAAGATTGTCTCCCCTGGCAAAGCAGCGGTGTTTCTTGCACCAGATCCAGGCCTGCCCGGCACCGATCGGCTGCAGCTTACTGTTTCGAGCTACCGCGGTCTGAATATCAATCACCGCATCAAATGGTTGATCCGCTACCCCTACGGCTGCCTTGAGCAGGTCACGTCTGCGGTCTTCCCCCAATTGTATCTGGCGGAAGTGTACAGCTTCAGCCTGGACGAACTGGCAGAGATGGACAAGAACATCAATGCCGCTATCCAGGCCTTCCGCGAGTACCAGTTAAGCGACGGAGGCTTTTCCTATTGGCCGAACCAGTCATGGGCTAATGCCTGGGCCACCAACTACGTAGGGCATTTCCTGCTCGAGGCACAGCGAAAAGGCTACCACGTTCCCGGGAATATGCTGGAGATGTGGACGCAGTACCAGACCCAAGCCGCCAAGGATAACCTCGGCGATACACTGACCCGGGCCTACCGCCTTTATCTCCTGGCGCTAGCGGGCAGCCCGCAGCTCAGTGCCATGAACTACATGCGCGAGAGCGAACTGGCGAGCCTGAGCAATCCAGCCAAGTATCTGCTGGCAGGGGCGTACTACCTCGCAGGATACACAAACATTCCAAGCAGCATCATCGCAGCCGCCAGCCTGGAAGTGCCAGATTACTACGAGTTCGGCAACACATTCGGTTCGACTGTGCGGGATCAAGCGATCATGCTGGCTACCCTCACGCTGCTGGGAGACTACGCTCAAGGAGCACAGCTCTACGACGCCATCGCTCAAGAGCTGTCCTCTAATCGGTGGTACTCGACGCAAACCACCGCCTATTCCCTCATGGCATTGACAAAATATATCTCTGCCGTAAAGGATACGAGTCCTACCATCACCGGTCGACTGACCTACGAGGGAAACGAAGAGGAGCTTGAGGTAAGTGATATCGCGGCCGTGATTCCGCTCCCTACAGATACCCGCTTGTTCCTGTTTGAAAACACCAGCGAGATTCCGCTGTTTGCCACTCTGGAGTGGGAAGGAATTCCAAAGCGCGGCGACATCCGTCCAGAACAGCAGGGATTGACTCTCCAGACCCTCTATGCAAACGAGGATGGGATGATCATCGATGTTTCCCGCGTGCATCAGGGCGAGACCTTCTACATTATCTTCCGCGTTGGACAGGAAGGCTATGAGACCATTGACGAGGTAGCTTTGATGCAGATTTTGCCCTCGGGGTGGGAAATTGAGAACTTGCGCCTGTCCGGAGGAGAACTGCCTGAGTGGGCCGACCTGCTCAACCTGGGCTTTGAGGACTACGTCGATATTCGCGATGACAGGATCATGTGGTTCTTTACGAAGGAACCGTACTACATGCAAGACTTTGTTGTGAAGGTCAACGCGGTGACGGTGGGTCAGTTCTACCTGCCACCCACTCTGTTAGAGGCCATGTACAACAACGACTACAAGGTCACCACCGCTGGCCAGCTTGTTGAGGTTCTGCCGCGATGACGGCTGCGCCGGTGATTCGAAAAGGGGCTGCGCTAGCCGCAGCCCTGCTGGTTCTTATCCTGGCAGTGTTGGGAGGTGCCGTACTCTCTGCTCTCAGCACCCTCCCCGATCCCCTGTTCGCCGCTGACTACAGCACAGTGGTGCTCGACGAAAACGGTGCAATTCTGCGCGTCTTCCTCAACAGTCAGGAACAGTTGATCCTGCCTGATGATGGCCGGCCCATCCCCCCAAAACTCCAAGCAGCGGTAATAACTTACGAAGATAAGCGGTTCGAGAGACATTGGGGCGTGGACCCTTTGGCCGTAATGCGCGCCCTGTACCAAAACATCCGCCATCGAGACCGCATCAGCGGTGCCAGCACAATCACCATGCAGGTGGCACGGCTCATGCGTCCCAAGGAAAGAACCGTGAAAAACAAGCTGTTGGAGATGTTTCAAGCCCTGGCCATTGAGCTGCGCTACCGCAAGGACGAGATCCTCAAATTCTATCTCGTGCACGCACCCTACGGTGGGAACATCATCGGCTACCGCACAGCCGCCCTGCGCTATTTCGGGAAAGAACCGGAAAAACTCAGCTGGGCAGAAGCAGCCACGCTGGCTGTCCTGCCCAACAACCCGGCCAATATCAGTCCGAGCCAAAACCCGGAGCGCCTCCGCGACAAGCGAGACAACTTGCTCAGGACCCTGCATGAAGCGGGTTACATTGACACCGAAACGTACACCTTAGCCCTTGCCGAACCTGTGCCTCAGGGACAGCACCCCTTCCCTCTTTCCGCACCGCACCTTGCAGAGCGCCTGGCGCGGAACTCTGATGACAGCATCATCCACACCACCATCAGCAAAGACATCCAGGATCAGGCCGCTCTGCTCTTGAAAAACCACATCGCCGCCCTGGAAAGGTTCGGCGTGGAAAACGGGGCCGTTCTGATCACAGAGACCGCAACTGGCGAAGTCAAAGCCTACGTTGCCTCCCACGACTACTTCGACAGCGAGCGCGCCGGCATGATCGATGGGGTGCAGATGAAAAGGTCGAGCGGTTCGATCCTAAAACCCTTCCTCTATGCCCTGGCGATCGATCAAGGCTTGATCATCCCCGAAAGCGTACTCCCAGATATCCCCACTAGTTACAGCGGCTTTACGCCCCACAACGCTGACGGGACATTCTCTGGAGTCGTGCGGGCGAGGGAAGCTTTAGTGCGCTCACTAAATGCCCCTGCTGTGCACCTCCTCAGCTTATATGGAGTCGACAAGTTCTATCACTTCCTTCGCGAAGCAGGCGTGCAACTGCAGCGCCAACCCCACGAATACGGGCTGTCTCTCGTCTTGGGCAGCTCCGAGAGCAGCTTGTGGGAACTGAGCTGCCTCTACCGCGGCCTGGGAACCTTCGGCCGCGCCTGGGACATCTCCGTCCTCAAAGATCGCAAACCTGAACAAACGCAGCCCCTCATCTCGATTGGAGCTGCCTATCTTGTCCTAGACATACTTAAAGACGTGCGCCGGCCGGGACTGGAAAGCCAGTGGCAGGCGTACGGCTCAAGCCTTCCCATCGCCTGGAAGACAGGTACAAGCTACGGCAGCCGAGATGCATGGGCAGTAGGCGTTACGCCCCAGTGGACCATAGCCGTCTGGGTGGGGAACTTCTCTGGAGGCAGCATTCCAGGCTTGACGGGTGTAGATTCAGCGGCTCCCCTTCTCTTCCAGCTGCTGAACCGGCTGCCGAAGAACCCGTACCAAACGTGGTTCAGCCGTCCAGACGATGACCTAATGGACGTAGCGGTATCACCAGTTACTGGCTACCGTCTGCAGGGCACCGCCCTCGAGACCGTCCCTGCTGCTGCGCCCGCCTCTGCAAAGCCCCTGCGCTATTCGCCCTATGAGCGGACGCTGTTTGTCACCCTCGACGAAGGCATGATGGTCTGCTCCCTATGCTGGAACAGGCAGGATCTAAAGACTGTCCAAAAAGTGATCTATCCTTTGGAGGTTGCCCGCTATCTTGGCGGAGCACCAGGACAGTATATTCTCCCGCCGCACAATCCCGACTGCCCCGCACTAAAAGCGGAGAATCCGATCACTGTGGTCTATCCCCAGCCGTCCAGCCTGCTCTTCATCCCTCGAGGAACCGATGGAGAATACCAGCGGGTCAAGCTGGAAGCTCTCCATGCCAACCCTGGCAAAAGACTGTTTTGGTACATAGACGATGCTTACCTGGGCCAAACTCAGGGCAGCCACCATCAACTAGTCTCCCTGGAGAACGGCTGGCATAGGCTGTACTTAGTTGACGAAGATGGCTATACCAGGAACGTAAGTTTCCGCACAGAAAGACGCTGACAGGAGAGTCTCCCCTCCTGCCAGCTAGACGATTTCCTGCGTTGCGTGATAAAACTCCAGATATTTCTGGAAACGCCCCCGGTAGGTGTTTGTCCGTTCTGGTGAAGACGGAGAGCAGACCACGGTCGGCTCTAGGTGCTGCCGCGCCTTGTCACCGCCCACACTCTGCAAGGCCACAAGCACTGCTCCCATGGTGGAGTCATTCTTCGTGCCAGTTGTCCACAGGTCCCTGCCCAGAAGGTCGCAGGCAAGCTGCAGCCAGAAGGGCGAATGCATGATACCGCCGGAAATCAATATCCGTTCAGGCACACCGGCCAGCTCAGTAAGGATGGTGTAGCACTGGTAGAGGTTAAACAGTACCCCTTCCAATATGGCGTAATACATCTCTGCTGGCCCATGGTGGGATTTCAGTCCCACAAAACCTCCTGGCCTGTTCTCCTCCCAACCTGGACAGCGTTCACCGTAGATGAAGGGCAAAAAGATCGGTGCCGCTTCCACGTCCACAGTTGCGGCAGCTCGATCATAATCTGCATAGCGGTTTGAGCTATTCCCGCAGCGGTCCAAGAACCAATCTACACAATTGGTAGCCCCGTTCGTGGCTGCCCCCACCAGCCGCTGCTCGCTGTACATATAGTAGCACCATGTGGATGGCTGTTCGGGAAGCCGAGGCGCGTCCACGACCATGCGCATGGCACCGCTGGTACCCACAGAGAACGACATGATTCCATGGTCTGCTCCGCCAATCGCGAGCTGGTTCATTGCCCCATCTGCAGCTCCTACAGTAACCGGGGTGCCAGGCTTCAGTCCCACTGCTTGGGCAATTGATGCCTTCAGACTCCCCACGTGGAACACCTCCTCGAGCTCGCCCAACTGCTCCCTGCTGAGGCCGACAAACTGCAGCAGCTCCTCGTCCCAATCGAGGGAGTGGATATTAAACAAACCCGTTCCGGAAGCAGTGCAGCGAGAAACAGCCCGTTCACCCGTGAGCACATGGTAGAGGTATTCCACCTGCGAAGCTACAAACCGGGCCTTCCCCGCCGTTTCAGGATCTGTGCGCGCCAAGTGATAATACTTATACGCTGGATACATGGCGTGGACCATACACCCAGTCTTCTGGTAACACCGCCGCACCAATTCCTGGTCCTGCTTTAGCTCGCCAACAGTGGGCGAAGCGCTGAGATCCGCCCACATACTGATCTGCCCCAAGGGCCTTTTCTCTTTGTCCAGGAGCAAGAGACTGTGCCAAGTGCCCACCAGCCCAATGGCCGCAATTTCTCTTGTGGTGCGCCCCACTACATGCTTCAACGCTTGAAGCGCTACTGCTACCATACCCTCGGGATCCTGAGTAATCTTGTCTGTCACATGTCTGTCAAAGGGGATCTCAATCGTGTCGATAATCCCCTCGCCCACAGAAAACAGTGCGCATTTGGCCGCTGAAGTGCTCACCTCAAGACCGATAATGTTCAAGTTGAATCACCTGCTTCTTCTGCACAAGCTGGGGGCAGCAGTTCCCACCTGCTCAGTCCATGAGGAAACCACCGTTAACATCGATTATTTCGCCGGTAATGAAGTCCGCTCCTTCTGAGACCAAGAAGCGCACACACGCGGCCACATGCCTTGGCTGCCCTAAACGCTTGAGGGGAATGGCCTCAATAATCGCGGCCCGCCGTTCCGGCGACCACTGCGCGCTCATGTCTGTTTCAATGGCGTGAGGAGCCACCCCGTTCACTGTAATCCCATAGGGCGCCAGCTCTCGGGCAAATGTCTTCGTCAAACCATCCATGGCCGCCTTGGATGGTCCGTAGCCAGGGGCTGAGGTAATATCTCCCATCTTGGCCGCCACGGAAGAGATGTTCACGATCCGTCCGGATCCAGCCTGTTTCATCACTTCGGCGGCATACTTGCACATGAGAAACGCGCCCCGAACGTTGACAGCGAACACCACATCCCAATCGGCGGTACTTATTTCTTCGCCTGCCCGCCGGCGGATGATCCCGGCGTTGTTCACCAGCACATCGATGCGGCCGAACGCATCCACGACCTCCTGGATCAGGCGTCTTACGCTGTCCTCCTCTGCAACATTGCACTCTTTGAAGAAGACCTTTCCGGGATAGCGTTCCTGAACCGCCTGACCCCTCTCCCGGTTAACGTCGCACACCACTACCTTGTAACCATCTTCCACCAATCCGAGGGCAATCGCCTCACCGATACCTGCTACGCCGCCGGTAACCACTGCAATCTTGTTCATCGTAAACCTCCTTAAGCTCATCAGCCAAAGATCAAGTTCGGCAAGAAGAGTACTATCTGCGGGAACAGGACAAGCAGGATCACAACCAGCAGTACGCCAACGAGGAACGGCCAGCCTTCCCTGAGGTATTCGCCCACGGAGCACTCCATGATGGAACACACTGAATACATGGAGATTCCTACCGGTGGGGTCAGCAGCCCAATGGCACAGGAAACCACCATCACAACTCCAAAGAATACCGGGTCGATCCCTAAGGTCCTGATTGCCGGTACCAAGATGGACGTGAGAAGCAGGATCATGACCGTGGAATCCATGAACATCCCCATACACAGTAAGAACAAGACGATCACCGCGGTAATCACGGTGGGATTATCGCTGATCCCCAGCAAGAATTGGGAGAGTGTCTGGGGAATCATCTCCCACTTCATGGCGTAGCTCACCAGGGCTGAGAGGGCAATAAGGAGCATGATAGTCCCCGTATCGCTCACAGAAGCTCTCACAGCCCGCCAAAATCCCTGCCAATCCATCTCGCGATAGAGGAGAGCGCCTACCACCACGGCGTAAACTGCTGCCATGGCACCCGCCTCTGATGGCACCAACAGCCCACCGCGCAGAGTAACCAGCAGGAAGATAGGGAAAAGCATAGCCCAGATACTCCTAAAGAATGTGCCGCCAACTTCCCGCAGAGGTGCAGCCTTTTCCCGTTCTGGAAGGTAGCCCTTCTTGCGCGCTGTGAAGCTCACAACAGTGCCAAAAACCAGCGTCATGAGCAACCCGGGTACGAGTCCGCCGGCTAGCAATCTTCCGATGGAAACCTCGCCGATACTTCCGTACAGGACAAGCCCGATGGAAGGCGGAATCGCAATCACGATGAGGCCGGTGAAACCGTTGACCGCCGCAGACCATCCTCGTGCATAGCCCCGCGCCGTCATGGACGGGCCGAGGATGCGGGACTGCATGGAGGCATCAGCAATGGCCGAGCCCGATACGCCGCCCATCAGGGCAC
The DNA here is from genome assembly GCA_012521465.1 of Bacillota bacterium. Taxonomy (GTDB): domain Bacteria; phylum Bacillota; class Limnochordia; order Darwinibacteriales; family Darwinibacteriaceae; genus 1109. Next base: position 1,240 of record JAAYMI010000166.1, on the reverse strand, counting down.
TCATCACTACGCTGACCTGGGCAATGCCGCCGTACATGTGCCCAGTCAGCTTAGAAGCGAATTCCAGCAGCCTTTTGGTAATGCCCGTTTCATTCATGAGGTTTCCTGCAAACACAAACATGGGAATCGCCAACAGGGCAAAGGCCTGCGTTTCAGAAAGGATAAGCTGTACCGGCATGGTGAGGGGCAAGTACGACTCCTGCAGAAAAAACGCAAAGCCAGCGATGCCGATGGCAAAAGCAACAGGCATACCGGTCAACAGAAATATGAAGAACAGAATGAGCACCAGAGTCATGGTCTTCTCCCCTTAACCTTTGATTGACTGCTTCGGGTCAATGGTATCTCCCAGTGAAACCGCCCGGTACTCCGCAACCAGGTCCCGCAGCTTGAGACATGCTGTGATGAGCAGCAGCGTGCTGCCAATCGGAACGGTAATGGTCGCCCAGGTATAGCTGAAGCCGGGGATACCCTGGAAGGCACGAAAACGCGTGATCCAGGACATGCTGATTCCATAGCGGATCAATAACGCCAAGAAGATACCAATGATCACATGATTAAACATAGAAACGACCAGCTGAGCCTTCTTGGGGAGCAGCCGCACAACAATGTCTAAACTGACGTGTTTGTTTTCCCGCCAAGCTGCATCAGCCGCGAAGAATACCGTCCACGCAAACAGAAAGGTGGCCATGTCCATGGACCAACCCAAGGGATGGCCAATCATCCGGCCGACCGCGCCGGCCATCACCACGAGCACGCTGGCTACAAGAGTGATGCCTGCCAGCCGTTCTTCCCACTTGATGATAAACCCGTAAGCCTTCTTCAAAACCTCCACATCATTCACCTCGCCATGGGGGATGCGTCTTAAAGGTAGCCCAACCTTCACTACGGTGAAGGTTGGGCTGGATTACGAGCCGAGATTAGTTGAGTTTGCCCAGCTCCTTGTAGATCATTTCCCGCACCTCAAGCAGACCCATCTTTTCGTAAGCTGCTAGACCGGCCTTCTTGAAGGCGTCAATGTCGATATCAGTGTGAATGACCATGCCTGCCTCAGCCACTCTCTGTTTGAGGGCTTCAGTGTTCTCTTGGATCTGATAGGAAACCTCGAGACCAGCCCTGTCGCATTCTTCTACCAGGATCTTCTGGTATTCTTCAGGCAGACTCTTGAACCATTGAGCACTGATCACTTCGAAGTTGATGAGCAGGAAGTGGCCTGTCTCATTCACGTACTTCAGGACTTCAT
>JAAYMI010000165.1 GCA_012521465.1 Bacillota bacterium | reverse complement strand
GAGACTCTGGCCATGAAGCAGCCTGTTCTATTTGGCAAACCGGAAGCAGACTATTTTGTGGGACTTCTGCGAGAGGCTGCACAAAAAGGTGATGAGGATGCCGCGCGCGCCTGGCTGGATGAGACACTGAAGAAATCCAAAGCAAATTTCAAGGCCCTTCTACAGCAGGCAGGTATCGAGGAGCCAGCGGCAGGGTTTGAGGGGGCTCTGTTCGGCAGGTTTGTCACTTCAGACATTCTAGCTCGCGTAGATGCTCCCGTCCACGTGGCCCATTCCTTCACAACCCACGCCTTGGATACAGAAGTGGACTATTTCACAGTGGTCGATGATCTCGCGGAAGACGAGACTGGAGCTGCTCACGCCAATGAGATGGAACTAGGCGGCGGAGTCTACTATGGTTATATCGTGGTAGATATTCCCCTCTTGATCTCAAACTTAACCGGGTGTGATATCACAGAGTGGGAATCGCAAGACAAGCAGGATGCATATGACCTGTTGAGTTTGCTGATCCATGCGGCAGCCCAGGTTACTCCAGGAGCCAAACTCGGTGCCACGGCGCCCTATGCGCGAGCCGAATGCGTCGTTCTGGAGGTAGGTGCCGCGCAGCCCCGCAGCTTGGCGAATGCATTCTTAAAGCCAGTGTCTGTAAAGGACAACCATGCGACGATCATGAACCTATCTATTTCTGCCCTCGGGAACTACATTAGTGCCTTGGAGTCAATGTACGGAAAAGACGATACGCAGCGGTTTGTAGCAATCACACCCCATAACAGTTGGCCGAGGACAGAAGAGAGGGTTGTTTCTTTGCAGGAAGCAGTTGACAGCAGTCTGCGCCTGTCATTAGGTGATGAGGTATGAAGGCCTTGATCCTTCGGTTCGACGCGCCCATGGTCAGCTTCGGGAGTGTTGCCGTTGACCAACACGGATTTACAGATGACTATCCAGGTAAGTCCATGCTAACAGGCCTTGTAGCCAACGCATTGGGTTGGCTACAAGGCGATTTCGATAAACTTGAGCATCTCCAAGCCAGGCTAGAGTATGCAGCTCGTTGGGATGTGGACCCCGTTGCGGCGGTGGATTACCATACGGTAGATCTTGGTGCCCCCAAAATGCGTAACCCCGGCTGGACAACGCGCGGAGAGCCCGAACACCGTGCTGGTGGCGTCGACGCTCGTTATGGCACGCATCAGCGCTATCGCCATTACTGGGAAGATGGGCTTATGACTGTTGCATTAACTGTGAGCGGCAGTACGTACCCTGGATTGGAAGACATCCGCAAGGCTTTGGAAAGACCGTGCCGCCCGCTGTACATTGGCCGCAAGACCTGCCTGCCGGCACGGCCTTTGCTCGACCCGTTTGAGCCTATTAGGGAAGGATCAGACCTTTTCAGTATTCTGGCAGAAGTGCCGGTGTGGGACAGGTTTGGACAGCCCTGCGATGCTGCGCGAGCGTACCGCGGGTGCTGGCCGGTTGATGACAGTGCTGAGAGGGACGGGCGCGTTCGGCTTGTCTATGATTTGCGTGATTGGGCAAACCAACTTCCAGCTGGAAGCAGGTGGCGGTGTGAGGGATTGATTGGAGGGGCAAGATGATGCAGCTTTATATGGTAGAAATACACCCAGACTTTACAGCTCTGCAGAGATTTGTGAAGGTACAGGGGATTGCAGGCCGGGAAGATGACACGGAGCTGGGGTATGGTATTCACGCGTGGCTTGGTGCTGCCTTCGGAAAACTTGCTCCCAAGCCATGGCGGCTCCTAATGGATCGCAGGGGACAGCCGCGCATCTTGGCGTATTCTCCAAGTGGCGCCGAGGCTCTTCATGAGCAGATTGCGGCTTTCGCGGATCCCTGTGCCGCGGCGGTATGCAGCGATCCGCGCCGGGACATTATGAGTAAAGCAATGCCTCTCCTCTCCGCAGGTCGAACCGTTGGCTTCGAAGTGCTGTGCTGTCCTGTAGTGCGCAAAGCTGGAAGTGGCATAGAAAAAGACGTTTTCCTGGCGGCTGCCGATTCCGCTCCTGCTGGCACCTTGGTTCGTGAAGCAGTCTATTGTGAGTGGGCAGCGGCTAGACTCCAGGAGGGAGGTGCTTTGGTTTCCAGCGTTCAACTCAAGAGTTTCCGCCTCGTGCGGCAGGTTCGCCAGACCCAGAAAGACCAAAGCAATGGGCGGCGCTTCAGGCAGCTGCGGCGCCCTCATGCAGTGTTTACAGGCACGTTGACAGTAGCAGACCCGGAGAATTTCCAGAGACTCCTTAAGGCAGGTGTGGGCCGACACCGATCTTTTGGCTACGGGATGCTTCTTTTGAGGCCTCTGCCATGAGCGCGTCGTTTTTTCCTGGGAGACTAGGTTTAGCGAGCGGCCGAATCCCACATGCCGATCGGCATGGGCTTCTATGGCTGTCCCGAGGCAACCTGTATATTCAAGACGGAACTCTGAGGTTTACGGCGGCAGGAAACGACGACATCGAACCTGGTGACTATGCCATTCCCTTTCAGACCATATCCATGATCCTGCTCGGGCCTGGTACGACCATTACCCATGACGTGCTGCGCATACTGGCGAG
>JAAYMI010000164.1 GCA_012521465.1 Bacillota bacterium | reverse complement strand
TAGGTCAGTCTCGCCTACCCTGAGGGCCGTCACGCTCGCCGCGCCTTTGTCCAACCCGTCGAAAGTGAAGTGAAGTTCACCTCCGCTGAAGGTGAGGCTGATAAAGTCAAAATCCCAGATCCAATCGGCCACTTTACGCACGCTTTTTACTTTGACACCAGCCAGGTCCGCCTCGACCTGCCGGTCTCCTGAAGGAAGCGTTGTGATCATGCCGCCTTCAGGCCTAATGCTGCCTTTAATGACGATCTTGGTCACACCATTTACAAGCGTGATCCCCGCTAAGCCGTCTGCACCCAGGATGCCCTGCCCACCGATTTCCGCCGAATTCAGCTGGACGGTGCCCACCTCGGTCAGGTCGATCCTTGGCGTGAGGGTGCCAGCGCTGAAGGTGACTTCATCGAAGTCCAAGCTGTCCACCATCACCTCAAACTCGAAATCCAGCTCACCGTCAACCTCAAGATCCTCAACATGGGTGGCTGTCATATCTGTGAAGGAGATGGTAATCTCAAGCGGGCTTTCCTCAAGCGGGCTTTCCTCAAGCGCGCCTGCTATACTGTCGGCCTCCAGCTCCACCTGTAGAGTCCCGTCGATCTCACCCTCCAGGTCGAGGGTAGCCTGGTAATCATTACCGGCTTCCAGGTCGGTTTTCAGCGGATCGGTACCTGGGAGGCCGGTGAATGTAATCGTAAGTCCGGTTATGTTTCCGCCAGATTTGTTCGCGATGGAAACCTCCAGGGTCCCTTGGCTGAGCACCGCTTTGCTAAAGCCCAGGTCCATCTTTTCCGTGTGGGACAGACCCTCCCCCGGCACAACCGGCACTTTGAACTCGTCCTTGATGTCCTGAACCTCTACGCTGATTTCTCCCAGCGGCAGATCAAGGGAGGTGACTTCGTCTATGAGATCCGCGCTGTCAATCTCGACTTCGACCTCAAAACCATCGAGCGGTAGATCGAGAGCGTCCCCCAGCTCATCCGGTTCGAGTCGGACTGCCTTAGAAATCTCCAGCACAAGGGGCTGTTCCAGATCATACTCTTCCGGCAGATACTCCTTGAGATACTCTGAAGCCAGTTCGTTAACTGTCACTTTGCCGGAGATGAGCGGCACTTCCACAGGCACATCCCACGACGGCCCAATCCGGCCTGTGACCGGATTCTTTAAGCAGCCCGTTAGTGCCACCGCGCACACAACCACCACTGCTAACCAGATCCTTACGCTGCGCACTTTGACACCCCATTTCATTTCGTTAGTTTGCTGCTGTCCTCCATCCAAGCACACTGGCTGAGTGCTGCCGCAGGGCACACCTCTCAGCCAGATAATTGTCATACACCTGGGTAGGCCTTAAATCCCCCGTCTACCACCACAACGCTGCCCGTGACAAAGCGGCTGGCGTCAGAAACCAGCCAGATCAGGGTGCCGACCAGTTCTTCCGCTTCGCCGAAGCGGCCCATGGGGGTGTGATCCACAATCAGCTGGCCGCGCTCTGTGTATTCGCCGCTCGGCTTGATCACCAGATCACGATTCTGGTCCGCGATGAAAAACCCCGGTGCGATCGCATTTACCCGAATATTGGGGGAGAACTCCTGAGCCATGTAGACTGCCATCCACTCTGTGAAATTGTTGATCGCTGCCTTCGCAGCAGCATAGGGCATCACCCTGGTCATCGGCCGAAAGGATGCCGCGGACGAAATATTCACAATGGACCCTGAACCCTGCTCTGCCATCACCGCCCCAAAAACGCGGGTCGGAATCACACTGCCTAAAAGGTTAAGATCCAGGATTTCGCGTATCGCCCACAGCTCTAGGTCGAAAAAGGTCTTGTCCGCGCTGGTTATAGCTTCGGCGCGGTTGCCCCCAGCCCCGTTTATGAGGATATCAACACGGCCGAAGGCTTCCAGCACCTGATCGCGGGCAGCCTTAATCGCCTCTTCGTCTAGGACATCGGCTGTGACACCGATAGCCTCTCCCCCCTCGCTGGTGATCCGCTCCACCATCCGGTCCACCTTGGCAGGAGTACGGCCGAGCACCGCTACTCTGCACCCCGCTGCCGCCAGCGCCCGGGCCATAGTCCCACATAGTACGCCGCTGCCCCCCGTGACGACAGCGGTGCGGCCAGCAATATTGAACTGCTCGTAAACCTGCACGCTCACCATCCCCTCCCACAGACTCTAACTGCGCATACTAATCTCGCAGCAGGAAAAAGCCGTGCTATGCAAAAAGCAAGCCTATGAATTGGAATTCTGCACCACTTCTGCCAATTCCTTCCCACAACTTTCCGCGAGGATGTGATTGTCCATGAAACAGCAGGCCGTGTTCCTGGACCGGGACGGTGTGCTGAACAAATCCCTCGGCAGGCGGCCGCCCAATTCCCCCGATGAACTGGAAATGCTGCCGGGCGCGGCCAATGCCGTGAAGCAGCTCAATGAGGCAGGTTTCAAGGTGTTTGTGGTAACCAACCAGGGGGGAGTTGCCTTAGGCTATATGACACGGGCGGAACTTGATGCAATTCACGCTAAGCTCCGAGAGGAGGTGGCCGAGGCAGGTGGAGTGATCCACGAGATTGCCTCCTGCCTGCATCGACCTTGGGCGAAGTGCCGCTGCCGCAAACCAAAGCCGGGCTTGCTGCTGGAGCTCGCCCGGAAACACAATATTGACTTGACAAGAAGCTTCATGATCGGCGATCGGGAGGTAGACATTCTCGCGGGCCAAGCGGCAGGAACGACTACCATTCTGGTGGGTACTGAAGACATCTCCCCCACCATCCCTGATTACGCCGTTCCGGACCTGAAGGCGGCTGCCGCCCTTATCCTTACAGAGCTCGCGCCACCGCTTCCAGAGCCAGGAGATACGAATTAAGCCCAAAACCCGCGATCTGTCCTACGCACACTGGGGCAATGACCGAAACGTGGCGAAAAGGCTCCCGGGCAAAGACATTTGTCAGGTGGACCTCGATTGCTTTCAACCCGACGCTACTAATCGCGTCCCGCAGGGCATAACTGTAGTGGGTAAGCGCCCCGGCATTGATGATCAGCCACTTACACCTGCCCTGTGCTCTGTGGATGCAGTCAATCAGCTCTCCTTCGTGATTGGATTGGAAACACTCCAACTCCAGCCCCAGCTCTCGCGCCCTCTCTTCCAGGCGGGCGTTGATCTGCTGAAGAGTAAGACTGCCGTAAATCTCTGGTTCCCGGGTTCCCAACAGGTTGAGGTTGGGGCCGTGCACCACCAGAATGCGCCGCTCAACCATGTGTGCTCATCTCCTCCAAAAGGGCTAAAACTTGGCAGATCGCCGGCTCGGGGATGGGCTCGCCCAGCCAGAACTCCTGCGCGAGGGCTGCCTGGTAGACCAGCATGGGGAGGCCGTTGAGCACACGGCACCCCAACGCCTGTCCTTGGCGGAGCAGCTCTGTTTGGGATGGACTATAGATCAAGTCATACACGTACTCCACTCCCTGGAGACCGTCCAGATCCACAGGCAACTGGCCTGCATATAGGCCCATGCCGATGGGGGTGGCGTTCACCACCACATCATAGCGGCCGCCAGCGCACTCTTCCAGGGCCACAGCTGCCGCCTGCAGCCTAGGGTACCAGGCCTGCAGCTCCTGGACAAGCGCGGCAGCGCCGGCCAGCGTGCGGTTGGCGATGGTGAGGGTGCACCCCATCTCTGCCAGCTCGTGGGCTGCAGCGCGCGCTGCTCCACCTGCGCCAACCAGAAGGACACGGCTGCCGGCGATATCCCAGCCAGCTAGCTGGAGCGCAAGGGTAAAGCCAGGACCGTCTGTGTTGTGTCCCACGAGGCGCCCGCCTCCGGACTTAATGGTATTTACCGCTCCACAGCGCGCGGCCGCGGCGGTCAGTTCATCTAGGAGAGGGATTACCGCCTGCTTATGGGGAATTGTCACGTTGAACCCCTCAAAGTTGCCCCGCAGGATCTCCACAGCCGCAGGCAGCTGGGCGGCCCTGATGTGGAGGGCGGCATAGATGTGCTCCTCACGCCCGGTCATCTGGAAAAGCTGCTTGTGAATTACCGGTGACAGGCTGTGGGAGATGGGATCTCCCACCACCCCGTAGAGCTTCTGCACTGCGCCACCTCTTTCAACTCCGCCCGGCGAGGGCATCGATAATCTGCTGCAGCGTTTCGCTGGCGCTCCCTTCCACAAACAGGCACTGAGGCAGGTCATAAAGGGAATTGGGCACCCCGGCGTAGCCAGGTCCACGGTCGAGATTGCACACCACTACCCTCCCTGCCTCGTGGACATGCAGGACTGGCATGCCGTAGATAGGAGTGCCTTCCGCTGTCTGTGCGGCCGGGTTCACCACATCGTTTGCCCCCACCACTACCGCCACATCCGCACCCGCGAACTCGTGGTTGATCTCATCTAGGTCGTACAAGAGATCATAGGGGATGTCCACTTCCGCCAGCAACACATTCATGTGTCCCGGCATACGCCCCGCCACGGGGTGAATCGCAATCTTCACCTCCGTGCCGCGCCCCTGCAGGACGGCCACCAACTGCTTTACTTGCTGCTGCGCGGCAGCCAAAGCCATGCCGTAGCCCGGCACAATGATAACCCGCTGAGCCTCAGCCAAGAGCTCTGCCGCCCGGTGAGTGCCGCTCGGGGCTTCCTCCTCCCTAGGCTGCCGCAGCCAGTCCAAAAGCATTTCCAGCGTTTCTTTAGCATCTCCCAACAGCAAGCTGACATGCTCCTGCTCATAGAGGGAATTGGGCACCCCGGCATAGCCGGGCTTCGTATCGTAGTTCAAGACCAAAACGTGTCTGGCCTGATCTACCCGAATTATGGGCATGCCGTAGATGGGGGTTCCGGGCTGGTTCATAGCCGCGGGGTTTACCACATCGTTAGCTCCCACCACGATCGCCAAGTCGGCTTCTGGGAGAATCTCATTGATCTCCTCTAGTTCACACAGTTTATCATAGGAGACGTCGACTTCCGCCAGCAGGACATTCATATGCCCTGGCATACGCCCTGCCACAGGGTGAATGCCTACCCGCACTTCTCGTCCCAGCCGCTCCAAGCGGTCCATCAGCTCTTTTAGGAGCCTCTGGGCCTGGGCGACGGCCATACCATACCCCGGGACAATCACGACGCGTTGGGCTCCAGCGAGAGCTTCCTGCCAGCGGCAAGGTGCCACCTCTTCCTCGAGAGCATCCGTTTCTAGCTGCGCTGAAAGGGCCGCCGCGGTCGTGGTCCGCCCTGTTAGGATGGCCACCAAACTGCGGTTCATGGCTCGGCACATGATCTGGGTCAAGATAAAGCCAGAGGCTCCCACAATTCCTCCCACCGCCACGAGAAGTGGATTCTGGAGGGGGAAGCCTGCGATGGCGCCGGCCGCACCTGAAAACGAGTTCAATAGGGAGATAGTGATGGGCATGTCAGCGCCCCCCACCCGCATGGTGATTAGCACCCCGAAGGCCAAAGCCAGGCCGAGCTGAGTGAGGGCGACGGCTACTCCCCCAGTACGGAATAGAAGAATAACAGAGGCGATGGCAGCTGCCCCGGTCACTTGGGCATGGTAGGGCAGCTTTTGGGGACGCTGGTTGATCGCCCCGTGGAGTTTCAAAGCAGCGACCGCGCTGCCGCTGAAAGTCAGGGCTCCGACCATAATTGCGAGGTTAGTGGTAAAGGCCGCAAATGAGCCGCTTACCGAACTCTGCAGCGCGATGATCAACCCCACCAGCGCTGAGGCACCTCCTCCCAAGCCGTTCAGCGCTGCCACCATCTGCGGCATCTGAATCATTAAGACCTTCACAGCTCCCACAATTCCCACAGCCGTTCCCGCGGCTAGCCCCCACCAGAGGATGGGATACGTAATAATGCCTTCCGCAAGGAGGGTCACCGCGATCGCGCCCAGCATAGCGCCGGCGCCAAGGGCATTGCCCGCGACAGCGGTCTTGGGGGAACTCATCAGCCTAATCCCGTAAAGCATCACGGCCGCAAGGACCAGCAGGAGGTAGTTCATTCTTCTCCACCTCCACCTTTAAACATCCGCAGCATACGGTGGGTGACGAGAAAACCGGCCGCCACGTTGATGGTGGCAAATACGATGGCAACAAAGCCCAGCAGGCGCTGACCGGTGGAGACCGCGCCCGCAGTGGCCACCAAGGCGCCAACGACCGTGATACCAGACAGGGCGTTCATGCCCGACATAAGGGGCGTGTGGAGCAGGCTGGGCACCTCGCTGATCACCTTGTAACCGAGCGCTGTGGCGATGGCCAGGACCGCGATGAGCAAAAGGTGGTTCATGTCCGTTCCTCCCTGCGCACCCGCATTGCTTCGAGCGTTCCCTGATGGACTATCTGGCCGTTATGCGTTACTAGGCTGCTGGCAATGATCTCATCAGCCAAGTTCAAATCGATCCGCCCATCCTGAACGAGGTGGCTGGTGAAATTGAGAATGTTCTTGGCAAACAGCATGGTAGCACTAACGGGCACCGTGCCGGGAATGTTCTGGGTTCCGTCAATCACAACGCCGTGATGCTCAATAACCTCACCGGGCCGGGCTGCAGCACAGTTGCCCCCTTGGTCGATGGAGATATCCACGATCACTGAGCCAGGCCGCATCCGTTCCACCATCTCCTGAGTTACGAGGATGGGCGCTTCATGGCCCGGCACCAAGGCGGAGAGGATGACGATGTCTGCCTCGGCAACTGCAGAAGCCAGAGCTTCCCGCTCTTTGACCAGCCACTCCTCCGGCAGCGGCCGCGCGTAACCGCCCTCACCCACGGCCAGCTCGCTGGGGATGGGGAGCTCAATCAGGCGTGCTCCCAGGCTTTTGGCCTGCTCGTTCGCGTCAGGCCGCACATCTGCTGCCTTCACCACAGCGCCGAGGCGCTTGGCCGTGGCGATGGCCTGCAAACCAGCAACGCCAGCGCCGATCACCACTACCTGTGCAGGCTGGATCATCCCGATGGCTGTGCCCATCATGGGCAGGAACTTAGGCAGGCGGTTGGCAGCAGAAATAACTGCCTTGTAGCCGGCCACAGTACTCATGGAAGTCAGGGCATCCATGGCCTGAGCCCGAGAAATGCGGGGGATGGAGTCCAAGGTCAAGGCGATTACTCCCCTCTGGGCTAGACCCTGCACCATCTCATGGTTGGCGGGAGCTGCTGGGTGGAGGAACGTGATCAGCACCTGACCCTCCCGGAACAGCTCCACCTCACTGATGCCCAGCGCGTGGTTAAATGTGGGCTGCTTCACTTTGAGGATGATATCGGCCCTGCCAAAAACCTCCCGCACATCGCGGCAGATGCGCGCTCCTGCCGTAGTGTAAGCATCATCACTGATATAAGCGCCTAGTCCTGCCCCTGCCTCCACCAGGACCTCTGCGCCCTGCTGTACTAACTGGGCTGCGGTCTCGGGGGTGGCGGCCACCCGGCGCTCACCAGCTAAGACCTCTTTTGGTATACCAATTGTTAGGCCTGCGTATTTCATGTTTTTCCCTCCGTCGAGCACTATTCTTGCAAACCGCTTGATATAATTCGCACTCTATCGCGGAATTCCTTTACAACAAGATAAAGTTTTTTCTATACGAGAAGCGTACAAAAAGCGCTCATCGCACGGACTCGTGCATGGGAGCGCTTTGACCGCTAGACGAGCCTTCTGATCAGCTCATCAGGCTCACCGGGAAGGAAGTCAATCAGGGGTATCTGAATCATGGTATAGGCTCCTGGGGCCTGCCGTTTACTTGCCCGGGCCGCTGCCACCATCACTTGACTAGTCAGGGCGGGGTTGTTGATGCGCATTTCCCACCTAAAGAGCTGGTTGTGGGTCTGGCCAGAAACCCCCTTCCGCTCCATCACCACTCCGTGCCCCACGTCTTTCAGAGCCGCAACGTCGTCCACCACAAAGACATGAGTTTCATCGTTCACAAAATACGGATCGCCCTTGATCGCCTGCTCTACCTGGACAGGATCAGCCCCTGGCTTCAGGGCGGCGTAGACCATGCGGCGGTGAATGCCCGTGCCCAAGGGGATGGTGAGGGACAAAGCGTCAACGACCCCGGGTATAGCCTTGACAGCCACAGAATGGCCCATGCTCATCCCGGGCCCGAAATTGGTATATGTAATCCCCTGCGGCGCCATGAGCTCAAGCAGCGCCCGCACCACCGAATCTGTGCCTGGATCCCAGCCTGCGGAAATCACCGCCACCGCGTTGTGCCGCTTAGCCGTTCCGTCCAAACGCAGGCGCAGATCGGCTAAATCCTTGTGGACGTCATAGCTGTCTACTGTGTTGATCCCCTGCTCCAAGATCTCTTCCGCCAACTGCGGCACAGCCCGCGTCGGCGTGCACAGGAGAGCAACATCGACACAGCCCAGTTCCGTGAGGGAACTGACCACAGGGATTCCTGCCAGCTCTGGGGGCAGCTTACCCTCTAGGGAGGTCCTGCGCCTCACAACCCCCACCAGTTCCATGTCTGGAGCAGCCTGCACTGCCTGCACTGCGTATTTCCCAATATTCCCATAGCCCACAATCGCTGCTTTAATCAACGGCTAACACCTCTTTTTTCGGTCTGCCTGGATAGTATTCCGCGTTCCTTTCTCCCATACCTGCCTTACGCTGCAGGCAAACTAGAAAGATGCCTTGGAAACGAAGGGATCGAACGCATCCCGCAGGGCATCACCCATGAAGTTGAAAGCCAGTACAGCTGCGATAATAAAGAATCCTGGAATCATCAGCCAGGGCTGCATGAGAAGCACATCCATGCTCTGCGCATCCTTCAGGAGCAGCCCCCAGCTGGTCATAGGCTCCTTGATCCCCAACCCCAAGAAGCTGATGGAGCTTTCGCCAATGATCATGCCCGGAAATGATAGGGTAGCCGTCACCACGAGATAGCTCATGATGTTGGGCAGAATATGGCGGAAGATGATTCCCATGTCCCCTACTCCCAATGCCCTAGCCGACTCCACAAATTCCTTCGTGCGGAGGTTGAGGAACTGCCCCCGTACGACCCGGGCCACGCCCGTCCAGTCTAGGAGTGAGAGGATAGTTACTACCCCAAAGTAGACTTTCACCGAGGACCAGTTGGCCGGGAGAATCATTGACAAAGCCAGCCATAGGGGAATCCTAGGAAACGAGCGCAGCAGCTCGATAAACCTCTGAATGAGGTTATCCACTGCGCCGCCGTAGTACCCCGAAATACCGCCCATAACGACCCCGATGACCAGGCTGAGGACGATGCCGAACACCCCGACGCTCAGCGTGACGCGCCCGCCGTAGAGCGTGCGGGAGAACACATCCCTCCCAAACCGGTCGGTCCCAAACAGAAACAACTGGCCGCCAGATTCCTGGTCCACCCCAAAAAGATGGAGGTTGGCTTCCAGTCCGAACAAGCGGTAGCTCGGCCCCCGCACCAGAAAGTAAATGGGATATTTCACCGAGTGATCTTCCTCCCACGTGACCTCCAAAGTAATGGGATCCCGGCTGCGCACTGTACGGTACACAAAGGGCCGCCAGTGGAATCTCCCTTCATGATCAAACCAGCGGATTCTCGTGGGCGGATGGTTCACATAGTTGCGGCGCTGCTGCAGATAGTCGGTGGGGGCAATGAACGGCGCAAGAATCACCACCAGATACATGACGCCCAAAATGCATGCCCCGACCATACCCAGACGGTGGGCCCGGAACCGGCGCAGCATGAGCTGAGTCTGAGAAAGGGGACGCACAGACGCACCTCCTCTAATTGTAACGGATGCGGGGATCGGACCAGGCCAGGAGGATGTCGGCTAAGAGATTCCCCACTAGCATCAAGAGGGCAGACATCATCAGGAAGGTCATGACGAGGTACTGGTCGCTGTTTATCAGGGCGTCGTAGAAAAACGGGCCCATGGTAGGCAGATTCAGCACTATGGAGGCGATGATCGTCCCGCTGATCAGTTCCGGCAGCTGCATGCCGAAAATGGAGATCAGGGGGTTGATGGCGTTGCGCACCGCGTGTTTGTAGATCACGGTGCGGGCAGAAAGCCCTTTAGCCCTAGCAGTCATCACATACTGGGTGCCCAGTACATCCAGGAGGTTGGCGCGCATCAGCCGGATTAGGCCCGCAGCCCCGCTCAGCCCGATGGCGATGACTGGAATCCAGAGATGGCGCAGAAGATCCACGAACTTCGCCCACGACCACGGCGCGCCAATGTACTGCTGGGAAAACAGGCCGCCCACCGCAGTACCACCCAAGTGTAGGGATAGGTACATCAAAAGCAGGGCTAGGAAGAAACTAGGGATGCTCACCCCAATAAAGCCTAGGAGAGTTAAGAGATAATCCATGAAAGAATACTTGTGGGTAGCAGAAAAGATCCCGATGGGGATAGCCACAATCCACGTGAACACAATGGTGGCACCAGCCACCGCCACTGTCCACCCCATGCGTTCCCAGATCAGCTCGCCCACGGGCCGCTTGTAGGCAAAAGAATAGCCAAAATCCCCGCTGGTCAAGATGCCCTTAACCCAAGTGAGGTACTGCATATGCGGAGGTTTATCTAGTCCGAGACGGGTACGGATCTGGTGGACCATCTCTGGCGTGATGCGGGGATCTGTGAGAAACTGCGTAGTGAAGTCGCCCGGCTGCAGCTTAATCACGGTAAAGCACAGGATAGAAATGAGGACCATCATGGGAATCATGGTTACCAGGCGGCGCACGATGTAGTTGAGCATGCAATCATCCTTCCAGAAGCTGCCGGAGGTGCGAGTGCGCCTCCGGCAGCCTGAGGCAGAGCTACTTCACAAACACTGTGTAATTCGTCCCGAGAATCTGGCCGTTTTCCTTCAGGAAGACGTTCCCCACCCGGTTGTTCACGGCCTCCAGCTCCATACCCTTCGCGATAAAGATAACGGGGAGCTTCTCGGCGTAGATTGCCTGGTATTCATCGTAATACGCCTTGCGCTGAGCCGGATCCATTTCCACTTCGCCCAGCTCGAAGAGTTCGAAGAGTCGGCGCTCCCAATCAACCATATTCTCCAGCACCGGCTCTTGATTCTCATCCATAGTGCTGCGGTGCCAGTAGTACAGGGCACGGCCTGGCTGCCAGATGGCCTTCCGCAGCTGCGGATCTGGCTGATTGCCGAATGCCTCGACAATGGCCTCAAACTCCCCAGCGCTGCGCCGCTGGCCAACCAGGGTATTGCTGATCAGCTGGAGGTGGGTGGGAATACCCAACTCTTCCCACTCGTTTTTCAGGATCACGGCGATGTCGTTGTGGGGCTGGACATTCACCGCCGCCGTTAAGGTGATCTCAAAGGGCCGGCCGTTGGGCAGCTCGCGGATGCCATCGCCATTCCGATCCACGATGCCTAACTCGTCCAGAATCGCCTTGGCTTTTGCTGGATCGTAGGGCCGCATGATGCTCTCAATCTCTGGATTGTAGAATGCGGTATTCGCCGGGAGCACGGGCGTGCCTGGGATGATAGCCAAGGTGTTGTAGACGTCCTCGAGGATGCGGTGCCGGTCTACAGTGTATTCCATTGCCTCCCGGAAGCGATCGCTGCGGAAGATCTCCCTGAACTCCGGATCTTCCACATCCCAGTTAAAGGCGAGATGAGGCGGGCTGGGAGTGGGACTCACAGGCGAGCCGGTGAGAACCCGGAAGTTTGCTCCCGCAAGCTCTTCCCGCTTCAAGGCTGGGAAGTTCTGCCCGGTTATCGTGATACGGTCGATCTCCCCTGCTCTGAATTTGGCCAACAGAACTTCTTGATCCTGGACGATGAGGTACACCAAGCGGTCTACATAAGGCAGCTGATTGCCTTCCGGATCCACCTTCCAGAAGTTGGAGTTGCGCTCCAGCACCACCTTCTGGTCAACCACGTATTCTTTCAGCACAAACGGGCCGGTTCCCACAATCTCCTCCACAGGAGTATCGGTGGTCCAAGCCTTGTTCACGCTGCCTGGCTCGAGACCGGGGTTCAAAGCGGCGATGTACGGTTCGTATTTGTGTTTCGGCACAATCAGCGCGTGAGAAAGCACCCGGGTGAAGGCGCCGTAGGGCGAAGGCAGGATGGCCTTCACGGTTCGGTCATCGATCTTTTCCCACTTAACCGGCTTGCCGCCCAGGGTAAAACGGTCGACAGAGTTGCCCTCGGCGTTGGGGTTCATAACTACGTGTTCTAGGGTGAAGACGACGTCGTCAGCGGTAAAGGGAGTCCCATCTGACCACTTCACGTCCCGGAGGTGGAAAACTACCACGGTGCCCGTTTCATCGACTTCCCAGCTTTCGGCAAGGCCTGGAACGATCTCTCCAGTGGCTGGGTTTTCTTCCACCAAGGCATTGAGGATGTTGTAGAGGATGGTGTATGCTGTGTTGTCGATTACGCCGTAGAAGTTAAACGACCTCGGAGAAGACGGCAGGCCAAGGACTAGTTCGCCGCCGTAGGTGCCCAGCTCTTGGAAGAGAGTCGGATCCACCTGCATCATGTTGGCGGCTGAAACAGCAGCGGACAGGACAAGCACGAACACAATCACAGCCAACAGTTTCCTCATAGTCTTACCTCCAAAGATTTGGATTTAACCTAGAAACACAACTGACTCCCAAACTCACCTCC
>JAAYMI010000163.1 GCA_012521465.1 Bacillota bacterium | reverse complement strand
TAGCGAGCGCAGTCTACATCTTCGGAACAACCTTCCAGCTTAACGCT
Source organism: Bacillota bacterium (assembly GCA_012521465.1). Lineage (GTDB taxonomy): Bacteria > Bacillota > Limnochordia > Darwinibacteriales > Darwinibacteriaceae > 1109. The sequence continues at coordinate 7,256 of JAAYMI010000163.1, read as the reverse complement.
GACAACATCGAACAAGTCCTATTCGGACAGAAGCTGAAGTATTTCGGAGTGCCTTTTGTTCCCGCCGCATGGCTCTTGTTTATGTACAGAATTCACTTCCGCCGCGACCCGTCTCCCATAGGCCGCCTCCTCTTATTTGCTGTTCCCTTCTTGACAGTGTTCCTTGTGGCCACAAATGAATATCACCATCTGTTCTATGCTGGCCTACATACCTTTATGAGGAGCGATTATCTGCTGACTCGGCGAGTCCCCGGACCGCTGTACGGGCTCAATATGGCATACGTTTACTTGGCGATCATCGCTGGGCTCTACGTCTTTGGAAAGGCTTGGATAAAGAGCGGCTGGGCCACGGACAATCCCTACTTCTGGCTGTTTCTAGGCAGACTCGTTCCCGGGGTACTGCTGGCGGTATACCTCCTCGGCTGGACGCCTGGATATATCGATCTTATGCCCGTTGGCCATCTCTTCGCAGCCATAACATACGCAGTAGCCATCTTCCACTACAAGCTCATTGACACGAAATCTATATTCAGTCGGGAGATCTTTTCTGAGATCAAGGAAGGCCTAATCGTGGTGGACCACCAGAATCTGCTGGTGGACTACAATGAAGCAGCGCAGGAAGTGTTTTCTTGGCTTGCGCCAGACAATCGGGGTAAGCCGCTGGCGCGGTTTTTCGAAGGGCGGCAGATTGCAGAGAACATTCAACCCCAATTTGTCATGTCTTTACCTGGTGACGAGGGTCTGAGGTACTATGAATTCCGCCGCACTGAGCTGATGGAAGGGAGCGATTCCGTTGGCCGCGTCTACATGTTCCTCGACATCACCGAAAAGCAGGACATGATTGATAAGTTAAACCATATGGCTGATCATGACAGTCTGACAGGCGTGTACAACCGCCGCAAGACACTTGAGGAAATTGAGCGGCTTCTGCAAAGCACTGCGGAAAACCATCAGGCAGCTGCCCTTCTAATGCTTGATTTAGACGACTTCAAGGTGGTTAACGACCGCTACGGTCATCAAACGGGAGATGAGGTGCTGCGGGGCATAGCTGAAGCCTGCAAACAGGAACTGCGCGCCGGTGATCTCATAGGACGCTACGGCGGAGAAGAGTTTGTCATCGTCCTGCCACAAAGCAGCAGCAGACAGGCAGAGGCCTGCGGCGAGCGCATATGCAGACATATCGCCTGCGTTCCTTTTCACTGCGGGGATGAAACTGTGCATGTTACTGCCAGCATCGGCGTGTGCGGCACAGACATGCTGTCGAAACAGGCAATTACCGCGGACAGACTCATACAGCTGGCGGACGAGGCTCTATACACTGCCAAACATAGGGGGAAAAACCGCGTCCAGCTCTGGGTACCAGCGCAGTCCCTCTTACATGAGGCTCTTGACTGATTCCCGCTCGACGATTACGTGTTTCATATAGATGCGCAGCTGATCGAGGGGTTCTTCTTCCCTAAGTCTCCTCAAGACCTCCATCCCGGCCTTGCCCATCTCATACATGGGCTGCGCCACAGTGGTGAGCTTGGGGATGCTCATGCGCGCGATCTTCGTGTTGTCAAATCCGACGATGGAGATATCATCGGGTACCGCGATGCCCAGATCGTGCAGGAGAGACATCGCACCTAGGGCTATCTCGTCGCTTGCGCAGAACACTGCAGTGAGCCTGGGCTGCTTTTCATACAGCCGGCTCATGGCTTCGTAGCCGCTGTGGAAATGAAAAGTGGCAAACTCAACTCGAGAAGCGGTGTCCTCAATGCCCAAGATCTCTCTGCAGGCCCGGCGAAAGCCTTTGTAGCGGGGCAGGCCAGCGATGGTATCTCCGATGGGACCACTGATCATACCGATGTTCACATGTCCCTTCCTGGCCAGATACTGCACCGCGTCGTAACTCGCCTGTTCATCATCGATCTTCACAGACGGGATATCGTAGACGAGCGATTCTGTGGCCACCAAAACAATTGGAACATTCATTGTCTGGAAAGCTTGGTAAAACTCTTCCGTGATGGCCTTACTCATGAAGATAATCCCGTCCACCTGCTTCTGGCGCAGCACGCTTAAGTTGCGGAGGGTGCGCTCGGCGCTGCTGTCGGTGTTGCACAAGATCACGTGAATGCCGAGCGCGTGGCCAGCATCTTCTATGCCCTTCACCACCTCCGCAGCATATGGGTTGGAAATGTCGGGCATCAGAACGCCCACTGTATCGGTTTGCTTGGAGATCAATCCCCTTGCCAAGGCGTTGGGGGTGTACCCCAGCTCTTTGATGGCCCGTTCCACCCGCATGCGCTTCTCGGGACTCACACGATCTGGGGCGTTCATCACGCGGGACACGGTGCTGATGGACACCCCAGATGCCCGTGCCACTTCTCGAATTGTCGCCATAAAGCCCTCACCTACTCAATGATAACCCTACCTGGCTTGAAGGTCTGGCCAATCCAGCTCAATCCCCTGTCTCACCAGGAGGTCTTGGAACCTTCGCAGGTCAGCCCTCTGATTCCGCACCTCCTTGGGCTTGAGCTTGTTGTCAATGCAGAAAGCCGCCAAATAACCCGCCGCCTCCCCCACATTCCACTCCACCGGATGCAGCCTGTAGCATCCCTGAGTGATGTGGGTCACCCCGATATTCTTTGCCGCCGCAATAAGGTTCTCCACCCGTTTTGGGATGAGGCTCCCTAAAGGAATCTGAAAAGGCAGGCTCGACACATCGATGTAATTCCTATTTCCGGTGCTGGGATGAAGATCAATGCGGTAGCTGCCTATTCCCACGGAATCGAAGAAGTGGGCCGCCTTCACTCCCGGTTGGCATTCTGGACTGACGTGCTGCTGCAGGACAGTAAACTCAGCCTTGATGCGCCGTGACTCTCTAATGTAAGGCTGAGCTAAGCCGTCAGCGCTGCCCACAATGTCTGGGCGGAGGCGCAAGCCCGGATAGCCCCGTCCCCCATCTGGCCGGGGTGCTTCCGTCTGCATCCAGTACAAAAACGACAGGGACAGCTGTTTGGCCGCCTCAATATGCCTGTTTCTTTCCGCTTCGCTGACATCAATGATGGGACCCAGCCAGTAGTCGATCTGGGGCCAATTTACTATTACGATATCGCTGCGGTATGCACCTGCCTCGAAGTTTGCTTTGTCGATGATCCGCCGGAACAGCCAGAGAGAATCAATGATCCGCCTCCCCGGTTGGTAAAACAGATCCCGTGTCCAGGGTTCAAGCGTTTCTGGGAAAGGGTGAGTCCAGCTGAGGAGTTTATCCGGCCAAAAGCTCGGCTTGTAGTTCCGCCAAAACTCGTAATCTCGAGGCCTAGGGATCGTGTGGTTTTCCCCTTCTATGTAGTCTAGGGCAAAGCACATGGTAAAAGACTGCATATCCCTGCGGTCAGCTTCGTCGGCGGCGTTGGGCTCTCCTGTCTCGCTGCGAGCTTCGGCGCCCGTCACATATTCGACTCCGGCCAACGGCAGCACATCGCCGCATTCGGTAGCATCGAGGAAGTACGGCCCCCCCAGTTCCACTACCTCATCGGTCTGTAGGTTTCGCACAGTGACAGACCGAACCCGATCCCCCTCCCCCACCGCCTCCTCAATCTTATGCCGCAGGAGAATGGTAACCAATCCATTGGAAACAAAAGGAGCCAGCATCTGCTGAAGCACCGCTAAAGCCACCTTCGGCTCGTGGCAGAGCTTGCTCACCCAGCCGTTACCAGGATTGAGGCAGCGGTTTTTCCGCGCCGCTGCAGTTAACGGATAGTGATCGCGGTAGTACTGACGCACTCCCTCCCTAAACTCCCGGTAGCTGGCTGTGGCACCGAACTGCTCAATCCAGGGATGTTCGTCGGGGGGAACCGCTTGATTGGTCAATTGACCGCCAATCCACTCTGTTTCTTCCGTGACAATCACCCGCTTGCCGAGTTTGGCTGCAGCCAGTGCCCCTGCAACGCCGCCCACGCCGCCGCCAATGATAATCAGATCTGCTGTCATCTTTTTAGTGCTTGCCATGTGATAACCTCCATATTATCCTTTTACCGCTGAACTTACGAGCCCCGCGATGATGTATCTTTGCCCGAACAAAAACACAACGATGATAGGAACAATCGACGCCGCAGCAGCAGCCATCATTCCGGGATAGTCAATGGAGTATTCGAGGATAAAGTTGTTTAGACCCAGCGGGACGGTAAACAGCCGCTCACTGATGAGAAACACCAGCGCATCTTCGTAGTTGTTCCAGTTCCATGTAAAGTCTAAGATGGCGAATGTAGCAAGGGTAGGCTTGGCCAAGGGCAGAAAAATGCGGAAGAAGATGGTAAAATGGCCAGCACCGTCAATAAAGGCCGCTTCCGACAATTCCTTGGGCAGAGTAAGGAAGTACTGGCGCATATAAAACACCCCGATAATGGTAAACATCCCCGGCAGGATCAAAGCCCAATGCGTGTTGTAGATATTTGCCCAGTCAAACATAATGAACTTCGGCACAAACAGCACCTGAGGAGGCACCATCATCATCACCAGGTAAAGCCCAAAAAGCAGGTCACGCCCCCTAAACCGAATCCGCGAAAACCCGTAGGCGGCCATGGCCCCAAAACAGGTGGCTCCCACCACCGCACTCATGGTGATCTTCAAGGAGTTCTTATAGTAGTTGATGAAGCTCAAGCGGCCGAACCACACCTTCCGATGAGCATCCCAATTCAGCCTGGAGGGAAGCCACTGAATGGGTGAAGTAAACACTTCGGCCTGGGTCTTAAACGAAGTACTGATCATCCAAAACAGCGGGATGATCATGACCGCCCCAAGCATAATCATGACCAATGTGAGAGCTAATCTGCGCACGATATGCTTGTCTCGCACCACTGCTGCCACAGGCTCTCCCCCTCTCTCAGTAGTGGACCCACTTTTTCTGGCCATACCACTGCAAAACGGTAAAGCTAAAAATGATCAGAAACAACACGATGGCAATTGCCGACGCATACCCCATTTCATAATAGCGGAACGCCGTCCGGTAAACATACAGGGGAAGGATCAGCGTGCTGTTGGCAGGCCCACCCCCGGTGACTGCCTGGATAAGCCCAAAACTCTTAAACGCATTCATAGTCCCAATCACCAGCAGGAAAAACGTGATAGGGCTGATAAACGGCAGGGTTATATGGCGCGTCACCTGCCAGCCAGCCGCGCCATCGATCTGGGCCGCTTCCTTAAGCTCTTGGGGGACGTCTTGGAGCACAGCCAAGAAGATAATCATGTTAAATCCGAGACTTTGCCATGTGGCGATGATAATAATCGCCAGCATGGCACTCTTGGTGGATGCCAACCATCCCGGAGGATCGGTCATCCCGACAGACATTAGAAATTGATTGATCGGTCCTTGCGTGGGGTGAAAGAGGAGCATCCAGGAAAAGCCGATGGCGATGGCGCTGATCAGGTATGGTAAGAAAAAAGCTGCCCGCAGGGGGTTACGCAGGTAAATCCGGCGGTTGAGGGCGCTGGCGGCTAGAAATCCCAGGACAACGGACAGCGGTACGTGCAGGAGATAGAGTATGTTATTGCCGATCGCCTTCAGAAAGACTTCATCCGACAGCAGCCTTTGAAAGTTAGCTAGACCCACAAACCTCAGCCCCCTGCCTGCTGGACCCACCCAGTTTGTAAACGCCAGACCGAACGAAAAGAGCAGCGGAATCAGAAAGAACACCGTCACTCCCAAGACGCTGGGCAGCACAAACAGATAGCCGATGAGCTGTTGGCGTTTCATCCAGTTCACAGTAGACACCTCGCTGTGGGGTGCGCCGGGAAGGGTACTCCTTCCCGGCACCTTCACCGCTATTGCCGCTCTAAGAAGCGGTTGTGGAACTCAACCATGTTGTCAATAGTCTCGTCGATGCTCTGTTCGCCCAGGAAGTACTTCTCGATCTCTTGGTTGATGTAGTCCAGTACCTGGTACGGCGGTACGGGGATCAGTTTGGTGTTCTCCATTTCGTAGGTGCGGTTCAAAGACTCAAGGTTGTAAGTCTGTTCTGCTCCAGACACGATCAGTCTGCGTGCCTCTGCCCCCGGTGCATCGGCGTGCGCCGGCACCCTGCCCCCTAGTGCCAGAGCCATCATGCCCTCGAGAGCCCACCACTTAATGAACTCCCACGCCTCATCGGGGTACTGGCAGTGAGCGGTGATGGACATGGCGTCTTCAATATGGTGTCCGGGAATGCTGTGGCCATCGAAGTAGGGATAGGGCGCAAAGGCAATCCTAAAGTCACGGGGATACTGCTCCAGGTCGTTGGACATGCGCAGCCGCCAAGCACCGGCTTGGTAAAGCGGCAGCTCACCCCTGAGAAACATCTGCTCTGGGGCCATATTTGTGGCCTTCTGCACGGCGAGGACCGGCATGACCTTATCTTCATGCATCATTTTATGGAAGGTTTCCAGGCCGTGGCGGACATTGGGATGGCCAAGATTAGACTTTCCGTCTTCCCCCACAAAGCCTACGTCGATTAAAGCGTGCTGGATAACGCCGTGAATGTTCCCAGCATCTAGGGCGTACGTGTAAGTAAACTCGTCACTTTTCAGCGCATTGGCCAGTTCCCTCAGTTCGTCCATGGTAAGTTTCTCGGGAACCTCAAGACCACGGTCGCGCAGCACATCTTCGTTGACCATGATGAAGATGGCGTTCACATTGGTGGGCAGCGCGTAGTACACCCCGTCTACCTTCCATCGTAGAACTCCCGAACCGACTTTCTCGAAGAGATAGTCCTCGTCCAGCCGATCAGTCAGCGGCCGCAGGAGGCCTGAACGGACCCGCTGTTCGTAGTCATTGGCGGAATGGGACATGAGAATATCTACCGCATCCCCCGTCTGCATAGCAATGTTCACCCTGAGGTTCCCTTCCTCGTTGTTCACGTAGCGGTGATACGTGACCTGAATGTTGGGATTCATGGCATTCCACTTCTCTACAGCAGCAAGAGGTCCGTTTTCGGCCGGCACGCCGCTCCAGAAGTGAAGGTGGATGATGTCATCGGCCGCAAGAACCACCGACCCTGCCAAAGAGACCAATACAGCCACACCCAAAACGACCGCCATCAGCAGCACTTTGCTTCTTGACATTTTACCATTCCTCCTAAAATTGATCATTGAAAAGCTTTTCGCCAGGAGCCTCGAAAAATGCCAAGTGTCATTTATCTGCTGTTTTACTATGTTTGATGCTGTAGAGAACATGGCAAAGCTGTTACCAGTCTTGAAAAGCTTTTCATAGTTACATTGTAACATCCCCACTCATAGTG
>JAAYMI010000162.1 GCA_012521465.1 Bacillota bacterium | reverse complement strand
GTGGCCGATTGGATCTGGGATTTTGACTTTATCAGCCTCACCTTCAGCGGAGGTGAACTTCACTTCACTTTCGACGGGTTGGACCAAGACGCGGCGAGCGTGACGGCCCTCAGGGTAGGCGAAACTGACCTAGAAGGAGAAAACAACAGCTTCGTCCTTGGTGATCTCGTTCTGGTCCGGGACGATGAGGCAAAGCTGACAGTGGAGATCGCCGGTGAGGAGCTGGAGTTTGCGGGCGATACGATCCAAGCGGTAGTGGACTTTGTAGACATCAGCATCGTGGAAGCCCGGCTGGTGATCAATCCTCAGGACATTGCGGCAGCGGACCTAAGTATTGATCCGGTGGAGCTAGACCTCGACTACGGCGATTACGGGGAGATCTTGGACTGGCTCTCGGGAGTAGATCTTGCTGTGCGCGTTACGCTGGACAATCCTTCGGGGATTCCGGTGGATTTCGGTGGCCTAGTGCTCACGGTGGCGGGCAAAACTGAAGACTACGAGATCAAGCTAGAGGATGCCGAGAAATCTGTGGAAGGGACTGTCACCACATACACCATCACCTCGGCGGCGTGGCTGGAAATGCTCCGCTCCGAGCCGCAGCAGATCACCCTCGGCGGTACGCTCAAGGTTGGCTCTGAAGAGGAGCTCACTGTCGATCCCAATGCCGTTGTGGAAATCGCTGTCCATGTGGTGATTAACGCCGTCCTCACGATTGATTACGATCAGGAGTTCGCAGACTTGATTATCGGATCGCGGGAAGTGACTCAGCAGGCAGACCTGGACAAGGGTCTGGAGTTCATCTCGCAGCCGTTCTTGTTTGCAGAGGTGAAGAACGGCATCCCTGTCGGGGTAGAGGCCTGGCTGGATCTATCCACCGACCCTGATAACTGGGATGATGCCATTACAAAGTATCTCGGGGAGATCTCGGCTGCCAAGACGGATTCAGAGGGCCGAGCAGTAGAGGCTGAGTCCGCCCTCTTGGAGCTGGACGTCGACGATGATGTGGTGGATTTCCTGAAACAAGGCGGCAGTGTGCGGGTGCGCATCGCCCTGTCCTCTAAAGAGGGCGCTGGTGTGGAAAAGATCGCGATCACGCCTTCCGATGCGGTGGAGTATAAGGTGTGGGCGGAGATCCGCGTAAAGATCAACCAATAGGATGGGGGTAGGGCCATGAAATCCAAGCAGGTTTTCCGTATCTTGCTGACGCTGGCGATCTGTGTGGGCCTGGGCAGCACAGCTTTCGCCCACAACCCTGCGGCGCAGGAGCTTGGTAAGGGCTTCGCGGTGGGCATCGCCCTCAACGCCGAGGTAACCACCAACTCCTTCGGCTACCGTCTGCTGCGCCTGCTGAATAAACACTGGACCGATGACGAGCGCCTGGCAGTGGCGGATTCTATCGCAGAAGGTGGGCTGGCACTAACGGCTTTGGCCGATCCTGGCGTGTATATCCAGTACGGCAACTTCCGGATCCATGGTGGGGCTCAGGGAGAGGCCGAAGTTACGGTTCCCAAGAAGTTGGCGGAATTGGCCTTTAGAGGCATCACCTTGGAACAGGTGGAGACGGGCGATCTCCAGTTTGACCTTGCAGAAGTGCGGGGGCAGGGCGGGGCCTATGCCGCAGGGGGGCTCTCGGCGGCGTTTTCCCTGGCTCCGTATGTCGATCTGCCGTTTGACGATGTGGTAGTGGGTGTTTCGGGCCGGTACCTCCACGGGCTAGCCTATGGCGAAACGGATTTTGGCGGTGAACTGGAGTACTTCGAAGAGGACGGCAGCACCCGTGTGGTTAGTCGGGATCTTGACCTGAAGATCCTCCAGTCCCGCAGCGGCCAGGGGTGGGCCTTTGATGCTGGTGTAATGGCCCAGGTCTCCCCGCGACTCGCGGTGGACGTGAGCGTGGCGAACATCGGGCAGGTGGTGTGGACTGACGTCTCAGGCAAACGCTGGCATCGTGAGGGCGAATGGGAGTTGGTTCGCTTGGGCTTTGAACCGGAAACCTACGAATTTGAGTTCGAGTTCGCCGATGGCGAGGGTTTCCATCCCGAGGACATAACTGATGTGGAACAGATCACCTGGAAGCTGCCGGTCAGAACTCGGTTCGGCGTGCAGTATGACTTTGACCGCCAGGTTACCCTGCGCGGGAATGTCAGGCATACCCGCTATGCTTCCGGCGACGCAGATATCGGGTTTGGCGGGCAGGTAGAGTACAGGCCGCTGCCATCTGTGCCTATCACTGTCGGTGCCGACTATTCTACCAAGCAGCAGCTGATGCTGGATGCCGGTGTGGGCCTGCGCTTCACCAACTTCAAGCTGCAGCTAGCTGCAAAGAACCTCCATTCGCTGTTCCTCTCCGAAGGTAAGGGTTTAGGCCTGGCAGTTACCTTGGGACTGCACTTCTAAGAGAGCTGGAGGACCCCCCCTCCAGGCGGTAAGGCCCGTCTCGGGGGAGCTCCTCTTGCTTGAGTAGAACACGCTGGACGTTTTGGAAGCGGGGAGGGACTAGTCATGAAAGTACAGCGCCGCCCGTTCGGGGCAGTGGACGGGCAGACTGTGGAGCTGTTCACCTTAACAAATCCAGCAGGGATGGAGGTTTCCATCACCAATTTTGGCGGCAGCCTCGTCAGGTGGCTTGCCCCAGATAAAGAGGGAGAACTCGCCGATATCGTGCTCGGCTTTGACAGTGTGGAAGGGTACCAGAATACGCCCGGCTACTTAGGTGCGCTGGTAGGCAGGTATGCCAACCGCATCGCCGGCGCCTACTTTGAGCTTAACGGTAGGGGTTACCATCTTGCGAAGAATGACGGCGACAACCATCTCCACGGTGGAGAGCGGGGCTTTTCCCACCGGGTGTGGGATGCGCTGGTCACAGGAGATGCGTCCCTTACCTTGACCTATTTCAGCCCTCACGGCGAAGAAAACTATCCCGGTAACCTCCAGGTCAAGGTGGTGTACACGCTCCGGGATACGGGGGAACTTGTGCTGGAGTATACCGCGGAAACAGACCAGGATACCATCGTTAACCTCACCAATCATGCCTATTTCAACCTGGCCGGGCACGATCAGGGCAGTATCCTCGACCATGTGGTGAGAATCTACGCTGACCAGTACGTACCCGTGGATGCCCAGTGCATTCCCTTGGGTGAACTCGCTGATGTAGCTGGGACGCCGTTCGATTTCCGCGCCGGCAGGGCCATTGGGGAGGAGATCGATGCGGACCACCCGCAGATCCGCAACGGCCAGGGATACGACCATAACTTCGTCCTGCGCCCCGCGGCGGGGGCCCTCGTGCAGGCGGCAGAGGTCCGGCATCCGGCCAGTGGGCGGGTCTTAGAGGTCTATACAACCAAGCCCGGTATGCAGTTTTACACCGGCAATCACTTAGCAGGGAGTGCGGGCAAAGGGGGATGCGCCTATCCCCGCCGGTCCGGGTTCTGCCTGGAAACGCAGTTCTATCCCGATTCTCCCAACCGGCCCAGCTTCCCATCACCAGTGCTGCGGGCAGGGGAGAGGTACCACCATAGCACCATCTATAAGGTGAGCTGCTTAGATGAGTAGGATAGGCGACCATGCAGTCTGCACCAGGTGAGAGTCGTCTTGGGAAGCTGATCTTTTCGCACAAGAAGCCTTGTGTTTAACACAGGGCTTCTTTTTTTCACATCCTACTTGATTCAATGAATGAAGTATGTTATAGTTAAGTTACTGATGAAACGTTACACCCTGTGCTGTTTGGCACAGACTGCGGCATTATAACGTCAATTACTGAAAGAAGTTAGGTGGGAGTCCTTTGAAGGAACTGCGCGGCGGCAACCGCAAACGCATCAAGGAACACAACCGCATCCTGGTCATCAACCACCTGCGGCTGCATGGGCCTGTATCCCGGGTGGACCTTGCCCGCCACACCGAACTGGGGCTGTCTACCATCACGTACATCGTAGATGAGCTGCTGCGCGACGGGATTGTAGTGGAAAGCGGGAGTGGGGAATCGAGTGGAGGGCGCCGGCCCACGCTCTTGGAGTTTAACGGTGCTGTAGCAGCGGTGATCGGCATCAAGATCGAGCCCACCCGCATCCTGTTCAGCAGTATGGACCTGATGGGACGCATCAAGGAGAAGACTGCCGTCCCGCTGCCCCGGGAGGCAGATAGCCGAGAGCTGAATTCTGTCCTGATCGAGAACATCGACCGCCTAGTCCGAGAGCTGCCGTCCAGTTCTCCCATGGTCGGGATCGGCATTGCCGTTTCAGGACTCGTGGATCACGATGCAGGCAAGGTGCTGCACAGCCCAATTTTGGACTGGGACGAACACGATTTCAGACCAGTGGGCAGGCACTTTGGCGTTCCCGTGCTGGTAGAGAACGATGCCAATGCTTTTGCCCTTGCCCAGATGTGGAGCGGGCAGGCCTCCCAACACCGCTGCTTCTTAGGTGTTACTGTGGGGATTGGGGTAGGCCTTGGGATCGTGATCGACGGCCAGATTTTCCGAGGCGAATACGGGGGCGCGGGTGAGCTGGGGCACCTCGTGATCCAGCATGAAGGTACCCCGTGCTACTGCGGGCAGCGGGGGTGTCTCGAGATGTACGCCTCCGACGACTTTGTTCTTGGCGAGGCGAAGCGCCACATCGCGCTGGGCATCCCGACGCAAATGGGCGATCCATCTTTCCTGACTATTGCACAGGTCTACGGGGCCGCTCGCAGCGGCGACGCCTGCGCTCAGAGCATCATTTTCAAACAAGGCCAGAATCTGGGGATCGGCCTCAAGAACCTGGTGAATATCTTCAATCCTGGCGCGATCGTCCTGGGTGGTGAAGGCATTGCCGGTGGTGAGCACCTCCTGCAGGGCATCGCCTCTGAGCTCTACACGAACTTCTTCGCCAAAAAGCAGCCTCCAGTCCAGCTGAAAATCTGCGAGCTGGGGGAAGATGTGTGGCTGATCGGGACTTGTGCCTTAGTTGTGAACCAGCTGTTTCGGGCGCCAATCTACAAGCGGGGGAGTTATGCATGAGCAAACGGCTGACCGTCTTTCTGTTCCTCTTACCCAGTCTGTGCGGACTCGTAATCTTCTCTATCATTCCGATCGGTACATCCCTCTACCTCAGCCTGACGGAGTGGGATGTGATTGGGGGGCCGCCCCGCTTTCACGGGCTGAAGAATTTCTGGGACATTTTCGCCAATGAAGAATTCTTGCGGGTGCTGAGCAACACGCTGTACTTCATTGTGTTGTACATTCCCCTCATTCTCGCCGCCGCTTTAGGTGTGGCGATCCTGCTGAACAACAAGTATCCCGGTGTGGGGCTGTACCGCACCATCTACTATGTTCCGGTCCTCACCTCGTGGGTGGCCGCGGCACTCTTGTGGAAGTGGCTGCTCAATCCCAAGTACGGCGCAGTGAATGCACTTCTAGGCATGGTGGGGATTACCGGCCCGAGCTGGCTGCACAGCAAGTCCTGGGCCATGCCAGGGATTGTTCTGGCCAGTGTTTGGAAGGACGTGGGCTACTTCGCTCTGATCATTTTGGCAGGTCTCCAGGGTATCGACACCACCTACTATGAAGCGGCAGAAATTGACGGAGCCAACTGGTTCCAGAAGCTGGTGAAAATCACTGTGCCGCTCGTTACTCCCAGCCTGTTTTTTGTGGCTATCATTTCTGTGATCAACTCGTTCCAGCTCTTCCCGCAGGTGATGGTGATGACGGAAGGGGGCCCCGGCGGCGCCACCCAGGTGTTCGTGGAGCGGATCTACAACTACGCTTTCCGCTACTACAAAATGGGCTATGCGGCCAGCTACTCCTGGATCTTATTCGTGTTTATCTTTGCCGCGACCCTAATCCAGCTGAAACTCCAGAAAAGGTGGGTGCACTATGAGTCGTAGGCCGTTCGTTCGCAAAACTCTCTTTTACGTCCTGGCCAGCGTCATCGCGTTTTTCAACCTCGTCCCCTTCTTCTGGATGGTTTCTTCTTCGCTGAAAGAGCGGGGTGCCCTCTTGGTCCTGCCGGTGGAGTGGATTCCCAATCCCGTCAGCCTGGACGCCTACCGGAGGCTGTTTTCCCTATTTCCCTTCGGGCGGGCCATCTTCAACAGCATTTTTGTGGCCTGCGGCACCACTGCCATAGTGGTGATCTCAGCCTCAATGGCTGCCTATGTATTTGCAAAGATCTCTTTTAGGGGCAGGGAAGTGCTCTTTACCCTGTTTCTCAGTACGATGATGATTCCGGGGCAGGTGACCATGATCCCCAACTTCTTGGTCCTGCGCTCCTTAGGCCTGCTGAATTCATTCCTGGGAGTTTTGGCGCCCTCGATCTTTAATGCCTTTGCCGTGTTCCTCCTGCGGCAGAACATGCGCACAATTCCGGATGCCTTTTCGGAAGCGGCGATCATCGATGGGGCATCCTACGCTACGATCTTCCTGAAGATCATCGCTCCTTTGAGCAAGCCAGTCCTTGCCGCCTTGACCGTGATTACATTTATGGGAGCCTGGAACGATTACCTCTGGCCGCTGATCGTCTTAACGGACCGTACCAAGATGACCCTGCCTGTGGGACTCAGCTTACTTAATACCCAGTATGGGAACCAGTACAATCTCCTCATGGCCGGCGGCCTCATCTCCATGCTGCCCATTTTGGTGCTGTACTTCTTAGCTCAGAAACAATTTCAACACGGTTTAAGCATAGGGGGGATCAAAGGATGAGCTAGCTGTTGCGTGGATGGGCACTTTTGGGTAAAGGAAAATTCTAAGAAGGAGAGAGACAGATGAAGCGGATTAGTGTGATGCTTGTAGTAGTTATGGCAGCTGTGCTTGCCCTGACAGCGGCCGCGGTTGCCCAGCCGGTAACCATCAACTTCCTGAACTTTTCGTCCAGCGGTGAAAACGAAGGTAACCTCCAGGCAATGAAGGAGATTTTTGAGGCTCAGAATCCGGATATCAAGGTGAACATCGAAACCATTGGTTACGGCGATTACTTCGTCCGCCTCATGACCGCCGTGGTGGGAGGCAATATTCCCGATGCCTTTGAGCTGAACTTCGAGAATTTTGCCGCCTACGCGTCCAAAGGAACCCTCATGCCCCTAGAAGACCTCATGGCCAAGACTGGGTTTGACCCTGCTGTATCTGATCCCAACGCTCTCAATGCTTTTAGCGTGGACGGGGTGCAGTACGGCCTGCCATTCAGCTTCTCCAACGTGATCGTGCTGTACAACAAAGAGCTCTTTGACCGGGCGGGGGTGGACTACCCGACGAGCGAGTGGACTTGGTGGGATCAGCTTGACGCTGCTAAGAAGATTCGCGCCCTCGGCGATGATATCTTTGGCATCTTCCAGCCCATTCAGTTCCACGAGTTCTACAAGGTTGTGCGCCAGAATGGCGGGGCACTCCTGAGCGACGACGGCACACAGTTCACGATCAACCTCCCGCAGAACGTAGAGACGCTGCAGTATCTTGTGGATAGGGTGCAGAAGTACAATGTGATGCCCACGGAAGAACAGCTTTCCGGCATGGGCGACTGGGATCTGTTCGCCGCTGGGCGCCTCGGCATGTTGGTGACAGGCAGCTGGGCGTTCCCGTATATGACTGCGAACTGCGATTTTGAATGGGATATTGCGGTGGAGCCGGGCAATACCACCAAGGCGACCCACTTCTTTGCTAACGGGCTTGTGATTGGCCACAACACCAAGCATCCTGAAGAGGCATTCCGCTGGATCCAGTTCTTGTCGACCAGCAGAGAAGCGGCGGAAATCAGGGTTAAGGCCGGGTGGGAGCTGCCGGCTGTCACGGATCCGGAAGTGATCGCCCTCTACACTGCCACCACTCCGCCGGAAAACAAGGCGGCTGTGTTCGAGTCGCTGCAGTATCTCGTAACTCCGCCTGTGGTGGAGCAGTTTGCTGAGCTTTCAGATATCATCGGGCGCTACCTCGGGGAAGCCCGGGACGGCTTCCTCACACCCCAGGAAGCTCTGGACATGGCTCAAATGGAAGCTGAAGCCCGCATTGCTCTGAAGTAAACCAGGAAGGCCCCGCCGGGGGCCCTCCTTGTTATCCCGCAAGAAACAGGAATTCCTCCCCTCAGCAGCGAAATTCTGGTTAACACACGCAAAAGAAGGTGTTGTGGTGCAGCTAGAATTCTTAGGCGCAGCTGAGACGGTGAGTGGTTCCTGTTTTTTGCTGCGGTTTGGGATGTATCAGGTATTGGTGGACTGCGGAATGTTCCACGGCCCGAAGGAGCTGAAGGAGCGCAACTACGGCAGTTTCCCCTTCAACCCCTTGGAAATCGATGCGGTGATTTTAACCCACGCCCATATCGATCACAGCGGGCTTCTGCCTAAGCTGGTGAAGCACGGCTTTCGCGGGCCGATTTACGCCACTGAAGCCACGGTAGACCTGTGCACCATCATGCTGCCTGACTCCGCCCATATCCAGGAGGCAGAGGTGGAGCGGAAGAACCGGCGCTTAAGCCGGCAGGGAAAACCGCTCCTAGAGCCTATCTATACCCGCGCGCATGCTGATCAAACCCTGGAGCAGTTCCGGCCCATGGTGTATGACGAGGTGGTGGAGATCCTGCCGGGGTTAGCCATTCGAATGCGAGATGCGGGTCACATTCTGGGTGCAGCTATTGTGGAAGTGTGGGTAGAAGAAGAGGACAGCCGGATAAAACTTGTCTTTTCCGGCGATATCGGCAACTTGGATCAGCCCATTGTCCAGGACCCCACGTTCCTCAAGGATGCGGATTACGTGATCGTGGAATCCACCTATGGTACCCGCCTCCACCAGAACCGGGACAACCGCCGCGCCCGTTTGGGGGAAGTTGTGCGTGAGACTATGGCCGAGGGGGGAAATCTCCTCGTTCCTGCCTTTGCCTTAGGGCGCACGCAGGACCTTCTCCACGAGCTGCGCAATCTCCTCGATGCTGGGGAAATCCCGCCCATCAGAGTCTATGTGGACAGCCCCCTGGCGGTCTCGGCAACGGAGATCTTTCGCAAGCACCGCAGTTTTTTCGACTTCGAAACCCGCACCATGCTGGAGGAAGGGCGCTCGCCCTTTGAATTTGCTGGGCTCCACTACGTGCAGAGTGTGGAAGAGTCCAAGCGCCTCAACACCATGACTGGGGCGATAATCATCTCGGCCAGCGGGATGTGCGATGCCGGCCGCATCAAACATCATCTCAGGCACAATCTCTGGCGCCCCCAAACGGGTGTGCTGCTCATTGGCTATCAGGCAGAAGGCACCTTAGGCAGACAGCTCCAGGACGGCGCGGAGACAGTGCGGATCCACGGCGAGCAGGTGAAGGTGAAGGCGAAAATCCACACCATCACCGGTTTTTCCGCCCATGGTGATCAGGATGCCCTGCTTCGATGGCTGGGGGAATTTGATGGGGTCAAGCGCGTCTTTGTCGTGCACGGCGAAAAACAGGCTGCCCACGAGTTTGCCCATGAGATTACGGACCGCCTTGGGCTGAAGACGATCGTGCCCCGGCTCGATGAGGTCTTTGAGCTGACACCTAATACAGTTGAGCGCTTGGGAGTGGTGGGCTTCAGCGAAGCTCAGATCGACCCGGATTTTGCCGGAGTGATCAAGGTGTGGGAGGGCCGGGACCAGATCTTTTCCGGTGCTTACGGGCTGGCCAGCCGCAGGTTTGGGGTACCCAATAGCTCCGAAACCCGCTTTGCTATGGGTTCTGGCAGCCGGATCTTCACCGCTGCGGCAGCAGCTATCCTGGCAGATGCGGGCAAGTTCACCTTCAACACCCCTGCAGCTCGCTGTCTGCCCGAGGGCGTTCCGCCCTGGGCGGAGGGTCTGACCATCGCTGGTCTGCTGGCGGAAGGGGAGGACCTTGAGCGCCGTTATGAGCTGGTGGGTGCCATAGTCCAAGCTCATTCCGGTGAGAGCTTTGTGAGATTTGTGGAGGGCCACATCTTTGAGCCGGCGGCGATGGAGAGCACCGGCTACTATGCCCTGAACCGCCTCCCATCAGGCACCGCCACAGGCTACATCTGCACCGATGAGGGCTGGGTGGAGAACATCTTTGCGGTGCCCCCGCACGGCGGGCCAACGGGAGGAGCCTACACCACTGCCGAAGACCTGCACCGGTTTTGGCAGGCCCTGCTCGGCGGAAAGCTGGTTTCCGAGGCAGTCCTGCCTGAACTCCTCCGGCCCTTTGGCTGCCAGGCTGCCAGCCGCCTCACAGCCTACACAGTGTGGGGCAGCGCGCCAGGTGTGAGCATGGTGACCACCGTGATTCCCGCTTTGGAACAGGAGGTTACTATCTTAAGCAACGGCGAGGTGGGCACGGACGGAGTGTACCACACCGTCATGGATTTTCTGAACAAACGCTGAGGCGGAGGGAAGGGGTGTAAAGCATGGTTCACTTAGGCAACGAGTGGGGCGGGTTATTAGCAGAGGAGTTCAGCCAGCCGTACTACTTAAATCTGCGAGAGTTCCTAAAGCGAGAGTACCGCACCCGCACGATCTATCCCGATATGTATGAGATCTTCACTGCCCTAAAACTGGCCTCATACTCGGATATCAAGGTGGTTATCCTGGGCCAGGATCCGTACCATGGCCCAAATCAGGCCCATGGTCTGGCCTTTTCGGTAAAGCCTGGGGTTCCCATACCGCCGTCCCTCGTGAACATCTTCAAAGAACTGCAGGACGACTTAGGCTGCTATCTGCCTAACAACGGCTGCCTCACGCCGTGGGCCAGTCAAGGGGTGCTGCTCCTCAACGCCACCCTCACTGTGCGCGCCGGACAAGCAGGCTCTCACCAGGGTAAAGGCTGGGAGCAGTTCACCGACAGTGTGATCAGGCGCTTAAATGAGCGGCCGCAGCCGATCGTGTTCTTGCTGTGGGGCAACCCCGCCAAAGCGAAGGGCCGCTTAATCACAAACAGCCGCCACTTGGTCCTCACGGCTGCCCATCCCAGTCCCCTGTCGGCAAGCCGCGGCTTTTTCGGCTGCCGCCACTTTTCCAAAGCGAATGCTTTTCTCCGCGGCATGGGGATAGAGGAAGTGGACTGGCAGATTCCAAACATCTAACCCGGAACATGCAGCAGAAAAACCCGGCGGGACTGCACCATCGCCGGGTGTTTTACTACTCTAGAAAAGTCTGAGGAGAAGATCAGTGCTGAACCAGAGGACGTTGCCGATCAGTGCCCCCACCGCCAGCCCCGCAGCGAAGCTGGTCCAGATGATATAGCGGTTGCCGTAGAGGATGCCCAAGCTCACCAAAATTATCACCGCGGAAGGAATCGTGTTGAGAAAGGGAGTGGGCAGGACTGTCAGCACCGCCATGCACAGCAGCAGCACAGACGCTGCTTTGGTCTCGAAGGGGTTGGCCTGACTCGCCTTCGTCGTCCTAGGCAGGTACTTCTCGAGCCTGACCAAGAAAGGCAGGCCCTTTTTCTGGATAAACCCCAGGAACTCTTTGGAGAGCACTTTTTCCCGGACAAATCGCGGCATCCACGGTGTCTCCCTGCCCAGTACCCGCTGGAAGGCCCAGACCAGGACGATGAACCCTGAGAGGAAGTTTAGTCCTGGTGGTGTCGGGATCAGCACTACGAGGCAGGCTGCGATAATCAGCAGGGCGTAGCCTTTTTCCTGGAGCTTGGCAATGAACTCGCCCACTGTGATTGGTTCCTGAATGTCTTCTATGATCTGCTGCAGAATCGTGCTTGCTCTGGTCAATTTTCGTTCCCGGTCCTTTCCAAACTGCAGTGATTTCTTCCCACAGTTCAGCATAACTCGTGCGGTCTATTCTATGTGGCCTCCTCCAGAGCTTCCTCCACTAAGGCCTCCGGTAGGCGTTTAGCGGCGGATGCGCCCATCTCCCGCAGGGCTTCAGCCCGGGCAATGAGATTGCCCCGCCCCGTCTTGAGCTGCTTAAAGGCCCGCTCATAGGCAGTCTGAGAACGCTCTAGATAGCGGCCTACTTCTTCTAGCGATGCAATGAAGCCTACGAACTTATCATACAGCGCTCCGCTCTCCCTGGCAATATCCAGAGCGTGGGCTGCCTGGTTAGCCTCCCGCCAGGTCTGGGCTATGATTCCTAAAGTTGCCATGAGGGTGGTGGGGGTGGTGAGCACAACGCCCCGCTCCCAGGCGTAGCTGGCTAGCTGCTGGTCTATGCTGAGGGCTGCAGCCAAAGCTCCTTCCAAGGGCATGAACAAGATCACAAAGTCGGGCGAGTTCACGCCGGGCTGGTACTGGTAGGCTCGGCTGTGCAGCCCATCGATGTGGGCCTTGAGGGACTTCACCAGGTCGGCTCCAGCCTGCGACTGCTCATCGGGATCCGTGCTGTTTACATACCGTTCGTAAGCCACTAGAGAAACTTTGGCGTCCACGATCACATGTCTGCCTTGGGGAAGCTTGATCACCACATCGGGGCGGATGCGGTTTCCGTGTTCATTGCGGAGGTTGAGCCCCTCTCCCTGAGTGATGTACTCATGGCCTTCCCTGAGGCCTGATTCTTCCAGAATGCGTTCCAGGATCACTTCGCCCCAGTTGCCTTGGGTTTTCACTTCTCCTTTCAGCGCTTTGGTAAGGCGCTCGGCTTCCTGGGACATAGCGAGTCCAATGTGTTCCAAGTATTGAATCTTCGCCATGCTTTCGGTGTGGGTGGCTTCCACTTTCGCCTGGAACTCCTGAATCCGCTGGCGCAGAGGTTCTAAGATGGCCTGGAGCTGCCGAGCGTTGTGCGACGTAAAGCTTTCGGCTTTTGCATCAAGGATCTCTTGCGCCAGACTTTGAAAGGCATCTCGAAACTGTCGTTCCACCTGGGTGAGACGTTCTGCATCTCGTTCCTTGAACTGCCGCATTGCCTCCAGCTCGCTCTGCAGCCGGACGGTGCGCCTCACCATCAGAGCGTAGCTCAGGAGCGCGCCCAGGGCTAGTCCCACCGCCAGACCCAATAAGAGTGGTAAAATCATGTTTCCTCACCTCTTGGAACACTAGTTCGAGGAATCTGCAGGGATTCCCTGCCGGAGGTGGACATGAGCGGCAGGGATCGGCGCCTGCTCGGGGAATATATTAAGCAAAACGCATGTTAGACAGAGATGAGGGAGCGTTGACATTGCAAAGAAGGAAATTTGGCAAACTGGACTTTGACGTTTCGCTGCTGGGTTTTGGCTGCATGCGGCTGCCAACGGTGGCGGAGCCAGACCCCGACAGCCCGGTGGGGAAGATCGACTATGCCAAGGCTGTGGAGATGGTGCGCTATGCGGTGGACCACGGTGTGGATTACATCGACACAGCCTATTCGTACCATGATGAAAAGAGCGAGGTCTTCCTCGGCCTGGCCTTACAGGACGGGTATCGAGAGCGGGTGAAGCTTGCCACCAAGCTGCCCATGTGGAAAGTCACCTGCCGGGAGGACTGCGACCGCTTTCTGGCGGAGCAGCTCACGCGGCTGCAGACTGACCACGTGGACATGTACCTCCTCCACTCGCTGGGTAAGGACTTCTGGCGTACCGTAAAGGAATGTAATGTGCTGGAGTTTCTGGACCAGGCGAAAGCAGATGGACGCATCAAGTATGCGGGCTTTTCCTTCCACGACGATCTGAGTCTGTTTAAAGAGATTGTGGATGCCTACGACTGGGACTTCTGTCAGATCCAGTTTAACTACATGGACGAGCACTACCAGGCAGGAGTGGAAGGGCTGCGCTATGCTGCCGAGAAGGGCCTGGCGGTGGTCATCATGGAGCCCCTGCGCGGGGGCAAGCTGGCAAAGGGCCTTCCAGCCCAAGTTCAATCACTGTGGGAGGGCCGCGGCGGCTCTGCTGCTCACTGGGCCTTTCGGTGGGTGTGCAACTTCCCGGAAGTGACGGTGGTGCTGAGCGGAATGGGAACCATGGATGAGGTGAAGGAGAATATCGCCACCATGTCTGAGGCTGCCCCCAATTCTCTCACCGAGGAAGAACTGGCCCTGTTTAAGCAGGCGCAGGCGTTCTTCCTGGAGCGCACCAAGGTGAAGTGCACCGACTGCCGCTACTGCCTACCCTGCCCCCAGGGCGTAGCGATACCGGAGGTCTTTGCCATCTGGAACAATGCGGTGATCTACGACCGCCCCGACGAGGGCAGGTGGCACTATCGGAATCTGCTGGAAAAGAATAAAGCAGCAGACCAATGCGCGGCCTGCGGTCAGTGCGAATCGGTCTGCCCGCAGAACTTGGCGATCATCGAGCTTTTGCAGGAAGCCCACGCCGCGCTGGTGTAGGAATAACCATTGTCGGACACAAAAAGGGCCGTACAGGATGAACCAAGCAGCGTTCATTCTGCAGCGGCCCTTTGCCTGTCAGCGGGTGACGGTGTGGGGACGCAGGGCCAGGCTTACGCCTGCCTTGTTCAGCACTCCGTAAAGAGCGGCCGTAATAAATCCATCCGCTAAGTGGTGCAGGCCGGTGCCGATGCCCACTACAACTAAGGCCTGGTAGAGATCAAAGCCAAAGGGTATGACCACCAGGGCTTCGCCAATCACGTGGATGGGCAGGGTCAAGAGGATTGCCCGCCAGAGGGGCGCTCCCCGCCGGACTAGTTCGGCCCCAACCGCGCCAAACACGGCATGCACCAGCGCGCGGGCGGCGATGACCGGCCCAAGAGTGATGAGAAAACCCAGCCCTGAGCCGATCCCCACCATGACTGCCGTCCACGGGCTGATGGCCATGGCCAGCATGGAGGGAACGTGGCTGCCGATGGTGGCAGAAAAGGGCGGCAGGTAAACCTGAAGCCAACCTCGAAATGCTACGGGGATGAGGATCGCCATTCCGGTCAAGAGTGCACCGTAGAGCATTTCCCGAACTCGTGTATGCGCGTTCATAGGCACCAATCCTTCAGCTAAAGTATTACTGCACCTGTATATACACCTGTATACTACCATCATATTACACTAACTAGGCGCAGGGTGCAAGCGCGTTTCGGACATTAGGAGGGAGTTTATGAACAGCGCAGAGCGGCGTGAAGCCATCCTGAGGTTATTGCGGAAAGCGCACCAGCCCGTGACTGGCAGTCAGCTGAGCCAGATTTTTGGGGTCACCCGGCAGGTGGTGGTGGCAGATATCGCCATCCTGAGGGCGCAGGGCGAACACATCATGGCCACCCCCCAAGGCTACCTCATCTACCCAAGCGGACCGGGGCCTGGGGTCAGGCGGACCATCGCAGCCCGCCATTCAGGTGATCTGGACGAGATCCGTGCTGAACTGGCGGTGGTGGTGGAGCTGGGCGGTACGGTTATCGATGTGACCGTAGAGCATCCCCTTTACGGAGAAATAACCGGCAATTTGCAGTGCCGGACGTTGGCCGATGTGGAGCAGTTCGTGGAAAAGATGCAGGCTGCAAACGCCGAGCCCCTTTTGGTTCTCACCGATGGTCTGCACCTCCACACCATTGCGGCACCGGACGAGGAAACGATGGTAAGGATCATAGCTGAGCTGGAGCGGCGCGGCTATCTGGCGGAATAGAGGAGCCCCCGGAGTTCCCGGGGGCGCAGTTAACTTAGGCGAGGAGTTCAGCTAGGCGCCTGCCGAATTCCTTGGCCGCATCCGGACCGTTGCCGGTGATGATCCGGCCATCTACTTCCACTGTATTGCCAGTATAATTAGCCCCCTGTGCGGTGAGTACGGAAGCCCCATCGGGGTAGACGGTCGCTGTCCGGCCTTTAAGGAGGCCTGCGTTGGCTAGGATTACCGGGGCTATGCAGATGGCACCCACGATCTTGCCCTGCTCGTAAGCGGTGTTGGCAAGCTCATGGGCAGTGGGGTCGCTGAAGTACTGCTCCGAGCCGCCGCCGCCCACGAAGATCACCGCGTCGAACTGGGCCGGGTCAATCTCAGTGATGAGGATATCGGGGGTGACCTTCATCCCCAGCTTGCCCACGCATTCTCCCTTGGTGGTGGAAGCCGTCACAACCTCTATCCCGCTTTCCTGCAGAACTTCCTTGGGAAACTGGTACTCTTCGTCTCGGAAGTTTTGCTCCGCAATAATAAACGCAGCTTTCTTCATGCCATCCACTCCTTTCCTTGTAGGGATTATTATTCAACGCAGGGGAAGGAAATCCTTGATGTGATGAAGAACACAAATCCCCCAGGAGAACATGGAAAAGAACAGGTGAACTTGGAATGATAATTGTTGGTATTGCCGGCGGCACGGGTTCGGGAAAGACCACTTTCGCCCAGGCTCTGCAAAGGGCAATTCGGCATGATTCGGTGATCATTTCCCAGGACTCGTATTATTATGCCAACGACCACTTAAGTTTTGATGAGCGGACGAAGATAAACTACGACCACCCCGATGCCTTTGACAACAATCTCTTAGTGGAGCATCTCCAGCGGCTCCGGGCAGGGGAGACGGTTAGAGTCCCAGTCTATGACTTCAAGGAGTACACCCGCACTGACCAGTACGTGGAGGTAGCCCCCCACCCGATCGTCTTGGTGGAGGGGATCCTGCTCCTGCACGATCCCATCCTCCGGGCTGAACTAGATATTAAAGTGTTTGTGGATACAGATCCCGATGTGCGCATCCTGCGCCGCCTTTTGCGCGATGTGAACGAGCGGCGCCGCACCATGGAGTCGGTGGTGGAGCAGTATCTGAGTACGGTAAAACCTATGCACGAAGCCTTTGTTGAGCCTTCGAAGAAATACGCCGACCTGATCGTCCCCGAAGGCGGGTTTAACGTCGTTGCCCTCGACGTGGTGACGGCCACCCTCCGGGAGTATCTGCGCAAACAAGAGGAGAACAAGCCGTGAACAGCCGTGTGAACGTGCGGGTTATTATGGTCCTGGGCGTATTCGCCATCTCGGGAGCGGCGATCCTGATCCGCCAGGCACAGGCGGAACCGATCGCGATCGCCTTTTACCGGATGGCTTTTGCCGCGGTTTTGATGGTTCCCTGGGCAGTGTACGACCTGCGCCAGGCAAGACTAACCGCGGCCTCGTGGCGAGTGCTGGTTCTGGCGGGCTTTTTCCTCGCCCTCCACTTTGCCCTCTGGAACACATCCCTATTCTATACGAGCGTTACCAGCTCTGTGGTTTTGGTGACAACCCAGCCAGTATTTGTCACAGTGTTTGGGGCACTGCTGCTTGGGGAAATCCCTACCCGCCGGGCTTGGGTAGGCCTGGCACTGGCCATCTCCGGCAGCGCGGTCGTGGCCCTCGGGGGAAACAGCGAGGGCGCATCCCGGCTGGCGGGCAACGTGATGGCCTTAGGGGGAGCGATCATGGCCGCGGGCTACTTCTTGGTGGGCCGGGTGGCGCGGCGCACTATTCCCGTGGGGCTGTACGGCGCTTCAGTCTACGGCTGCAGCGCGCTGTTTCTCCTGATCGCAGCGCTGATCTTCCGCCAACCTCTGACGGGCTACAGCGGCGACACATGGCGAAGCCTATTTCTGCTGGCGTTGGTGTCGACAGTCCTCGGCCACACCAGCCTGAATTGGGCGCTGAAGTATCTTCCCACTTCCATGGTGAGCGTGAGTATTCTCGGTGAACCCCTCGGCGCCACAATCCTGGCAGTGATCCTGCTGCAGGAACTCCCGGCATTGCTGGAGGTTTTTGGGGGCATCCTGATCATTGCCGGGATCTTAATGATCTGGCAGCAGGGCTCAGCTCAGGATCCACAGGATGGCGAGGCAGGTGGCACTGAAAAAGCCAGCTCCTAAGCTGGAACGCCAATCGGCCCGGGCAAACAGCCGTATGCTTGCGCTGAAGAGCGCGCAGTGCACCAGCCAGCGCCACAGCACCTGCGGCGCGCTGGGAGGTTGGTCGATGGGAAATGCTGCCGCGAGCGCCGCCAGGAAGGTGGCTGTACCCAGTGCGACTGCCACGATGCGGCGGGAGAGGCGCCGGTGGCGCAGCAGGCCGTAGACGGTAGTGAACAGGAAGATTGCCACCCACATCACGATGATTTCTGCTGTAAGCAACGATACGGCTCCTTTCATATCCTAGGTTCAGGGGAGAAGTGTGCTGCCGGCGGGCACACTTCCAGGGTGCGCTACTGGGTGTAGTAGCCCGCTACCCCGCTGATCGCCCCCGCGATCGCGTGGCGGACTGCCCCAGCCAGCGTCCACTGCGAGGAGGGAGTTGTGATTAAGTACGACGCCGTGCCTGCAATGCATCCAGCGATGGCGGAAGTGACCAGGGGGCTGAACTCGCCTTCCACTTCTGCCATTTCCCCATCAGTAAGCTGCACAGCACCGGGGCCGAATGGCGCCTCGGCCGCTGCGGCAGGCACCGCCGGGATCAGCAGGCTGATGGCCAGAAGCAGGACAACAAAGGTCGTAATTCGCTTGCGCATCCGCATCTCCTTTCTAGTTGTGTGGGCCCGTTCTGCTAGCAAATACATATTACAATATTCAGAGAATTATGTCAATAGTCTTGTGTCTAGTCTCTCGAGGAGTTCGCTGTTTTCCGTCGAATTGGTACCCAATTAATGCGAAGTTTGAGAGGGGTTGGCTTTTTGCGACAGGAGATTCTAAAGGTTCTGGAAGGTGACAGCCGCTTAACTCCCGCCCAGATCGCAGTGATGCTGGGCACTACAGAGGAAGCGGTACAGAAGGAAATCGAGCGTCTAGAAAATGAAGGCGTCATTGTGGGGTACAGCACCCTGATTGACTGGGAGAAAACAGACAGAGAACTGGTTACGGCCAACATCGCGGTGAAGGTTACGCCCCAGAGGGGACATGGCTTTGATCAAACGGCACTCCGCATCGCCGAGTTTCCGGAAGTCGATGCTGTTTTCCTCGTCTCCGGTGATTTCGACCTGCTGGTGATGGTGGAAGGAGCCACAATTAAGGATATCGCGAGGTTTGTCGCCACCAAGCTGGCGGTGATGGACTCGGTGGAAAGCTGCACCACCCACTTTGTTTTGAAGAAGTTTAAGCAGAACGGGCGCATCTTTGAGCGCCAAAATGGTGATGAAAGGCCGAATATCCTGCTATGATCAGCCAGCTGTTAAGCCAAAGAATTAAGCAGATCGCCCCATCAGGAATCCGCAAGTTTTTTGATATCGCGAACCAAATGGAGAACGTCATTTCCCTGGGAGTAGGGGAACCGGACTTTGCTACGCCCTGGCACATTCGGGATGAAGCCATCTATTCCCTAGAAAAGAAACGCACCGCCTACACTGCCAATGCTGGTCTTTGGGAGTTGCGGCAGGAGATCGCGACCTACCTAGAAACGCGCTTCGGCTTGGAGTACAGCCCGCAGGACCAGATCTTGGTCACGGTGGGCGGGAGCGAAGCCATCGATCTGGCTCTGCGCGCCCTTGTGGACCCTGGGGACGAGGTGATCGTGCCCGAGCCAACGTACGTGTCGTACCTTCCTGGGGTCGTTTTGGCAGGGGGAGTGCCGGTGCCGGTACCGACCTATGAGGAGCGGGAGTTCCGCCT
>JAAYMI010000024.1 GCA_012521465.1 Bacillota bacterium | reverse complement strand
TGACCCATAATTACAGGCGGCTGGCGCCTGCCAGTACTCCCGTCAAGGCCATGCACATCACTGCCGCAGATCGCGCAGGCTTTAACCCGCACCAGCACATCGCCTGGCCCATAGACCGGATCCGGTACCTCTTCACAGCTCAGTTTGTGGTACTCTTTCAACACCAACGCATACATACGATTCAACTCCTCACTGACCTTACAGCGGCCTTATCTCATGCCATGCCAGCGGTACACCAAACTTTACCAGGAGTTTTTGGAACTGCTCGAGATGGTCCCGGTTGGCCCTCACCGCTCTGGGAGGGATTTTGCGTTCTAAGCAGTAGGCGGCCAAGTAACCCGCAGCTTCGCCAATATTCCATTCAACGGAGTGAACCCGGTAGCAGCCGTTGGTGATGTGGGTTGTACCGATGTTCTTGCAGGCAGGAAGCAGGTTCTCCACCCGGATCGGGATCAGGGCACCCAAGGGGATTTGGAAGGGCCAGCTGCCCACATCGATGTAATTCACTCCGCTGGTACTAGGATGCAGATCAATCCGATATCCGCCGATCCCCACAGAGTCAAAGAATTCTTCCGCTCCCAGGTCGCCCCGCACTGCGGTTGCGATGTGCTGCTCCAGCACAGTAAACTCGGCCTTAATCCGCCGCGACTCGCGCACATACGGGTACATGGCAAGGCCATCCTGAGTGCCCACCACATCCACTCTTAAGCGCAGCTCCGGGTACCCATATCCCCCATCATGGCGGGGTGCTTCGGTCTGCATCCAATAAAGAAACGAGAGGCTGAGCTGCTTTGCCATGTAGAGGTGGTGCCACGCCTCCGCCTCCGGTACGCCCACAATCGGCCCCAGCCAGTAGTCGATCTGCGGCCAGTTGACAATGGTAACACTGGACTGAAACGCGCCTTCTTCAAAGAGGTCTTTGTCCAGAATCTGCCTGTAAGAAAACAAGTCTTTCCTGCCGCTGCCATCAGCAAACAAGGGGAGAACGTAGCCTTCCAAGGTGATGGGATTAGCAATGGTCCAGCTGAGGGACTTATCCGGCCAGAAGTCCGCTTTGTAATCCCGCCAGAAGTCATATTCCACCGGTTTCGAGATAGTATGGTCTTCACCGGGGAGATAATCTACGGCAAAGCAGTACGTAATAGCCTGCTGATTTAGCGGATCGGGATCCCCCGGCAGAGCATGGGGTTCTCCCGTTTCCTGCTGGGATTCGGCACCGATAACATGCTCCACGGTCGCGAGTTCTAAGAGATCACCCAGCTCTGTGGCATCGAGGAGATAGGGAGCCGCGATGGTGAGAGTTTCGCCAGTATGTACGTGAGCTAAGGTCACGGATTTAACATAGTCCCCATCCGTTTCCGCCTTGACTGGTTTATACGGCAGGAGCAGGATGATGCGGCCGCTGGCAAGATGCGGCGCCAGCATCTCATAGAGCACAGCCAAAGCGACCCGGGGTTCGTGGCACAGCCTGCTCACCCAGCCCCCACCTGGATTGAGATAGCGGTCCTGGTGGGTAGCAAAGGTGAGGGGGTAGTGGCGGCGGTAGTATTCTCGCACCTTTTCCCGGAAGGTCAGGTAAAGCTGCGTTCCGCCTCCTTTCTCAATCCACGGATTCTCATCGGGAGGAACAGCTTGAGCCGTCAGCTGGCCGCCGATCCAGAGGTTTTCTTCCGTCATGATCACCTTTTTTCCAAGGCGCGCCGCGGCTAAGGCTGCGGCACAGCCACCCACTCCACCGCCGATGATCAGCACGTCGGCTTCCACACAATCACCCTTCCTGAGACTGATCTCCCCCTGCCAAAGTCTCGGCTGCCAGCGCGTCTCGCCTATGCGGGAGCAGCCTTGGTCAGCAGTTCCAACACCAGTGTCTCTCTCCGCGTCCACGGCGGCGCTCCGTTTGCCAGCAGCGCCTTGTTGGCCCGCAGTGCCTCCTCTACCGTGACCCAGCAGGGTTCAAGACCCAGGGCTACCTCGTAATCCTCCAGCTCCAGCTGACCAAGCTCGGGGCCGATCGAGCAGAAATAATAGTAAGATGTCATGCAGAATAGGTCAAAATAGGCTTCTTTGGCGTAATCGTATTCCACCACTTTCCCGAAGGATCCGTGCACCACAACAAGCTTGGCGCCGCATTCTTCCTTCAGTTCCCGCGCCAGCGCTTCCAGATGAGTCTCGCCAAAAGAGACTCCCCCTCCCGGGAAGTGGTAATCGCCGTGTTTTGTGGAATAAACCATGAGAATCTGTTCCCCCTGGCGGGCAATAGCCCGCACTGCGTCCCGCCGCACTATAGCTCCCTTTCGGCCAACGCCGCTAGTTCGTTCGATTTCTGCCAACAAACGCATATCCCTTACCACCCCTCGGCTTGTCCGTTACCTGTGTTCTTCTGCTCCGCACGAGCAAATCCCTGTACTGGGTGAAAAACTCGCCGCGCTTGCGCCATGCAGGCAGAAACTACCGGCAGCAAAGCCGCTGCGCTGCCAGCGCAGCCACGGCGGTCACTGCGTATTACTATCCTTGGAAAGAAATGTGGAGGGATGCATGTGGCTGATTTGGCAAATATCATGGAGTGGACATTCGTGTCTGAGACAACAGTTCCCAAAGAAGTACAGGAAATCCTCGTTCCCGGGGAAGAGGCTCATGCCGCCTACAAAACCATCCGTGACGTGGCGGTGATCACCAATAAGCGGATCATTATCTCGGACAAGCAAGGCATCACGGGCAAAAAGGTTGAGGTGTACACCATCCCGTTTAAGTCCATCGTGATGTACTCCAGTGAAAATGCTGGCCTATTGGATGTCAATGCAGAGCTGGAACTGTGGACACGGGTGGGCAAGTTCAAACTCAATCTCAAACGGGGAGTCGACATCCGCAAGCTAGATCGGTTGATCGGTCAGGCTATTTTGTAATGAGTCAGAGACAGCAAAAGACGCCGTATCTGGATGGACACAGCGTCTTTGCTGTTTTCCAGCCGCATGACCTTGCCCTATCCCAGCACGGTGCTGAGTGCGTCCAAGGCATAGTCTCGCCGCAGTTTGTCGTGGATATACTGGTTCTGATAGGTCCTCAAGCAGCCATAGCAGCTTGTGTCCATGGCGCGTCCGCCGCAGGTGCAGTTCTCTAAGATTGTGCGAGCTGTTTCCAGAACTGTTCTGATGTTATCATCTTCCAGAATGCGCTTCACGTGCCCTGCTCCTCCAGGAACTGTGTCGAACAGCACAATCGTGCGGGTCCCGTCTGGGCGGACATAGAGCGTCCCGTCAATGTCCTGCCTATCGATCTCCAATGCCTGGGAGAAGCCTTCAATGATGCTGTACATGAAGGATTCCCAGTACCCTTCTCGTAAGGCAGATCCCCCGAACATCGCGGCAAAATCCAGTTCCACGATGTCCGTTTCAAAGTCGTAACCAAGAGATACCCTTTCAACTGGCCCCCTGCATTCCCGGCCCAAAGCATTTGTGTGATTCAGCGGGATTCGCTCTAACGCGCCGTATCCGCATTTCTGACAGATATAGAAACCATAGCCGTGTCCATCATTGACCACCGTCAGCACCCCATGGGTATGGGTTCGGAGCTGCAGCACACCTCCCGGTAGAAGTATATCTACCTGATCTTTAGACCTGCTGTGCCCAGAGAAGAACTTCCGGCTGGAGAAAGTGCGCTCTGGCCGCTGATTGCCAGGAGATTTTGGCCGTGGTTCAGCAATAAAGCCAAACTCCGGCACCACAAAGACATGGCATCCCCTTGAGATCCCGCCGCAAACCGGACAGCGGCTGTCCAACTCATTGTCCAAGAATGCTTTACTGAAGTATCCGCATCGGCACTGCGTGTATTTATAGCGTCTCAGTTCCCGGGCCGGTACTTTCTTCACATATCGACTGGTCCACAGCCTGCCGTTGGCGACTACTTCGCTCTCCGGAGCATATTCGGAAATGGCGATCTGCATGTCTCGGCTGAGGTCGATGTTTCTAGCTTCCGCCGTATGGAAGTTCACGTCCAAATTCACCACATCAACGGGAAAGCCGTACTTGGGTAAGAGGTTCTTTTGCGAAAGGTAACTGATGAGTGGTTTCTTTACTATCGTGTTCCTAATGAGCTTTAAGCGTTCCGCCGTGGAATACTGCCCGTGGTCAACGGCTTCTTGCAGGGCGTCGTCCAAGGTTGCAAGGTCCCGATCCAGCTCATTTACGGTCTTTGTCATCACACCATCTGCGGAATACATTTCCTCCACCCACGACCAGTCATCCACCCCGATCTCCCTCTGCACTGCGGAGGGTACGACCTCCTTGAGAGCGTGCAGCAGTGACTTGGGCCTGCCATCTAAAAACCTCCTAAAGAGAAGCGGTCCGTCATTCAGGAAGAAGTCTCCCACGGTGCGAAAATGAGTGGGGTGCGCTCTCCAGAACTGAGCAAAAGCACAGGCGTAAACATGGCGTTTGGCGATCTTGCAGTTGTTGACATCGAAGGAGGGCGGCTTTACCACGCCGCTGATCATCCTCTGCGGCTGCCTAAACTGACTGATATCATGGGATGCCAAGCGGGCAAAGGTTAGGGCATAGGCAGTTGAGTCTGTGCGGCGCCCCGCGCGTCCCGCCCGCTGAGCGTAATTGGCGGGAGTAGGAGGAACGTTCTTCATAAACACCGTCTCCAGTTCACCCACGTCCACTCCTAACTCGAACGTGGTAGAGCAGCTGAGAACGTTGATTTCCCCTTTTACAAACTTAGTCTGGACTTCAGCCGCATACTCTGTCGAAAGTTGAGCGGTGTGTTCCTGGGCCAGCATGGGCTCTGGGCGCAGATTGAGATACAAATAGCGGTAGTGATTGTGTCTCAGCTCCTTTTCCAAATCCACGGCATGCAGCTTGCCTGAACAGCGGAAGCTGGGGCAGACGCCGCGAATGTTGATCCGCGTGATTTTATGGCAGGCATCGCAACGATAGTACTCTACTGCGCCGCGGTCCCTGCCTGGCAGCACTTTATACAAGCCAGGGTCTAGTTTATAGATCCT
>JAAYMI010000161.1 GCA_012521465.1 Bacillota bacterium | reverse complement strand
CGCGCGATTGAAAGCCGCGAATTCCTGCCGCTCCCGTTGTGCCCGCATTGATGTAGAACGTCCCGGAACGCTCAGTGACCTCGAGAGCGTGGCTGTGACCACACAGCACCACGGGGAACAAACCAGGCTCGATCTGCCCAGCAATGCGGTGATTGTGCACCATGAAGATATCAGGTCGGTTCTCAACTTGAGCCCATTTTTCGTTCACCGCCTGAGCCAGGGCGTGCAGCTCGTCAAGGCCCGCTGGCTGTGGGGAATAACGCTGCGCGGCCGGGTCGCCCAGGCCAACGATACGCAGCCCCATGATCTCTTCTTCACCATCCTCCACCAGCACAACGTTCGCCGTCTGGCGCAGGCGAGCCACCACATCGGGCGAATCGTGGTTTCCCGTGGCAAATACATAAGGGACGTTCAGCTCGCTGATCCTGCTGGTGATCTCGGCCTCCAATTCTGTTCCCCAGTCCGTTAGATCGCCAGTATCAATCACTAGGTCGACGGGAAAGCTGCCGATTACCTGGCGGGCAAAGTCGTAAGCAACAGGGTTGTTGTGGATATCAGAAACGTGTAGTACCAGCAGATCGACCCTGCCCAGGCTTATCTGGCCCACGTTTTCGAGATTGGCAAACACCGCATAGAGGTTTCCTGCGACTGTCTGAATTTGCTTTCCCAGCTCTTCGACGCGGTCTAGGCTGTCCTGCACCAGTTCAAACATCCACGGGGCTGCCTCGATAATCCCGTTGTACTCAGGGTTGGCAAAAGCATCTTGATCAAACGTCGCATAGGTGAGCGCAATAACCAGCCCCACCACCAGCGCACCGCTCAAGACTCCTAGGGCCAGCGCACGCGGGCGTCGTAAACCAGCCAGCCACGCTCCTATTGCAGCTCCCAAGGCACCCAGCACCACCAGGCGAACCACGTACCGCAGGACAATTGCGGCAGTCCATTCAGGGACAGAGTCAATGACTGCTTGAATGGTATCCGATTCTGAAAACACGATCGTGCGCAGAATGGCCAGATCGATGCTCTGGAGGGTGATGGTCAACTGAATCGGAAGGGGATGCGTGGCAGCGCTGATGGACCCCACAGGCGGAAGCACGAACCGGGTCAGTCCCCGTGTGCCCAAACTTGCATCCAGTTCAACGACAAAAGCTGCTGCCTCATAGCTTGATTCTGAGAATAAGCTGGCACATACCAGGGCCCCGAGCACAACACTAAGAGCCGGAAGATATTTTCTCCGGCTCGCAAAGCGTTGATCCCTTTCCATTCTTAGCCTCCCACCTCATGGAGTCTACCGCACACTTTTCCACAACAGCGTCAAGGCCGCTTGCGCAGACCGCTGCTTGATCTGCATGCGGGAACCAGAAAAGTAGTGTCTCTCCACGATAGTATCTCCTTGAGAGGCAAGGGCAATGTAAACCAGCCCCACGGGCTTTTCTGCAGTACCGCCATCGGGGCCAGCAATCCCTGTAATGGCTAGCCCAAAATCCGCTCCTGCCGCTGCGCGCACACCTTCGGCCATTTCGGCCGCCGTTTCGCGGCTCACAGCCCCATACTGGGCTAGAGTTGCCTGCTTCACTCCCAGGTCAGCAGCTTTCGCCTCATTGCTGTACACCACATATCCCCGCAGGAAATATCGGGAACTGCCGGGGACGTTGGTGATGCGGTGGCCCACTAGGCCGCCGGTACACGATTCGGCCAATGCTAACGTCCAGCCCGCGCTGGTTAGGCGTTCGCCGATCACCTCTTCCAGAACCTGTCCAGTGGTACTGAACAGGTATGGCTGTGTCCGCTCAGCGATCATGGTGGCCACAGGGTCAATCAAAGCTTCGCCTTCTTCCGGCGTAGCGGCTCTGGCTGTAATCCGGATTCGCACCACTCCCTGAGAAGCATACGGCGCCACTGTGGGATTGGTCTGCGACTGAATAATATCCTTCACCAACTCCTCGAGACTGGATTCTCCGATCCCAGTAAAGCTGAGGTTGCGGGTGACGAACACCTCGCCCCTAAACTTCTGCTGCAGGTAGGGAAGTACAGTCGCTGTAAACATCGGCTCCAGCTCAGCTGGGACTCCCGGCAAAGCCACGATGGCACTGCGGGAAAGTTCCAGAATAAATCCCGGCGCGGTACCCCAGCGGTTGGGAATCACCACAGCACCTGTCGGGAGATAGGCCTGCTTGCGGTTGTTGGGAGGCATACTACGATCGCCATACCTCTTTCTGAAGTAAGCCTCGATGGTATCCAAGGCCTCCACGTCCAGCTCGAGAGTGCGGTTTGTCACGGCAGCCACCGCCGCTCTAGTGAGGTCGTCTTCTGTGGGGCCGAGTCCGCCGCTGATGATCACCAGTTCGGACCGAGATAGAGCACGCGAGATAGTCTCCACTATCCGCACCCAGTTATCGCCTACAGTCGATTTGTAGTAAAGATTTATGCCGCAGTTGGCCAAGCCTCTGGCCAAAAACTGCGCGTTTGTGTCGACAATCTCCCCCAAGAGCAGCTCTGTACCGATTATCACCAGTTCTGCCTGCATTTTCCTCACTCACCGCGCTTAATTTCGTTGACTGCATCCCAATCAAGCCGCATGACGAGTCCCTCCAAGAGCTTGATCAGATTCTCATAGTCGTCTAGATGCATCAGGCCGGTGTGGGCGTGAACATACCGCACAGGAA
The DNA here is from genome assembly GCA_012521465.1 of Bacillota bacterium. Lineage (GTDB taxonomy): Bacteria > Bacillota > Limnochordia > Darwinibacteriales > Darwinibacteriaceae > 1109. Next base: position 33,711 of record JAAYMI010000161.1, on the reverse strand, counting down.
CACCCAGACTCAAACTGGGCACGCCTGCGCCGAAGAGGTGCATCTCACCGGCGTCCGTTCCCCCACCCAGCAGGGCCGCAAACTGCAGCGGAATTCTCAGCTCTTCCGCCACAGCGATTACAAAGCGGCGCAAGCCTGAATGGGCGATCACAGAACCGTCGGCCACGTAGAGCACAGGACCTTCTCCTAGTCTCAGGGGACTCTCTTCTGGCTTGACGCCAGGCATATCCCCGGCGATGCCGACGTCGAGCGCAATCCCGATATCCGGAGATACCACTGCTGTGGAAGTCTTGGCACCCCGCAGGCCCACTTCTTCCTGAACAGTGGCTGCAGCATAGACCGTGTTGGGGTGCGCCTGGCCTTGCAACCTATGGATCAGTTCCACTAGGGCAGCACAGCCCGCCCGATCGTCCCATGCCTTACCCGCCACCACTTTGCCGCTGGCGAGGACCTCAAACTGGCTGACGGGGAAAATGGGGTCACCTGGACGGATGTGAAACTCATCCATGGCCTGAGCCTTGCTTGTGGCGCCCACATCGATGAACATGGTGTCCTTCTTGACAACCTTACTTCTCTCTTCCTCTTTAAGGATATGAGGAGGCTTAGAGCCGATGACGCCTGTGACCATTCCGTGACTCGTCTTTATCTGGACGCGTTGGCCGAGAAGCACTTGATCCCACCAGCCGCCCATGGGAATAAAGCGGATAAACCCTTCGTCAGTGATGACATGAACCATGAAGCCAATTTCATCCATGTGCGCCGGGATCATGATTTTCGGCCCATCACTCGCACCGGTTTTCGCGCAGATCAGGCTGCCCAAGTTGTCTGTCTGCAACTCACATTTTCCTTCGACGTGCTTCGAGATCAGCTTGCGGACATCGCCCTCAAATCCAGGAATGCCGTTGACCTCCGACAGTGTTTTCAGAAGATTTAGTCTATCCACCTTTATCCCCCTCCGATTATGTAGTATAATATGATTGCCCAAGGGAGGCCGAGGAGGTCCTGCCTTGAACAAAGCCTACCAAATCCTGATCGCAGCAGCAGTCTGCCTTTGCATGCTTGCGGGCTGCGCACTTCCCCATGGTGACGGTATTCCAGCGGACACGAAAGGACAGCTCACAGTCTTGGGTACCATCGCGAGCGGTCAAGGAGAGGGCATTCTACAAGCCCGCATCGTCGTAGCTCGAGGCAAGCACGTTTTTGAGTGGGAAGTACCTGTAATCGGACTGGACCTAAGTGCCGAGGTTGAGCTTCCCATTGGCACCTGGGAGCTTACCATCCTCCTGCTAGACGCAGAGGGAACGGTCCAATTCCAAAGCACTCCCCACACAGTTGAGGTTCTGCCCAATGGCACTCAGCTTGTAGAAGTAGCCCTCCGCCCCGGTGACGGGTTCGTCAATCTCACAATCGACTTGGGCGATTCTCCCCTCTGGCAGAACGCCCGCCGTGCCCGGGTGTACTTCAATGATGAACGCACGGAGTTGATCTGGGATGATCTGGACGAGCCCATCACCCACGTGTTCAGCCTTGCACCAGGGACGTACGATCTCCTCATCGAGCTGTACACGGAGTCATTCCACGCCGCAAACCGCATCGCACCAGGTGTCTGGCAGGTGGTCGAGGTTCAATCAGCTCAGGAACTCTTGCTGAATTGGCAGCCCATGACCCAAAGCTTGACTGTGAACGCTGTCATCTTCATGATCCCTGAAGCTCCCCAGAACGTCACGGCCCAGCTCCAGGGCAGCCACGTTCAGATCTCCTGGGATCCGCATCCCAATCCGTTTGTTACCGGTTATTTCGTCTACAGCCAGACGGATCCTCTGGAACGCCCGTACATCCTCACGCCTCAGCCTGTCGCAGAATCCCATTTCTTCCACAACCTAGACGAAATCATTCCAGAGAATGCCGACACCGTTACTTACAGCGTCGCGGCGGTGGGATATACCGGCATCGCCGGATATCGCTCCGTCCCCGTTACAGTCCAGCTGTCGCACTAGGTAAAAAGGTGAAGCGCAGGTTGATTGCCTGTGCTTCACCTCATCCGCCATACAGCTACCACAACTCCCAACAGGGCTCCCACCAACACCTCGAACGGGGTATGTCCCAGCAGCTCGCGCAAGCGTTCGGGATGGAGCTCCCGCCTGTTTAAGTCTTCCAAAATGGCATTAAGGACTTTAGCCTGCCTGCCCGCGGCGCGGCGCACCCCAGATGCATCGTACATCACCACCACCGCGAAAGCCGCCGCTAGAGCAAAAATGACTGAATCAAATCCCAGTTCGATCCCTACTGCAGTAGACAGAGAGGTGACAAAGGCACTGTGAGAACTGGGCATACCTCCCGGTTCCACCAACCGCTTGAAGTTCCACTCGCGCGCCGCTGCGGCCCAAGTAATTAGCTTCAACCCCTGGGCAATTGCCCACGCCACCAGGGACGTCATTAGCACTTGATTGGTTTGAATCTGATGAAGAATGGATGTTTCCGAGATGGTTAAACAACACCTTTCATACGTACCGTTTCCAGGAATAGAATTAGGCGGGAGGGATCGACATGTCTCAGTCTCTGCCTCTTTTAATTATATTCCTAATCGGTGTGTTAACCAAGAACAATTTGCTGGCTGCTGGATCGGGAATCGTGTTGGTGCTGGGGCTTCTAAATCTCGAACGCCTTCTCCCTGTCGTGGAACGACGAGGAGTGGAACTCGGTCTGTTGTGCTTGACCATGTCTATTCTGGTCCCGTTCGCCTCGGGCAAAGTCACCCTCAAATCCCTCGCCGCATCGCTGTGGACGCCCGTGGGACTCATTGCCGTTCTTGGCGGCATGCTTGGTTCTTACCTCAACAGCCAGGGCCTGGACATGGTCATCCTCCAGCCGGAAGTAATCCCTGGCATCCTGGTCGGAGTGATGCTGGGCGTCTGGTTCTTGGGCGGCATCCCTGTAGGCCCCATTATGGCAGCCGGCATTACGGCTGTACTAGTGAGCCTCCTGCAGTGGAGTGGCTAGGAAGCGAGTCTTTCCAAGAACCCCCTAAACTGCTCACCTGTAATACTGTCGTGCTCTAAGAGGTACTCCGCAACAGCCCTCACCTGAGCTCCGTATTCAGTCAAGTAAGCTCGAACAACCTGTTCCTGAACGCGGATTATTTCTGTAACCGCCTCGTGGAGGATACTGCCCGGCAGATCTGAGCCCACAATCCCCAAGGGCGACAGACCCGCAAAAACCATGCGCTTCGCGATTTCAGATGCTTGCTTGATGTCTCCTAGAGCACCGGTGGACCGTTGCCCTAAGAACAGCTCTTCGCTTACAGCCCCGGCCACACACACTTGTATGCCCGCTACCAGCTCATCGCGGGTCTGCAGATACTGGTCAGCCGTGGGACTCTGGCGGATGTAGCCCAAGGCATTTCCCCGGGACGCGATTGTGATCGAGGACACCGCCCCCGGACGGTTGTGTTCTGCCATCATGGCGTGACCCGCCTCGTGATAGGCAATCCGCCTGCGCTCCGCTGCAGTAGGAGTGCGGTCAAGCTTTTCGCCGAGCATGACCTTCTCGATCGCCTCTTGAATGTCTGAAGGTTCAATGACCTCACTCGATCGACGCAGAGCATTAATGGCTGCTTCGTTCAGCACATTCTCCAGGTGCGCACCAGAGAAACCGTATGTTTCCTGGGCAATCCGTTCCAAATCTACCTCCGGAGCGAAGGGTTTGCCCTTGGCGTGGATTTGCAGGATACGCAGGCGCCCGTGCTTGTCAGGTAGGTCGACACGAACAATGCGGTCAAACCGGCCAGGTCGCAGGAGCGCTGGATCGAGAATGTCGGGGCGGTTGGTCGCAGCCACGATCAAGGTCTGGACTTCACGGCTGCTATCGATTCCGTCGAGCTGAGTAAGAAGCTCATTCAAGGTCTGATCGTACTCCATGTGGCCGTGGTGGCTGCCACGCCTGGCACCGAGCACATCGATTTCGTCGATAAACACCACACAGCTGCGCTTGCCCTGCTGCTCAGCGAGGGAAGCAGCCTGCTTGAATAACCTGCGAACTCGCTGAGCACCCACCCCGGCGTACATTTCCACAAACTGAGAGCCAGAGGCTGATACAAACACTGAATCAGTGTAATTGGCTGCCGCCTTTGCCATCAGGGTTTTTCCTGTCCCCGGCGGTCCGACTAAGAGAATGCCTTTCACAGGCCGAATACCAAGCTTCTTGCTGAGGCTGTCTCGCTTCAGGAAAGCTAATGCTTCCATCAGTTCACGCTTCGCCGCGTCCTGTCCACCCACGTCCGCAAAGGTAACCTGGGGAAGCACACCCTTGCTCTGTCTTGCGCTGATTGCCTCAAATGGTCTTCCAAGAGGGGCTCGCCCATCAAGTGCGAGTTTCAGCAGTACCGCAAAACCACCGCCCAAAAGCAGCGGCGTAAGGTCGAGGCCTGCGAGAAACCCCAGCACCACCGCGGCCAGTCCGATCCCGATCACCACTTCCACGATATACCTTCTCATGAGCCCACCTCCGTCCCAGCCACGGTCCGCACGGTGTCCGCGCTGCCACGACTGATCACTCGCCGCAAACAGCCTTCTGTGTCATTGAGCTGCAAGTAGATATAGCTCCGGTCCATGGCCAGAATCAGTTCTTGTCCGAACTCCCGGGCAATCTCAGAGATCTCTTCCTCCATCGCTTGAAAACCGCCCTGTGCGACGGCTTCTTCTACGACAAACATCATACGGCGCAGCGCTTCCCGGGCCTTAAAGGTCGGGTTATCGAGGATTTCGAGAGCGAAGTGCCCACCGTACGCTTGTAGGATCTGCTGCACGGCAGGGAGCGTTTCTGCCAAGCGGGCATCCTCCTTGAGGGCGATCCGCACAGCTTGTCCGTGCCCACTCTGCACAAGTGTAACCTGGCTCACGCCTGGCACAGCCTCAATGCTCCTCTGGAGTGGCTCAACCACTCTCGTGGTGTGGAAAAAACTGCGAGCTGCTATCCCCAGTATGAGCATCAGTATGAAACTGATCAACACGATATGGACCTTAATGCGTCTGATCTCCATGACCTGCCCTTCCTTAGCGTACTTATGTGTGTTATTATAGGCGCATAAATGATGCCGGCTGCGCTCGGAAAATGAGGCTCACCAGCATCAATATTATAACACACTATTTCATTGAACTTCTCAGAATATCCTGGGCTTGGAGGAAATAGTGTACACCCGAAATCACCGTCACAACCACCGTCAGCCAGAGAAAGAGATCCGCCCAAGGCCTCTGAAGCAAAAGGGCTAGGACCATGATAATCTGCGAGACTGTCTTAACTTTCCCCCACTTAGATGCACTAATGATAATTCCATCGCTGGCGGCAATCATGCGCAGCCCCGATACTGCAAACTCTCGACCGATTATAAGTAGAGCCGGCCACGCAGTCACCTTGCCGAGCTGCACCAGGCACAGCAGAGCCGCAGTGATCAGGAGTTTGTCGGCAATGGGGTCCATCAGTTTGCCAAACCTCGTCACTTCTTTGCGGGCTCGGGCAATATATCCATCCAAGCCATCAGTGATCGAAGCTATGGTAAATACCACTGCCCCAATGTAGGGCCCACCGGGTACGTCTAAGAGCACCGCAAACGTAAATATGGGCACCAAAAGCAGCCGAAACAGAGTCAACCAATTGGCCAGGTTCACGGTCCTACCACCTCCCCAACCAAGTCATAGGTGTGCGCTTCCACGATGCGGACCCTGACAAGATCCCCCGGGTGCGGCGCATTCTCTGGCATGCCCAGATACACCACCCCATCTACCTCCGGTGCCTGACCCTGATGCCGACCAACCAGGACAAGCTCGGACTCTTCCGATACACCGTCGATCATCACGTCCAGCTCCTGCCCTACGAGCTCCTCATTAAGTTCCCTACTGATACGCTGCTGAACAGCCATGGCCTCTTGGTACCGCTCCTGCTTCAGCTCATCAGGTACCTGATCTGACATCGCCGCTGCCTTTGAACCTTCTTCCGGTGAATATTGGAAGATCCCGACATGATTGAGGCGCGCTTCTTCTAGAAACTTAATCAGCTCTGCAAAATCTTCCTCTGTTTCCCCGGGAAAACCCACGATAAAGGAACTTCGGATAAAGACCCGCGGCACTTGCCGCCTAATGGTGTTCAGCAGCTCCATTGTAGACCGGTAGTCTCCCGGCCGATCCATCGCCCTCAGAACACGCCTTGACACGTGCTGTAGGGGTAGATCGACGTACTTCACCAGCGTATTCTCCCTGCTCAACAGTTCTAGAACGTCCTCGCCAAGCGACGTGGGATAGGTGTAGAGCAGCCGCACCCAGGGAAAGCCCACAGCCAGTATTTCCTCTAGCAGAGAGGCGAGCGAAACTCTCTCCAAATCCCGGCCGTATGCCGTTGTGTCTTGGGCGATCACAAGCAGCTCCTGCACACCCTGGGTGCGCAGACTTACTGCCTCCTGCACAAGTGATTGGGGATGGCGACTGCGGAACTTGCCGCGGATTTGGGGAATCACACAAAAAGCGCAGCGGTGGTTGCAGCCTTCGGCAATTTTCAGGTATGCCAGATGACCAGTGGTGAGCAACCGCCTTACTGGCTGGTCATAGTCATAAAAACCGCTGCCGACCAATTTGATGCGGCGGCCTGCCTCGATATCGGATATCACGTCGTCGATCTTATCCAGTTCGTTTGTACCAAGGAACGCATCTACCTCAGGCAGTTCGTCGAAAAGCTCATCTGCGTAGCGCTGTACCAGGCACCCACTGACGATTAGGCCCCTGCAGCGGCCGCGCTCTTTGAGTTCAGCCATTTCCAGAATCGTCTCAATGGACTCCTCTTTAGCAGGGCCAATAAAACCGCATGTGTTAACCACGACATAGTCTGCCTGCCCTGCGTCTGCCACGATTTCGCAGCCGTGCTCCCGTAGGCGGCCGAGCATGATCTCGCTGTCAACTAGATTCTTGGCACATCCTAGTGATACGATGCCTACTTTAACTGCCATACTAATACTATCCCTTTCCGGCTTGGTTCATAATCTGATTCTGCTGCCGCAGGCATAATCCTCTCCAGTTTGGAGGAGGAAAACCTGCCCCCATGTGGAAATAATTCGGAGACTCTCTCCCGCAAGAGAGAAAGCGAGGGTGTGGATTGGCGAAAAACAGTGCGTGGAAGTATCTCGGGCTCGTCACCCAAATCGGGCTCACCATATTTTTCGCGGTCTTGATCGGTGTATTGCTTGGACTGTATATGGACCGGGTGTTAGGCACGAGGATAATTTTCACGCTTCTTTTCATTTTTGTGGGCGCCGCCGCAGGTATTTGGTCATCTTATCAGCAGATTACAAAACTCTCCCCTGATGAGCTGGACAAATGACAAGCTGGCTCAACGAGCACATCGTGCTGCGCCACTCTCTCATTATGGTTATTCTCGGCAGCCTCGCTTTGTCCTTGTGGAATGCTGCTTACGGGCTGAGCCTTTTCTTCGGCGGTGCAATGGGAGTCCTAACCTTTAAGATGCTGTGTTTGGACGCCAGCAGGGTTCTGCGCCTAGCACCAGGGACTGCCCAGCGGGCAGCCCGTCGGGGATATTTTAGGAGGCTCTTCTTCTATGGGGCAGCCTTAAGCATCAGCCTGCAGCAGAATATGCTGAGCTTTGGGTGGACCTTTGTGGGCTTACTCATTCCGAAGCTTGTGATTTACGGTTTGCTTGTCCTAAGGAGGATACGCAGTGGAAAGTAAAGTTGTCTTTGATATACTAGGGATACCAGTAACAGAAAATGTGGTTTGGACCTGGGGTATCATGGCAGTGCTGATCGCGGCAAGTTTCCTGCTAAGCCGAAACCTCAAGCGCGTTCCCACAGGATTTCAGCATGTAACTGAACTGATCGTGGACGGACTTGAGGGGCTAGTTGTCCGGGTAATGGGCAGCAGAGGCAGGGTATTTGTTCCCTTTATCATTGCTCTTGCCCTGTTCATTCTGCTGGCCAACTTCGCCAGCATCCTGCCTGGCGGTGTTTCGCCCACAGCCAGCCTCAGCACCACTGCAGCCCTAGCCGTACTGGTGCTGCTTGTTTCGCACGGTGCTGAGATTAAGCAAAAGGGCCTAAAAACCTACATCAAGGGCTATTTCTCACCTTACTTCATTCTGTTTCCCCTCAATGTGATTGGCGAGATAGCTAAGGTACTCTCCCATGCCTTCCGTCTCTTCGGGAACATCTTTGGCGGGGGGATTATCCTCAGTATTATCTATATGTTTGTCCCCGTTGTGATCCCAGGGATCCTAAACATCTGGTTTGGATTCTTCCAGGGGATAATCCAGGCCGCAGTTTTTGTGATGCTGGCCATTGTTTACATCCAAGTCCGCTTGGAGTAGGTGGGAAAGGAGGGAAAATATGTTAGAAGCTGCAATCGCAATCGCCGCAATCGCTGTTGGTGCCGGATTAGCTATGGGAATTGGCGCTGTAGGACCTGCCGTAGGTGAAGGCTACGTGGCTGGCAAAGCTGTGGAAGCCATTGCCCGTCAGCCAGAAGCGGAGAACTCAATCCGCACAACCATGGTACTGGGGCAGGCTATCTCTGAGTCCACTGGTATCTACTCATTGGCTGTTGCCCTATTGCTGATCTTCTTCATGGGCTTGCCATTGGCCAACCGCCTGTTGGAGCTGCTCGGCTAGGGAGATTGGGTGCAGATGCCTGCACCCTATTGTTTGAATTAGATCAAGAAGGGTGAGACTGTTGTTCAGTGGGACTGAATTCCTCTGGGAGACCGTAAATTTCCTCATACTGGTAGTTGTCCTATGGCGGATATTGTATCAGCCAGTGCGAAAGTTCTTGGATGAACGAACTGCTTCCATAGAAGGTCAGATCCGCGCGGCGGAAGAACAGAGGGCAGCGGCGGAGAAGATGCGCGCTGATCTGGAAAAACAGCTCGCGGAGCAGAGCCGCCAAGCAAAGGAGTATATTGACCAGGCAGTCCGCAGAGGCGAAGCCCTCCAGGCAGAGATTATAGCCAAAGCAAAACAGGAAGCGGAAGAGATCCGACAGCGCGCCATACTTGATATCCAGTTAGAAAAGGAAAAGGCGTGGTCTGAACTCAAAGAACATGTGGTTCAGCTATCCTTTGAATTGGCATCGAAGGTGGTGCGTGCCTCCCTGGACCAATCAGCCCACGAACGCCTTATTGAGGATACGCTAGCAAAACTGGATGATCCGCAGATGGGTGAGCCGGTATGAGCAATAAGGCTGTGGCGAACCGCTACGCGCAGGCGCTCTATGATATCGTAGATGCAGAGGTCCAGGAACAGGTTGCAGAAGAGCTGACTGCCATCAGCCAGGCGCTGCAGGAACCTGATGTTTCTGCGCTGTTCGCTAACCCGCGGATACCCAGGAGCTTTAAGGAAAAGCTTATCACTGACATGCAGCCTTCACCCCACACGGAAGCACTGCTGCGGGTGATGCTTGAGAACAGGCGCCTGCAGCTCCTCAGCGACGCAGCCGCAGCTTTCCAAGAGCTAGTCTACCGAGCCCGGGGAAAAGCCAAGGCAGAAGTCCTCAGCGCCGTTCCGCTCTCTACTGAAGCTCTGCAGGAACTGCGGCTCAAACTGAGCAAGCTCACAGGCAAGACTGTTGAGCTTACAGCATCCGTCGATGAGCGCTTGTGGGGCGGCCTGCGTATCAGGGTTGATGGCAAGGTCATTGACGGCAGCCTCGCCCACCGCTTGGCTCGGGTCAAGGAACAGCTGCTGAAGTAGTCTACTTTCTAGCTCAAAAAAGCCTAAGGTTAAGCCTAGGCTTTTTTTGCTGCTCTGCTGTCTGATCGCCATGCTTCCGTTTAACTTGCCGCCGCACGGGCAAGACTGTTCAAAGAGGTGATCGCCGTGGAATCCCTCTTCCCCCTTACCGTGCCCCTTCTGTCTGGCGGGCGTGAACTGCAGAGCGATCCGAAGCCAGAGTATTCTGAGCCCATCTCTCTTGGGAAGTTCAGCGTGCAATTTTCCCAGCATGGGCTTAAACGCCTGGTCCAGGAGATCAGGCAGAGACGCTTTGACGACTGGGAATGGTTCCTCCTGGCCCTGAAGGGTGATGAACTCAGCCTAACCGAGCGTAATCCCACAAAACTGCTGGCCCTGGAGCATCTTGCCGATCTTTGGAAGAAAGTAGGAGTTATTCCCTACCCACACCAGATCAAAACTGCAGAACGGGCAATCAATGAGATGCGCGGCCAGGCGATTCTCGCCGATGAAGTTGGCCTGGGTAAAACTATAGAGGCGGGGCTAATTCTTAAGGAATACATTCTGCGCGGCCTGGTGCGCAAATGCCTCATTCTTACCCCCGCGAGCCTCGCCTGGCAGTGGTACAGTGAACTGTACGAGAAGTTCAACATCATCGCCGGTATCCAGCGGACGAAGTGGGACTGGACCTACAGCGACATCCTCATTGCGTCTCTTGATACGGCAAAGCGGGCAGAACACGCGAGCATCATTCATGAGATCCAATACGACATGCTCATTATCGATGAAGCCCACAAACTAAGAAACAGCTCAACCGCCGCCTTTAAGTTCGTGGACCGCATCCAGAAGAAGTTCTGCTTGATGCTCACAGCCACCCCCGTGCAGAACGATCTCAAAGAACTGTATAACCTGATCAGCCTACTCAAGCCAGGCCAATTGGGGAGCTATCGGTCGTTTAGAGCGAAGTTTATGCAGGATAAGCGCACCGCCAAAAACCCTGAGGAACTGCGCACGCTGCTGTCGCAGGTGCTGATCCGCAACAAACGAGGTGAAGGCACTGTCCAGTTCACCAAACGCATCGTCCATCCCATAGTGGTGACTCTCTCTCCGGCTGAACAAGACCTCTACAACGAAATTACTGCCTTTATCAGGGCGGTGGCCCGCAGGGTCGGAACAAGCAGTAACCTGATCCTGCCACTCATCACCCTGCAGCGCGAAGTATGCTCCAGCTTCTTTGCGGCGGGTATGACACTTCAGAAAATGCTGGAGAAGCAGCTGCCCGAGGCCAATCCGGTCTTGGTACAGCTTCTGGAACGCGCCGTGCAGATCCGCCACAACAGCAAATGCGACATATTGGAGCAGCTCATGGCAACCTTTACCGACAAAGTAATCATCTTCACGGAGTACCGAGCTACCCAGGACTACATCCGCTACCGCCTCCAGCAAGCTGGTTACACTACGGTGGGGTTTGACGGGCGCCTCTCACGAGGCAAGAAGGAATGGATTAAGCAGCAGTTCGCCAATCAGGCCCAGGTCATGGTGAGCACAGAGACGGGAGGCGAAGGACTCAACTTCCAGTTCTGCAATACCATAGTTAATTTCGACCTGCCATGGAATCCCATGCGGCTGGAACAGCGGATCGGCCGCGTCCATCGCCTTGGCCAGACAAGAGATGTACATATCTACAACTTAGTCACGGAGCATACTATCGAAGAACACATCATGTACCTCCTGCACAAGAAGATTAACATGTTCCAAGAGATTATCGGCGAACTCGATGCGATCCTGCTCCACCTCAAGCTAGACAGAAGCTTTGAAAGCGAACTGATGCGCATCTTTCTCGAAAACGATGAAAAAGAGGAAATCCGCCGAGAGCTTGACAAGTTCGGCGAGCGGATCCTCCAAGGCAAACAGCAGATCCGCTCACCTATTATGGACCTACTTGAGGAGGGTTAGCTTGAACGTAGACAAGAATATAGCAGAGCTTGTGTTCACTTTTTTCCGCCTGCTTAGAAAAGAGCCTCTCGAGATCCGCCGCGGCATTTGGCAGGTGTTCCTTGACGAAGCCCTTGCCAAAGAACTCGACGGTTGGCGAGCAAAAGAACGGTTATTCCAATTCACCTTTGACCGCAAACTGGCGGATGCGTACGGTGCTGAGCTCATAACCTCGGGCAGCTATCGCCTTGATACGATCCTGCAGGCAGTCCAAAAACAAGCCCTTTTGTCCCGAGCTCATCTGCCCCATGACCGCTTCCACGAGCCCAGCATCCGGGCAAGTATGGTCCAGAGGCTGAGCGGCTCCGCTCAATACCCTACACGTTTCTATGTCCTCAACCTAGAACGGAGCTTTTCGCCATACCTCTGGATTGTGTTTCAGATCAGCCGCATTACGCATCACCGCCGGGATACGCTTTACAGCATCAGCGTCCATCTGTGTACAGGACGGGTCACCCCCCTGCCCATCTCAACCCAGCTGTTCGTCGGAGGGCCTCCATTCGGGCCAGTACAGCGCCGCGTGCTCAGCTACAAGCAGGCCTATAACAAGCTCTGCCGCCATATAGGCGAAGAACTTGCAGTCCAAGACCAAACATGGGCCGAAGAAGCCCACGAGGCTCTCGAGGCCGAGCAGCGCAAATTGGCCAGCTTTTTCGAGGGCAGTATGCGTCAGGATGAGTTAGCGGCTAGACAGAGAGCCCTAGTAGAAAACTATGCGCCCCGCGTCTTGGTCCAGCCAATGCGCGGGGCACTCCTCTATGTACCAAACTTCTGCTATAAGCTTATGGAGGTAGGTCAAACTGAACGGGTTTTCCATGCCACCTATGACCCGCTGACCCATGAGGTCACCTCTACCGAGCGTGATCAGTCATCTGCCAAACGCTCCAGCAGTTCATAGGCAGCGCGCCAGATAGGTCCTGCACCCATCACCACTACCAGATCCCCCGGCTGCACGCATCCGTCAAGGAATGCAGCTACATCCTGCTGTTTTGGCACCACCGAGACAACCGGCCGCCCTCGTTCTCTGATCTTGTCCGCCAGCATCACTGAGCTGATACCGGGGATGGCCTTCTCCGGGGGAGGTGCGTAAATGTCAGTCAGCACGACCAAGTCGGCGTCGTCAAAAGCTGCAACAAAATCGTTCATAAGCAGCTGAGTTCTGGAATAGCGGTGAGGCTGAAACACCGCAATGATCCGCCGGTTCCATCCTTCTCGTGCTGCTCTAAGCGTGGCGGCAATTTCTGTGGGATGGTGGGCATAGTCATCCACAATCAGGATTCCCCGTCTCTCTCCCACGATCTGAAATCGGCGGTTGGCGCCTACAAAGCCCGCAAGACCTTTCTGCAGCGCGTCAACAGACAGGCCGGCGTAATGACCTGCTGCAATACAGGCCAGCGCATTAGCCACATTGTGGCGCCCGGGAACCCGAAGCGCAAATTCTCCTACGATCTCGTCGCGGTAATACACTACGAAGTTGGAGGAAGTTTGAGCGATCCTCGTGATCTCTCCACGCCAGATGGCATCAGGCGATAAACCATACGTCTCAGCTTCATAGTCGTCGGCAAGTTCCCGCAGCACGGGGTTGTCTATCCCCAGAATGCGCAGCCCAACGGGCTTGCAGTTATCCAGGAACTGCCGATAGGAATCTACCAGCTCTTCAAACATCCCGTCATAGTTCTCCAAGTGATCTGCCTCGATAGCAGTGACGATCCCTACTTCCGGCCGATAGCGCAAAAAGCTCTTGTCACTCTCATCTGCTTCGGCGACAACAAACTCTCCGCGACCATACTTCGCACCCGGTCCAAAGGGGGCAAAATGTGCACCGATGAGCACTGTAGGATCAAGCCCGCCCCATTCCAGGCACAGCGCGATCATAGAAGTAACAGTGGTTTTGCCGTGGGCACCAGCTACTGCGATCCCGCGGCGGCTGTTGAGCAGCTCAGCCAGAACCTCAGAGCGGTGGAGCACTCTGATCCCCCTCTGCCTGGCGGCCACCACCTCCGGATTCTCACCGGGAATGGCGCTGGAATAGATCACTTGGGTAGCGCCATTGACGTTCTCCGGCGCGTGGCGGAAAAACACCTGCGCGCCAAGATTCTGCAGATACGCGGTTGTTTCCGAGTTCTGCAGATCTGACCCGCTTACTCTGTAGCCCATTTCCAGGAAGATCTTAGCCAGGGGACCCATGCCTGTGCCCCCGATTCCCACTAGATGAATATGCTGCGTCATCGACTATCACTCCCAATGCATCTAGGACAGCTGCCACATTCAATAAGGTAGACCTTCTCCGGGCCTACCTTATTATCCTACTTTATAAGCGAAACTATTACTTCTGCAAGTAACTCTGCGCTGCGGATCGCTTCTTCGAGTGTATTCCCCCGCCAGTCTCCCACCAACACCATCACGCTGTTGGGATGAAGCTCGCCGCTGTAATCAGACTTGAACACCCGCACTCCTCGGCTGACTCCCGGATACTTGGCCTCTAGCGCATCGCTCATACTCTGAGCAAACTGCAGGTTTTCCTCTACCTTTGTATTGTCCTTATCCCCAACCACGAATAGGATCTTCGCTACCGGCATGCCCTGCACTTCGGCACGGGTATAGTTTTCCGGTTTATCCTGGAGCCCGTCGCGGTGGATGTCCAGCACGATTTGGATCTCCGGATGTTCTTTGAGAACGGCTTCGACCATCCGATCGGAATTGATGAATGCTTCACTGTAGCGCGGTTTGTCATGAATTGTGGTGTCGTGCAGCGCCGTTATCCCTAAAGCGCTCAGTTTATCGACTAAGGCTTTGCCCACCGCCACCACATCGCCGGGAATTTGTCCAGTGGTGTGGCTTTCATTAGGATGGTAGTTCTCCGATGCGTGGCTGTGGAACACCAGCACTTTCGGTGTAGGGTCCACAACAGGCCCTTCTGGCGGGGCTTCCTCATGGGCCGCGTCCTGCTGAGGTGGGCCCAGGTCGTCTTCACCGGATTGAGGATAGAATCCCAAAAAACGTGCTCCCACCACCGCGACCACAACCAGAGTAACGAGAATAAACAACAGACCAGGGCCGTTTCTCTCCGTTCTTCGCATTCTGGCCACATCGATTCCCCCTTCCGACACAAATATATGCGGAAGGTAGTACCATTTATTCCCGATTTAGCCCCGCTAGGATCTGCGGAGTTCTGCGAGCAGATCTTTTACCTCCGCCAAGGGGAACAGATATCGCTTACTGCAAAAGCGGCACACCGTTTCTACAGGTTCTCCCTCGGCAATTAGGTCCTCCAGTTCTGCTGTGCCCAAGGCCACAAGGCCGCGCTGAAAGCGCTCCCGCGAGCAATCACAGCTGTAGCTCACCGGCACTTCTGAAATCAGCTTTACGCCGAGATGCCCGAAGAACTTCTGGAGCACCTGCCCCGGTTGAACATCATCAACGAACACCTGGCTCATGGGGGGTAAATCTGCTGCGATCCGTTCCAATTCAGCCACGAACGCATCATCCGACTCGCCACCGGGGAGCAGTTGGACCACCAATCCTCCTGCAGACCGGACCGAGTTATCGGGATTAACCAACACTCCGAGGCTTACCACCGATGGGGTTTGTTCCGAAAGAGCAAAATAATAGGCGAAGTCATCTCCGATTTCACCAGTCTGAATGGGAACCGATCCTTGGTACTTCTCCTTCAGTCCCAAGTCCCGCATGACAAACAACAATCCCCGTCCAACTGCTTCCCCAACAGCCAGTTTGTTATTGGCCGTCAATGGCAGATGGGCCTGGGGATTGCCAACATAGCCCCGCACATGTCCCTTGGAGTCCGCCACGGCCACAATACCGTTTAGAATACCACTGCCCCGCACCTGCACGGTAACGGACTCGTCCCCTTTAAGCATAGCACCAAGAACCAGCGCAATCGTGAGGGTTCTTCCCAGTGCGGCCGTAGCCACAGGGTACGTGTGATGACATGCCTGAGCTTCATTGACCACGTCCGTCGTACGCAGCACGAAGGCTCGTGCTTTGTCTCCCCCGATGATGCCCCGCACTAACCTGTCTTGACTCCTCAAGCTGTAACCTCCCAGTTATCTATCCCAAAGCATCTGCAAGAACCCTTTTGACCACAACCAGTATCCCACTGCAGCCAGTACTGCCGCGGCCACTGTTACTGCCAAGAACCGCAGACGTCGACGCCGACGGGCTTTTGCCCGCCGCTCCCGCAGTGACGGGCGCTCCGTAATGCGCAGTTCAGGCGTCTGCTGCACCTCATACTTGCCTACTAGTTCATCAAGATCAAGCCCAACCTCCCGGGCATAAGTACGAGCAAAAGCGCGAAAATAGGCCTCGCCTGGAACCTTTTCCGGATTACCCTCTTCCACTGCCTTAAGGTATTCCACCCGAATCCGGGTGCGCCGCTCAAGGTCTTCTAGGGAAAGGCCCAGTGCTGTCCTGGCTTCAAATAACTTAACCCCCAGCTCTTTCATTCCCCTCACCTCTCCGCCAAGATCGAGCTGTCGACCAATACTTCCCTTGGTTTGCTCCCCTGATAAGGGCCCACAATTCCACGCAGCTCCATCATGTCGATGAGCCGCGCTGCCCTGCTGTAGCCAATGCGAAACCGACGCTGGAGCATAGAAATGGAAGCCTGGCCGTTTTCCACCACCAGCCGAATGGCATCTTCGAGCAGCTCATCATCATCATTCCAATCTTCCTGGCTGCCCGTCTTCTCCTGAACAATCTCTCCATCATATAGTGGTTCGCCCTGCTTCTTCCAAAAGCTGACCAGCGCCTCGATTTCGTCATCGGACACCCAAGCCCCCTGGGCTCGAGTGGGCTTAGCAGCACCGAGGGGATAGTAGAGCATATCTCCCCTGCCAATCAGCCGTTCGGCACCACCGCTGTCGAGGATGGTGCGGGAATCCACATGGCTGGACACGGCAAAGGCAATTCGACTGGGAACATTGGCCTTAATCAGACCTGTGATCACGTCGACGCTCGGCCGCTGTGTCGCCACAATCAGGTAGATGCCTGCAGCGCGAGCCATCTGGGCCAGCCGGCAGATAGCATCCTCCACCTCCGCCGCGGCCACCATCATCAGGTCAGCAAGCTCATCAATTATAACTACAATGTAAGGGAGATGCTCCCTTGGTTCGCCCTCACTAGATTCCTCAGGCAAATTGGCGTACATCTCGACGTTCCGCACGCCCCGCTCCGCGAAAAGCTCATAGCGCCGTTCCATTTCGATTACCGCCCAGCGTAAAGCAGCAGCTGCTTTCTTCGGATCGGTTACGACCGGGGTAATGAGGTGCGGAATGCCATCGTATACAGCGAGTTCTACCCGCTTGGGGTCGATCATGAGCAGCTTCACTTCGTCTGGCTTCGCCCTGAAAAGCAAACTGGCGATCATACAGTTCAGACAAACACTCTTGCCCGACCCCGTGGCGCCAGCCACCAAGACGTGCAGCCACTTCTTCAGGTCTGCGATCACTGGCTGCCCATAGATATCTTTCCCGAGAGCCAAAGCCACTTTCGACGGATGCTCGCTGAAAGCCGAATCTTCAATAACTTCCCGCAGATACACCATTTCCGTATCTTTATTGGGAACCTCAATCCCGATTACAGCTTTCCCCGGTACTGGTGCCTCGATGCGCACATCGGCCGCTGCCAAGGCCAAGGCAAGGTCGTCAGCAAGAGCAGTGATGCGGCTGACCTTTATGCCAGGTGCAGGCTGCAGTTCGTAGCGTGTTACCACCGGACCGTGTGCTGCGTTGACCACCTTCGCCGACACGCCAAAGCTGGCCAGCGTTTCCTCCAGAAGGGCAGCCTGTGTGGCGCTGGCAGTCCTACGCGCCCTCGCCGGATTCTTCTTCAGCAGATAGGGCGGAGGCATGACATAATCGGTGCCCTCACCTACGGCGGGCAGTTCCAACTGCACGGGTTGTTCCTGTGCTTCCTCACCTTTGCTTCGCTTCCCCTTCTGCTTGGCAGAACTGGCTGCAGAGTGCGGACTTCTCGTCGGAATTGGTTCCGTCAGTTCCTCATCTTGAGCTACAGGCTGCGCCTGTTCCTGTGCCACCTGTGCTTCCAGGCGGTCTAGTTTTTTCTGTTCATGCCAGTTCTGCAGGCGAGCCTTTTGGGCATGCAGGCGCTCGAAGCTCTGGCGCACAACCCTGTGAACTGCCCCCTTAATCGCCGCGACGATCCCCTTGCCGAGTGCAATGAGGGAGATATGGAAATACAAGATTATTCCCACTAAAAAGAGAGCCCCCAACATGATATAGGCGCCGGGTAATCCGAAACTGACCAAGACAGCCACCATTAACACGGCACCCGTAACCCCGGCACCTTCTCCCCGCCAGCCGTGAGCCAGTTCCTCGGCCAAGCTCGGTGGAAGGCTGTGGCCGCGATAGTACAGCAAATGATACACGGTGACGATGCAGCCAAGCAGCAGACCAAAGCCTAGGATCCTCCGGATGGGAAGCGGCCAGAGACTGCCGCGGAAGACATTCAAAGACAGATACAGCAGGCTGAGTGCGAACAGCAGGGCGGTATCGCCGAACAGCGCCCGCAGGATGGGACGGATCCGGTTGCCAACCCAGCCAGTACTGTGCGTAAACAGTGTTACAATGGCAAAAACGGACAGCGCCAACAGGAAAATGCCAATGATCTCCCGGTAGCGCGTCCGGTCCGATTCTTGCTTGATGTGGGTGGCTTTGCCTCGGGCCAAAATCGTTCACCTCTAAAGCGATGTTCTACATCAGTATCTAAATCCCTTTACCCTAATCGACAGTGATAAGAGCCGCCATCCGGAAGGCGGTTTGGTCACGCCGATACGAGAAGAATTCTCCACTGCACATAGTGCAGCGCTCGGCTGTGGAGACTTGGCGGATCCCCGCTTCCCTCAGCTGTTTAGCGTTGGCGGACCACAGGTCCAGGTGCAGCCTGCCACCTACTTTTGAGAAAACGGATCCCGGGAAGTAAGCCGTTAGCTCGTGAGAGACTTCGTAGCAGCAAGGACCGATACTCGGTCCGACAGCGGCTTGTATATCCTCCACCCTGCAGCCTGCCCTCACCATCGCGGCAACAGTCTTGAGTCCAATCTCGGCTTTAGTGCCCCGCCAGCCTGCGTGGCTCACCGCTACCGTTCGAGTCTTGGGATCCACAAACAACAGCGGCACGCAGTCTGCAAAGAACTCCGCCAGCACTACACCGGAGGTCCGAGTTACCATGCCATCGGCGGTAGTATGGACCGCTTCCGTGAGCCACCGCTCATTGACCCAGACGACCTCGCTCCCGTGAACTTGCCGCACGGTTGTCCATGGCGGAGGCATACCAACAGCACTGCCAAACGCTTCTCGCTTTTCTGTCTCCAGGAGATTGCCAGCGGCACTGGTGCTAAAGCCGTGCTTCAGCCAGGGAAGAGCCAGCCAATCAGCGACCTGCCAAAGCATCTGCCCAGAATGCTCAGTCCGCACCCACATTAGCGGTTCACCTTTCGCAGCTGCTCAAGTTCCTCGATAAAGCGGTCAATATCGGTGAACTGCCGGTATACAGACGCAAACCTTACGTAGGCTACATCGTCAAGCTCACGCAGGTGCTCCATGACTAGTTCACCGATGGCCCCCGAAGAAACCTCGTGTTCAAGGTTCGCTCGCACCGTCTTTTCGATCTTGTCCACCATCTCTTCAATGGTCTGCAGAGATATGGGCCGCTTTTCGCACGCCCTCAGAATCCCATTGAGAATCTTCGTGCGCGCAAAAGGTTCTCTCCGTCCATCCTTCTTCACAACCATTAACGGCACTTCATCGAGACGCTCGTAAGTAGTAAAGCGCTTCCCACAGGCTGTGCACTCTCTGCGCCGCCTGATAGAGGCGCCCTCTTCTGTCTGGCGTGAATCAAGTACTTTGCTGTCCATATTTAGGCAAAAAGGGCAACGCATGGCAACTCTCCTCCTAACCCATTATACCCCAAAACCCCTAGCGGCGCCATGTTCTGTTTTTCACTAAGATGACGTCCTCGCCCACCAACACGACGTCACGCCACGCGATTTCTAGGTCATCGCCGCGGATAAACCACAAGAACCTACTCGCGGGCCGTTCCACAATCAGGGCGCGGACTTCCCCTGTACCGGGATCCAGGTCTACGTCGCAGACACGGCCCAGGAAACGGCCCTCATCGACGCTGATTACATCGAGCTGGCGGAGTTCGGTGGTCTTGATCAGCATGGTGCCCCTCCTTGCTTCCCCTACACTATATGCCCCCAGCATGAAAAAAGAAACGGCCTTGAAGACCGTTCCTATTGGCTGTTTATTCTTGTCAGCCCCGCCGCTGAGGCCTGCCACCAACTCCGGAGCTGTTCAGGATAATTCGCTGCCTGGATGACCTCCACGACCCTGAAGCGAAAGGCGATTTTCCCAACCTCGCCCTGTGGATCGACGTGGGCTAGTTCCCCGGAGCTGCCGCCCACTTCTAGCTCGCCGAAGCACAAGGGAGGAAACAACACACACCACCAGTTCCCGCCCTGAGCAGCCCCAATTCTGATCTGGACCGCGTCGTAAGTCCCTGCAGGAAGCGTAAGGCCTCGGTAGGATCGCTCAGGGAAGGGATACGCTCCCACCTCGAGGCTCACTTCGTAGTCAAATCCCTGCATTTCCACAACTTGCTTTGCTGCTTGGACCACTCGTGCTTGGTTTTCCAATAAGAGTCGCCGCGCCTCGTGCTTAGTATTCACTTCAGAGAATAAGGCCCTGGTCTCCTTGAGCACTGCATCCCTCACCAAGAGCTTCAGGTCTTGATCTTTTGGGGAGTCGCTGTGTGCGATGACGTGCAGGCGAATAAGGTTTTCCTTAGCAAATGCGGAATCGGTTTCCACAAGGGCTGCAACTCCCGCCACCGCGGTGCATAAGGCTGCAGCCACGACAATCAGCAAGAGGGCGGTAACTAGGCGTATGCGCGGTCTGTCAGTGTTCATTTCCCATCTCCCTCCCTCACGACGTAGCCATGTACTTGCGCAGGTGGCGCAGCGCGGCCTTTTCCAAACGTGAAACCTGCGCCTGAGAGATCCCAATTTCATCGGCCACCTCCATCTGAGTGCGCCCCTCGTAAAACCGCATTGTGAGGATCAGGCGCTCTCGTTCTCCCAGTTTGGCCATGCCTTCCTTAATGCTCACGCCCTCTACCCAGCTGGCATCGGTATTGCGTTCATCGCTGATCTGATCCATTACAAAGATCGGATCGCCGCCATCATTGTAAATGGGTTCAAATAGAGAAACAGGTTCCTGGATAGCGTCCAGGGCGAACACAATCTCCTCCCTGGGAATGTTAAGTTCGGCGGCAATCTGGTTGATCGTGGGCTCCTGTGCGTGCTTGTTTGCCAAATAGTCCCGAGCCTGCAGCGCCTTATATGCCGTGTCCCTTAAGGAACGGCTCACTCGGATGGGGTTATTGTCCCGCAGGTACCTGCGGATCTCCCCGATAATCATGGGGACGGCGTAGGTTGAGAATTTTACGTTTTGACTCAGATCGAAGTTGTCGATCGCCTTCATAAGTCCGATGCAGCCCACCTGAAACAGATCATCTACCAGCTCCCCTCGGTTGTTGAAACGCTGAATCACGCTGAGCACCAAGCGCAGGTTTCCTTGGACCATCTCCTCCCGAGCATCTTGATCGCCTTCCTTGATTCTGGCGAGGAGTTCCCGCATCTTCTTGTTGGGCAGCACAGGCAGCTTGGCTGTGTTGACTCCGCAGATCTCCACCTTATGCAAAGTAATCCCCCCAAAAGGAACCAGTTACAGTTTTCAGTATGACCACCTTCGCGGGGATCTATTCCAAGAGGCGCCGGCGGAAGAATTGTGCGGGATAAGAGAGGATTTTGGTGCCATTCCCCATAATATCTTGGCAGGACCAGCCATTGTAAAGGAGGGAAACGGAGTGCCGCAGTATACTTTCTACGTGGACGCGTGGCTCTTGCGCCTCGGTGCGAACTTCTTGTTCGAGTACCTTCTGCTGTGGGCAACGGCGGAAGTCACCCGCACCTCAACTCGCCCAGTGAAGCTTGCCGCCGGTGCCGCCTTGGGAACGCTTCACTATGCCTTGTATCTGTTAGCTGGCTTAGGCATCATACCTTACTATGGAGTACTGCGGTTCCTGCCCACGATCGCCCTAGTATCCCTCCTCATGGTCTCAGCCGCGTTCTATCCGGTGACTGTTAAGGCTGTGGCCAGAATCTTAGGCTATTTCTACCTCATCGGTTTTGTTGCAGCAGGTGCGGGCTTGGCGGGCGCATTTCTCCTAGGATCCCCCACTGAACCCGCCTATACCCTAGGCATGCTGGCGGCAGCCGGTTCCATTCTCCTAATTGCGGAGCTGGGCTGGGGAATCGTCCACCAGCGGATTATTCACAACGTCTACCATCTCCCCGTGGAAATTGCCTGTGCCGGGAGATTGGCATCGGTGCAGGCGTTGGTGGACACGGGCAACAACCTCAAGGATCCCCTCAGTCTTCAGCCCGTTATGATCGTGGAACAGCAGGCCATTAAGGAGCTGCTCCCAGAACCGATCTCGGCAGCAGTGGAAGCCCTGGAACAGGGGAACCTTTCCTCCATCGATACACTGATGGAGTCATCGGAATGGTCAACAAGATTTCGCCTGATCCCCTTTTCGTCCATCGGGAGAGAACACGGGATTCTAATTGGCTTTCGCCCAGATGCGGTGCACATCCGCGCTGGTCAAAATGGACCGGTAGTGCAGCCCATCATCGCGATTCACCCCCGCACTCTCGACCCAGATGGGAAATATGAGGCTCTCATTCCCCCCAGCCTGCTGCAGCAGGCAATCGACCAGCTGGCAAGTGTGCCCACAGTAGAAGGAGGACAGCGGCATGCGGCGTCTCACAACCCTAAGGTTTAGAATCCAGGTCCGGCTTTGGCTCGTTGCCCTTCTGCGCCGCATCGGCCTTGTTCCTAAGGTGCATTATGTGGGCAGCAGCGAGGTGCTCCCGCCGCCCTTGAGCAGCGAAGAAGAACAGCTCCTTCTAGCTCGGCTCAGCGAGGGGGACGATTCTGTCAAGACCCCTTTGATCGAACGAAACTTGCGGCTGGTTGTCTACATTGCCCGCAAGTTCGAGAACACCGGCATCCTAATCGAGGACCTTGTATCTATCGGGACAATCGGCCTCATTAAGGCAGTCAACACTTTCGACCCCTCGAAAAACATAAAGCTGGCTACATACGCCAGTCGCTGTATCGAGAACGAGATTCTCATGTACCTGCGCCGCACAAGTAAACTAAAGGCAGAGGTATCATTCGATGAACCCCTCAACACCGATTGGGATGGCAATGAACTGGTGCTGGCTGATGTGGTGGGATCTGAAAGCGATGTGGTGAAGTACATCGAGGAAGAAGTTGACAAAGCACTGCTGGAGGCAGCCCTCGAGCGCCTGACTGGTCGAGAGAAGAAGATTATGGAGCTCCGCTTCGGACTAAACAGCGGCACCGAACGGACGCAGCGTGAGGTTGCTGACCTGTTGGGTATCAGTCAATCCTACATATCCCGTCTAGAAAAGAAAATCCTGAAAAAACTCCGCCGGGAGATCAAGAAGATGGAATAAAGGAGCCTGCATCTGTTAGATGCAGGCCAATCTTTTTCCAGCGTGATGCCTATCTTCTGCGTAGAAATGCCGGAATATCTAACTCATCTGTGCTGAACGGACGCGCATCAAGCTCTTTCCCGAGATCGAACACGGGCGCCGTTTTCCGGTCCACATCGAACCCGGTTGCAATCACGGTGATGCGCAGTTCGTCCTGGAAACTGTCATCAATTACGGCGCCGAAGATGATGTTAGCCTCGGGGTCCGCCGCCTCGGCTACGATCTCAGCAGCTTCGTTTACTTCAAACAAACCTAAGTTGGACCCGCCGGTCAAACTCATAAGGATGCCCTTGGCACCCTCGATGGATGCCTCCAAGAGGGGACTGCTGATCGCCTGCTTCGCGGCCTTCACGGCGCGATCTTCGCCCGTCGCCTGCCCTATGCCCATCAAAGCGGAGCCAGCGTTGGTCATGATGGCTCGCACATCGGCGAAGTCGAGATTAATCAATCCCGGGACAGTGATTAAGTCTGAGATGCCCTGCACCCCTTGGCGGAGCACATCATCGGCGATCCTAAAGGCTTCCACCATCGAGGTCCGCTTATCCACGACCTGCAGCAGGCGATCGTTTGGGATGGTAATCAGCGTATCAACTTTTGTTCTGAGCAGTTCAATCCCTTTCTCCGCCTGGGCTGCACGGCGCCTTCCCTCAAAGCTGAAGGGCTTTGTCACCACCCCAACTGTCAACGCATCAAGTTCTTTGGCAATTTCCGCCACTACGGGTGCAGCACCCGTGCCCGTTCCGCCTCCCATGCCCGCGGTGATAAAAACCATATCAGCGCCTTCGAGGGCTTGGCGGATATCCTCTCGTGATTCTTCGGCCGACCGCTGACCGATTTCGGGATTGGATCCCGCACCTAGTCCCTTGGTCAGCTTCTGGCCAACCTGAATCTTAACAGTGGCGTCCGACAACTGCAGGGCTTGTGCATCCGTGTTCAAAGCAATAAACTGCACGCCTCGCAAACCAGCAGCGATCATGCGATTAACTGCGTTGCTTCCGCCACCTCCACAGCCGATTACTTTTATATCTGCAAACTGTGGGCTCTCTAAATCAAACTCGAACATGGGATCCCCCTCTTTGCGCAACGAATTCCTCCTCACAACATTCAACACTAAAACTCTTTTCCCTCTTTGCGGCTCTGAAATAGGGGGAAAAAACTCCCTTTCTACCTTGGCCGCACCACCGGATTCTTGGGAATACGGAGATCGATCACCGCCGGATCAATTCCCTGATCTGCCAAGTCGTGCCACAGCTCCTCCAGCAGAAGGAACTTCAGCTCAAGGTCCTCAGTGTCTCCCATGAGCACTTGCACTCCAGACTTGGAAACGAGAGCTTGCTGCGCCGCGTCCCACTTAGCCAGTGTTCCCACCATAGCGGGAGGCACCGCTAAGAGCACCCGCGCCGCAGCTTTCAGCTGGGCCGTAGAGGATAGATCGATGTTTACCACCTGCGGTAGTTCCAAGACAGACAGCTGCTGCGGTGGAGTCATAAGTACGCCCGTCTTGTCCAGAACAAAGATACGGTCTTGCTGGGCAATCCAGGCTAGGGGCATGCGCTCAGAAACCATGACTTCCACATTGTTGGGCCAACTCCACCGCACAGACGCCCTTTCTACCCACGGGTGCTCCTCCAGCCGCCGCTGCAGAGCCCACTTGTCCAAGCGGAGCACGTTCGCTGGCTGGAAGTTAACATATTCATCCAACTGCTCGGCACTAAGTAAGACGAGGCCTGTCCACTTCAGTTCAGAGGCAGTGAAGTAACTCGAATTGAGGAATAAGTACATCAGGATAACCAAAATGACCATGAGCGATGCCAAGCTTGTCCTAGCTTGAGCCATGCCAATTAACCTCCCATCTGTGCAGCTGACAGCTGCACTAAAATCTAACATCAGCCAGTCTCCAGCCGCAGAGCCCTTGCCCCAAGGGCCTGCAGCCTGCCGGCAATATCCTCATACCCCCGGTCAACATGGTACAGTCCATCGATCTCTGAATAACCTTCGGCCATAAGGCCGGCAATAATGAGAGCCGCTCCTCCCCTCAGGTCTCCCGCGACAAGGCTTGTGCCCCACAGCGGACGGCCTCCGTTAACCACGGCCCGATTTTGGCTGACAGTGATATCCGCCCCCATCTTGCCAAGTTCCCGGATGTATCCGAAACGGTTGTCGTAAACCGATTCCCGCACAATGCTCTGTCCCCTAGCCTTGAGAGAAAGGGTCGTGAACTGCGGCTGCAGGTCCGTGGGGAAACCGGGATAAGGCGCTGTCTGGATCTGCGCGGGAGACAACTCTTCGGCGGGATACACCCGCACTATCCCCTCCTCGACCTCAATGGGCACACCCATGGCCGTCAGAATGCGTAGGAGGGGCTCGAGATGATGGGGGATTACGTTCAGGAGCTGCACTTGCCCCCCGGTTGCGGCAGCCGCGATAACATAGGTGCCTGCTTCGATGCGATCCGGAATCACGCGATAATCGGCACATCCCAGATCGGGTACACCGTGAACCGTGATCACAGACGTTCCTGCCCCCTGCACCTTCGCTCCCATGCGGTTAAGGAACTCTTGAATGTCCAGAATCTCCGGCTCACGGGCAGCATTGCGGATCACAGTGGTACCCTGGGCTAAAGTGGCAGCCATCAGGATGTTCTCAGTCGCACCCACACTAGGATAGCGCAAGACGATATCAGCGCCTTTCAACACCTCGGCCTTGGCTACAATTCGACCTTCCACTTCTTCAATACGGGCACCTAACCTGCGCAGGCCATCGAGGTGAATATCCAGCGGGCGAGTTCCGATGGCACATCCGCCAGGCAGGGCGATCTCCGCACTGCCTAACCTCGCGAGAAGGGGGCCCATCACCTGAACAGAAGCACGCATTGACTGCACTAAGCGCTCTGGGGGTCGCCCGTGCACCCCGTTGACGGATAGATGCAGCTCGTTGCCTTGCAGAAATGCCTGCACACCAAGGGAACGCAGTACGCCGACCATGGTGCGGACATCATCTATGGCCGGAACGTCCGTGATGTGAAACGCGCCATGGCCAAGGATTGCCGCTGCCATGAGCTTCAGCACGGAGTTCTTGGCTCCGCCGATCCGAATCGTACCGTTCAGCCGACGCCCACCCTCGATCAGTAGTTTCGCCATTGTACCACCTCTACCCGCAGAAGTACCGTACGTCGTACCGTACATAGTATGCGGGTAGCAGGTAATGGTGAAAAGGCGGAATTCGGTCAGCTCTTGCACTGGCGGGAAATGCTGAGCAGCACTCCGATCCCTGCTAAACTAGTTAAGAGCGACGAACCACCGTGGCTGATAAACGGCAGCGGGATCCCGGTAACAGGCAGGGAACCTGTAACCACGCCCATATTGATCATGGCCTGAAAGGCAATCATAGCGGTGATGCCGATGGCCAGCAGCGAACCGTACATGTCCGGTGCTTGCAGAGCAATCTTTAGGCCGCGCCATGCTAACACAAAGAACAGGAGCACTACCATGGCCCCGCCCACGAAACCTAATTCCTCACACAAAATCGCAAAAATGAAGTCAGTATGATGTTCCGGCAGGTATGAGAACTTCTGACGGCTGCGGCCGAGACCTAAACCGAACAAGCCGCCTGAGCCGATGGCCAGCAGCGACTGAATGATGTTCCAACCAGCACCAGTGGGATCCGCCCACGGATTCCAAAACGCGGTCAGCCTCCTGAACCGGTATTCTTCTTTGACTACAAGCTGCCAGACAACAGGAGCTGCCAGTGCTCCCAACAAGACGAGCTGTCCTAAGTGGGCTCCGCCAGCAAAAATGACCACGAGGGCAGCAAAAGCCAATGCGGCAGCAGTTCCGAAATCTGGCTCCAGCATGATCAATCCGAACTTAACTCCCAAGATCACAAGCAGCGGCAGCAGGCCAGTGAAGAACCTCCGCACCCGATCCCGCTTGGTGGAAATGTAGACCGCCGCGTAGTTGATCATGGTAAACTTTGCGATTTCTGAGGGCTGCAGATTAAAGCCTCCCAGGCGGATCCAGCGCGTTGCCCCGCTCGTACCCTGGCCGACAAAAAGGACGAGGACCAAGAGAGCAAACGAAACAATCAGACCAGGAAGGGCTAGGACCTTGAAAATATGGTAATCAATGCGCATCAAGATAAACAAGGCTGCGAGCCCAACTGCTGCCAAGACAGTCTGCCGCTGTAAGTATCGATAGGGGTCGCCGTAGTCAGCGATTCCCATCACAGAGGATGCGCTGAACACCATGACCAATCCTATGCTGAGCAGCGCTATTACGGCCGCAAAGATCAGAATATCAGGCTTGCCGCCCTTTACCAGCATCGGTCGTGCCCCCCTCCCTAATCTATATTCAGCAAGGAACGGTTTAATCATTGCCCAGTGGTTCTAAAGAGCACCAAGCAAGCCAATTAAACCCATCACAGTCCCAACCAGCCAGAAGCGGATCATGACCGTCGTCTCAGACCAACCCTCCAGTTCAAAATGATGGTGCAGTGGTGCCATGCGAAAAATCCGCTTGCCCTTGGTCAACCGGAAATAGATCACCTGCAAGATCACAGATAGAGTCTCCAGTACAAACAGCCCGCCGATAATAGGCAGAAACAGCGTAGTGCGGGTGAGAATCGCTCCCGCTGCCAACGCAGCACCCAAGCCGAGCGAGCCCGTATCACCCATAAAAACTTGCGCTGGGTGGGCATTAAACCATGCAAAACCCAAACAGGCTCCTGCGGCTGCCGCAAAAAACCCAGTCAGATCAGGGCTGCCTTGCAGCCATGCCAGCACAGCAAAAGCAAGTGCCGCTGCGGCCGTGGTTCCTGCCGCCAAGCCATCGAGTCCATCGGTGATGTTCACGGCGTTGCCCGCCGCCACCATGACAAACACGCTGAACAGCACAAAGACTACCGGGTGCAGCTCCAGCGTAGAACCGCTAAAAGGTACCACGAGGGTTGTGCCGATATCCTCCTGCCCGAGTGCATACAGAGCAACCAAAAGACCGATGCCAATCTGACCAACCAGTTTATCTCGGGCCCTAAGGCCAAGAGAACGCTTGGCCACGATTTTCAGAGCATCGTCTACCAAGCCAATCACGCCGTAGCCCAGGGCTGCCAGCAGAGCCACCGTGATCTGGCTCTCCATAGAACTGGTGAGCACTACCGCAACGACTAGCGCGGCTAAGATGAGGATCCCGCCCATAGAGGGTGTTCCCGCTTTTTTTAGGTGAGTCTTAGGCCCGTCAGCTCGCACCTGCTGCCCCAGTTTGAGCCTCCTGAGGTAGTAGATGGTTCCCGGTCCCGCTAAGATGCTTACTCCGAATGCGATTAAGGCAGCAAAGATTGCTGGATAAACCTGCGGCATCAGCTATTCTCCTTTCTCCAGGCGCTCCACGACACGCTCCAAGCGAAGACCGCGGGAAGCCTTTACCAGTACTAAGTCACCTGATCGGACCTGTGGCAGGCTGCGGAGAAAGTCGTCTGGAGCTGCAAATACCTCACCGCGCCCTGCTCCCCTGCGGTAACTCTCGGCCCATCGACCCACAAAGAATAGATTGTCGCAGCGCTCGGCTGCATACGCTCCGATCTCAACATGAGCCTGCTCACTGATGCGCCCCAGCTCAAGCATATCACCGAGAATCGCTATCTTTCGCCCAAGACATTCCATAGCTGCTAGCGTGTCAAGCGCGGACCGCATAGAAGCGGGGCTGGCGTTGTAAGCATCGTTGAGAATCACTGCACCGGACGGAGTGCACACAGCCTCCAGCCGCATGGCACTCAGACTGATATCCTGCAGAGCCCTGCGGCACTGGACAAAAGGCACGCCAAACTTCAGGCCTACAGCCAAAGCGGCCGCCGCATTCCAGGCATTATGAATTCCAGGAATGTTCAAGGCGACTTCTCCGGAGACCCCCAAGCCTTCTGCATAGAACGCGACACGGCCCTGGTTGTCGCTGACAACGCCCGAGATCTGTAAGTCATTCCCCGGAGCTCTGCCGTAAAAAACCACCTCTGCCTGAGTGCGCCCGGCCAGCCTTCGCACTAGGGGATCATCCCCGTTAAGCACAGCAAGTCCACTGCGCGGCAGAGCTTCGAGAAGCTCCCCTTTGGCACTGGCGATGTTTTCCATGCTGCCGAGCAGTTCTAGGTGCACAGGGCCCACATTGGTGATGACGCCAACTTGAGGCGGGCAGATCTTTGCCAGCGCAGCGATTTGCCCCAATCCCCGCATTCCCATTTCCACAACCAAAGCTTCGTGGCCTTCTTCAAGGCCGAGCACTGTGAGGGGGAGCCCAATTTCATTGTTGTAATTTCCGATAGACCTCTGCACGGCAAAGCGTTCCTGCAGGACACGGCTGATCATGTCCTTCGTTGTGGTCTTGCCGTTGCTGCCTGTAACGGCGATCACAGGCAGATCAAAACTAGATAGATAGCCTCGCGCTAGGTTCTGCAGCCCAGTCAAAGGATCAGCTACTTCGATCACTCCTAATAGAGCCGTCTTCCCGGCGCGAACCATAGCAAAACCGCCCTGGGCAAGGACTTCAGGGACAAACTGGTGCCCATCCACTCTGCTTCCAGGCAGGGCCACAAACAGACTTCCTGAGGTGGCCGTGCGACTGTCGATCGTGACGCTGGTGATCAAGCCTTCCCCACGGTGCGTTCCACCAGCTAGCTCAGCTGCTTGCTCTAAAGTCAAAGGTCTCATTCATACAGCTCCTTCAACGCCTGGCGTGCCTCTTCCCGGTCATCAAAATGATGGCGAATGCCCTGTATCTCTTGGTAAGTCTCATGACCTTTACCGGCGATCAGCACCGTATCCTGGGGACGGGCGCTGGCGACCGCCAAGCGGATCGCTCTCCGCCGGTCAGGCTCCACCACCAAGTCTACCGGCCCGGGGATGCGCTGCACGCCTTCCACGATGGCAGAACATATCGCAGCAGGATCTTCACCCCGGGGATTGTCGGACGTGACTATCACTTGGTCTGCCAGCTTGGCTGCGATCTCTCCCATCACAGGGCGCTTCGTCCGGTCTCGATCGCCCCCTGCTCCGAACACCACCACAAGTCGCCCCGCCGTGATGCCCCGGGCAGTGCGCAGAACATTCTCCAGGCCATCGGGAGTGTGGGCATAGTCTACGATTACAGTAAAAGGCTGACCCACATCAACCAATTCCAATCTACCGGGCACCCCCGGGAGGCATGCTAACCCGCGCCGCACCGTTTCCAAGTCAATTCCTTCACCCAGGCAGACGGCGGCTGCGGCAAGGGAGTTGTAGACATTGAACGTGCCAGTCAGGCGCAGTTCCAAGGAGGTGTTCCCCCAGGGGCTGCAGAGAGTGTATACTGCGCCCTGGGGATTCACGGCTATGTCCTTCGCCCGCACTTGGGCCATCTGCTCCACTCCATATCCCACTATTGGCGCCGCACATTCAGCTGCCATGGCCCTCCCGTGGGGGTCATCGAGGTTAATTACCCCAAAGCCTGTAAGCTGCTTGAACAGCCTGGCCTTGCTTTGAAAATACTCCACGGCAGTTTGATGGAAATCAAGATGATCTTGAGTGAGATTAGTAAACACTCCACTGTGGAAGTGCATTCCTGCAGTGCGTTTTAGTTCTAGCGCATGCGATGATACTTCCATGACAGCGTAGGTGCACTTCTCCTCCACCATTTTGGCCAACACCCGCTGCAGATCAAGGGATTCGGGAGTAGTGCGCTCGCTGACGGAACTGCTCTTACCCACCACAGTTTCGATCGTCCCAATTAGACCAACGGTATGACCCGCCTGTTCGAGGATACTCCTAATCATGTAGGTGGTAGTGGTCTTCCCGTTTGTTCCCGTTACTCCGATTACCTTGAGTTTTTGGGCAGGCTGTCCGTAAAAAACGGCTCCTACAAGACCCATTGCCGTTCGGCTATCTGCGACCACGACCTGCGGCACAGCCAGGTCAGTTAGGAAGCGTTCGACCAGAAGAGCCACGGCCCCATTCGCTACTGCCTGGGCAGCGTAGTCATGGCCATCATGCCGAAAACCCCTAACAGCGATAAACAAGCTGCCAGGCTCGGCCTGCCGCGAATCATACACAATGCTAGTAATGTCAACGTCTTGACCTACCAGCTCATGGTCAATTCGTTGCACAAGTTCACTTAGGCGCAAGATGTACCCTCCCGTACACTATTATTCGCAAGGATAGACAAGAATGCCACTTAGAGTTCCTGCTTACTTCGACCTCCGGCGTTCCACGCCCAAGTGATTTAAGCTCTGCTCCATTACCTCCCTAAACACGGGTGCCGCCAGGACACTGCCGTAGCGCACCTCGGTCTGGGGTTTGTACAAGATCACCAACGCAGCGAGAGCCGGGTCATCGACAGGAGCATACCCCACAAACGACGAAATCCGTTCGTCGCCGTACCTTCCTCGCTCCGGTACTTCCGCAGTGCCCGTTTTGCCTGCAGGGAAATAGCCGGGAATCTCTGCTTGTCTACCTCCGCCGTTCACCACAACGGACCGCAGAAGTGCGCTGAGGCGCTGTGCTGTAGCGGCACTCAGGGCGCGCCCCAGGGGTTCTGGCTCAAACCTCTCCACAAGCCGTCCCTGACTGTCCCGAATCTCAGTGACAAAACGCGGGCGCATCACAACACCGCCGTTGGCAACAGCACTAACAGCAGTAATGAGCTGCAGCGGTGTGAGGGCGATTCCCTGCCCAAAACCGATATTCGCCCAGCGGATCTCCTCGCCAAACTTCACTTCCCCTGGTGCCACCACACTTCCGCGGGCTTCGCCAGGGAAGTCTACCCCGAGCCTGCTGCCAATGCCGAAAGCACGGATGATGGGATAGAACCGCTCTGGCCCCATTTCCACTGCCACCTGTGCGAAAACGATATTATCTGAAGTCTCAAGGGCCTGCTGAAAAGTTACGTCCCCTCGTGCTCGTCCATCCCAATTGCGAATAGTACCGCCGCCGATCTGTAGGGATGGGCCCGACAAAAACCTGCTTTCTTCCGCAACCACTCCCAGCTCCAGAGCAGCTCCGGCAGTAATTACCTTAAAAGTGGACCCCGGTTCAAATTGGTCTGTAACCACCACGTTCCGCCTTGTTTCTAAGGAATAGGCCGAGTAGTTATTGGGATCAAAGCACGGGTAGACAGCGCTGGCCAGGATCTCTCCAGTCCGGGGATTCATGACCAGGACGATCCCTCGCTCACTGCCTGTGTCCTCCACCGCTCTGCGAATCTCACTTTCAGCTATATGCTGAATCACCGAGTCAAGGGCTAAGACCAAGTCGTAGCCGTCAATGGGTGGCTGATAAGCAGCGTCGCCGCCGGGGATCAAGCGCGCAGCGGCATCAGCCTCGGCCGCAAGGCGTCCAGGAGTGCCCCTGAGGTACTCATCGTAATAATACTCCAATCCCTCTAGTCCCTGGTTATCAATGCCCGTTATCCCCAAAACGTGGGCAGCCAACGTTCCATTCGGGTAGTACCTTTGCGGTCGTTCCACGAGATAGATCCCAGGCAGCTTCAGATCACGGATCGTCTCCGCCTGTTCAGGTGTAAGTTTGCGGGCTAACCACACGCTGCCGGACGTCTGGCTCCGCAGCCTTTCCTCAATTTCCGCCGCCGTTAACGACAAATACGGAGCCAACAACTGAGCAGTCTGCTTCAAGTCGCCTATTCGCGCGGGGATGGCGTAGACTGCATCGGCTCCGATACTGATAGCTAACGTCTTATAATTTCGATCCAGGATACTGCCGCGCTGGGGGTCCACCACGCGCGGCCGCATCCTCTGCGCAACAGCCAATTCGCTGTAATGCCCATGCCGGATAATCTGGAGGTAAGCCAAGCGGCCTACCAGCCCCAAGCTGCACAGTACAAGCAAGACAAAGATGACAGCAGTACGGCGCCGCACACTGCGCCTCAAATCATAGTTCGCCAGCTTCTACTCCTCCCACTGGGAACAGCTTGTTCAGCCAGTTGGCTACCATCGTCCAAGCGTTGTCGGCATTGGATGGAGCAGCAGTAGCCTGTCCGCCACGCCGCGTTCCTGAGCCACTGTACGCAGACTCGTGATTGGCAGCAACCAAGACAGCCGTCTCTTCCGGGTCAACCATGCCCAGCCTGGTCCTAGCCAACTCCTCGATGGCCTGGATTGAACGAGCTTGCTCCAACTGTACCCTAAGGTATCCATTTCTCTGCTTAGCCAAGTTCACCTCTTCTTGCAGCTCGGCCAGCTGTAAGGACAGGTACATGGTATTAATCTGCTGTGATATGTACAGTACCCCCAGGGAAACCAAGAGCACGGCTATGAGGCACAGCTTTACCGTGGCAGGTAGGCGCCTGCGCCTCCGCTTGGATTGTGGGCGGCGGTTTTTCCCCTGCGGCTGGTCAGG
>JAAYMI010000023.1 GCA_012521465.1 Bacillota bacterium | reverse complement strand
CAGGGAGTGGGCACGTTCGTCAATTTGCCGCCCGTGAGGCGCAAGAAGCAGATTGCTCTCGTCCTACCGGATATCAGCGCTCCATTCTATGCCGAGATCACGAAAGCTGTCGAGATGACCTGCCGCAAAGCTGGGTTTAACGTGGTGCTGTACAACACGTTTTACAGTGAGGAGGAGGAACTAGCCTGCCTTTCTGGGCTTCCCGATGATCAGGTCTGCGGAGTCTTAGTAGCTCCAATTCCCGATACAGGCAATTCTCAAGCGTACAAGCGGCTTTTGGATTCTGGCTTGAAGACTGTTTTCCTGGTTCGGGCTGTGGAAGGAGTTGAGGCTGCAAGTGTTGTCACCGCCGACTACGAAGGCGTGCAGCATCTCCTAGAATACCTCATCCGCATCGGCCACGAACGCATCGGGTATATCGGCAGCTATCCCTCAAATCGCCGTAAAGTGGCGCTGGAGGCCTTCCGGCATACTCTGCAGATGCACAATTTGGAACTAAGGGAAGAGTGGATTCAGCTTAGTTCCCTCAGCGGAATTGCCGGCGGAAAAGAAGGTATTGTGAAGATTCTGGCCCAAAAGGAACACCCCACTGCTGTGTTTGCCTGTAATGACCTTACAGCGATCGGGGTAATCCACGGCATTCAGGAAGTCGGCCTGAAGGTTCCCGATGACATGGCTGTGGCTGGATTTGACAACATTGAGCTTGCGGAATATCTCCAGGTGCCGCTCACTACCATGGAGCAGCCGAAAGCAGAGATGGGCACTTTAGCCGCAAGGCTTCTCATTGACCAGATCAACGGGTTAGACGTGCAGCCCCGGCAAACGGTCCTCTACCCACAACTCATTGTGAGAAGGTCGTGTGGGAGCTTCTTAGCGGCTCAGAGATCAGCACAATAAGCCATACTGACGAGGAGGTGAGAAAGACCGGAACCATCTGTGTGCTGCACTAACAACCATTCAAAGGAGGATTTCAAATGAAGAGAAGTGTGATTTTCCTTTTAGCGGCACTCTTAGCAGCATCACTTGTCGTGCCTGCAATGGCAGAAGAACCAGTCACCCTGCGTTTCTGGACCGATCCGCGGTTTAGGAACATCGCTGGCATGGAAGACAAGACTAGTCTTCCCGGGGAATGGGAGATGATCCAAGCCCAAGAGTTCATGAAGCTGTATCCCCATGTCACCATTGAGGTTGAGGTCATTCCCTTTGAGGACTTGACTGTTCGGGTACCTGCGGCAATCGCGGCTGGCGGCGCCCCAGATATCCTCAAAGACTACTTAGGCAGAACTGCACAATACTGGCATGAAGGTGTCTTGGAGCCTTTAGAAGACCTCATACCCCAAGACGAACTCGCTGACTACCTGCCCAGCCTCGTGGAGATGTACACCTTGGATGGGCACCTCCATGCGCTGCCGTCTTACTCCTGGGTAGGTCATTTAGTGGCGAACAAAGCTATCTGGGATGAAAAAGGGCTCGGCCATCTGCTGCCAACCATTGACAATCCCAGCTGGACGGTGGAAGAGTTTGAGGCTGCCATCGAGGCCGTTAAGGAAGATTCTCTCTGGCCGTTTGGCTTGTTTGTGCCCCCTGATGGCCAAGCTGATTACCGCTATCTCGCCTTCTTCTGGGTATTCGGTGCCAAGCTTTACGAAGGTGGGGACTACAGCCGAGTTGACCTGAACTCACCGGAGGGCGTTGAGGCCTTGACCTGGTTGAAGAGCCTCAACGATCGGGAACTCATTCAGCCTGGTGCCACTACCATGACCAGCGCTCAGCTGGATACCATGCTGTGGCGCGGCGAGATTGCCATGATGGGCAACACGGCGGCTCTCTGGAGCGGGTACACCAACGCGCTGCGAGACGGTAAAGTGACCCGGGAGATCGACCTTGTGCCCGTTCCATATCCAACAGTGCCAGGTGTGAGCGCTGGCCTGGCGGTGGGTCCAACTGGATTTGCCATATTTAAGCAAGAAGATCCTAACAAACTGAAGTGGGCTGTGGAATTTATTAGGTTCCTCAACCAGCCTGAATACCAGCAGATCTACGCCCAGAACGCCAGCCAGTTCCCAGTACGGCTGTCCGCCGGGAATCCGCATGAGGGTAAGCCGCACTTCGAAATGATTCAAAAGATGCTGGAACTGTACGGTGCTGAAGACTTGGGTGTCACTTCCACATACTACAACCAAGTTCGCACACTGCTCAGCACCGAGATCCAGGCGGTCTTGATCAATCAAAAGACGCCTGAGCAGGCTCTCGCGGACTTCGAACGTGAGGCCAACCGGATTCTCAGCAGATAAGGGCATGGGGCAGGCGCGGCCGCCTGCCCTTACCCCACAAGGAGGAACAAGCGGATGCCACTGATTCGATCTATTGTTAAAGGGCGTTGGGGGTATTTTTTTATCGGCCCGGCGTACGTGCTGTTTACCATCTTCACCATCTATCCGTTGTTCGAAGGGATTAGACTCAGCTTTTACGATGCCGGCCTGAAAATGAGGACGTGGGTTGGTTTCGAAAACTACGCTCGGCTGCTTACGGACAGCGCTTTCCGGCGCGCCTTCCTGAACACCCTGCATTTTGTGGTCATCATCGTTCCGGTTATCCTGGTGCTCTCTCTTTTGTTTGCCGTCTTAATCTTCGGACTCAACTACGTCCTGCAGTCTATCTTTCGAGCAGCGTTTTATCTTCCTTCTGTGGCCAGCGGAGTGGTGCTTGTTGCCGTCTGGCTGTGGATTTACAACCCTACCTATGGCCTCCTGAATTATCTTACCGGCCTTGTGGGTTTACCTCGCATCGCCTGGCTCGGTGACGCTAGGTGGGCTCTCCCTGCGCTGAGTGTCGTGGTGATCTCTTGGGCACTGGGCCGACCGATCATCTTGTTTATCGCGGGCCTAAACGGGATCTCCCGTGAGGTATATGAGGCAGCCATGATCGATGGAGCTTCATCCTGGCAGCAGTTTATAAGAATAACTCTGCCCCTGCTCACGCCCACAACTGTGTTCGTGCTGGTCACCCAAACAATTGGCGTGTTCCAAACATTCGTTGTGGTGCAGCTTCTAACCCGAGGAGGGCCGGCTTACGCCACACAAACCATTGTTTACAGCATATATGTCACGGCCTTCCAGTTCCTGCAGTTTGGGTACGCCGCCGCCATGGGTGGAGTGCTGTTGGTTGTCTCTGGTTCCATTGCCCTATTCCAGCTGCGGCTGATGCGGGCAGATATCGAGTACTAGGGGGTGATTCCGTGAAGAGCACCAAACGCATGCTTGCCGCTGCAATCCTAGCAGTCGCTGCCGTGATTTACCTGTTGCCTTTATATTGGATGATTACCGGTTCTTTCAAAATCCAGTCGGATACCATGAAGGTCCCGCCTGAGTTCTTCCCCAGGAATCCTACCCTCGCGAATTACAGGGCGCTCCTGTTTGGAGGAATGCCCGCGTTCCGCTGGCTGTTCAACTCCATCGTGATATCTGCGGCCATTGCCTTTGGCTCAGTTGTGACCAGTGCCATGGCTGGCTACGGCTTTGCCAAAAAGAACTTCCCCGGCCGCAATTGGCTGTTTTGGCTCATGCTTCTTACCATGACCATGCCCCTGCAGATCCGGTTGATCCCTCTGTTCTCCATGGTGCGGCAGTTTAACTGGTCCAATACGTACATGGGTGCGGTGTTTCCCCACCTGGCTTACCCCTTTGGAGTCTTCTTGGTGAGGCAGTTCTCCCATACCATTCCCAACGATCTGCTTGATGCTGCCCGGGTAGATGGGGCATCGGAAATCGGGACATTTACCAGCATTGTGATGCCTCTGCTCAAACCTGCGCTGGCTGCGGTGGCCATCTTCTCGTTCATTCAGGGATGGAACGACTACATGTGGCAGCTGATTGTGCTGAACCAAAACCGCATGCTCACTCTGCCCCTAGGAGTGGCGAAATTGGTTACCTCAGCTAGCGGGTACGATCTGGGACTTGCCATGGCAGGCGCAACGTTTGCCTTCTTGCCCATGCTGGTCGTGTTTATCATCTTCCAGAGGTACTTCGTGCAGGGTATTACCATGGGTGCCGTTAAGGGATAGAAAGGATACCACAGGATGAAGAAGCGGATATTTAGCGATCTCACAATCGTTGGCGGTGGAATAGCAGGAATCACAGCAGCACTGGCCGCTGCCCGCCTCGGGATTAAAGTAGCGCTGGTAAATGACCGCCCAGTGCTGGGGGGCAACTCCAGCAGCGAGTTCCGGGTATGGATTTCAGGGGCCCAAACAGGGTTTAATCGCTATGCCCGGGAAACGGGCATCATCGAGGAGCTCCTCATGGAAAACCACTACAAAAACCCGGAAGGCAACCCCCATATTTGGGATGCGATTCTGCTGGACCGTGTCACCGCTGAACCCAATATTGACCTTTATCTCAACACTTATATTGATCATGTCACCATGGATGGCAGGAAGATCGAGTCAGTTAGCGGTTTCCAGATGCGCAGTCACCAGCAGTTGGAGTTTGTCAGCCCCCTATTCTTGGATAGTTCTGGAGATGGGGCGGTAGCGTTCTTGGCTGGCGCCGAGTATCGCGTTGGACAGGAAAGCCGCGCGGAATTTGGCGAATCCCTCGCACCAGTCAAGGCCAATCCCTTCACCATGGGCAACACCATTTTCTTCTATACAAAGGATCTAGGGCGCCCCGTGAAGTTCCACTCGCCCAGCTTTGCTGCGCAGCAGGAAGAGATGAAGTTCTTGACTGACCGCTTCCGCGGGCCATTCATTGATGAGCGGGCCAACGGTTGCGACTACTGGTGGTTTGAATACGGCGGAGTTCGCGACACCATCGCCGATGATGCCCTGATCACTCGCCACATCCAGAGGATTGTGTGGGGTATCTGGGACTACATCAAGAACAGCGGCAAATTTCAAGCCGATAACCTCACTCTGGAATGGATCGGGAGCATTCCTGGCAAGCGAGAATCCCGGCGCTTCATCGGCGACTACATCCTCAAGCAGCAGGACATCGAACAGAGTGTGCGCTTTCCTGATGCAGTGGCCTATGGTGGCTGGCCCATTGACCTGCATCCCCCTGAAGGGATTGATTCCTCTGAACCGCCGTGCTGCCAGGTGCCAATCGGAATCTACGATGTGCCCTACCGCACACTGTACAGCAAAGATGTGGATAACCTATTCCTGGCGGGCCGCAATCACAGCGCAACCAGAATTGCCTTTTCCTCAACGCGAGTCATGGCCACTTGCGGAGTGATGGGCCAAGCGGTGGGCACAGCTGCAGTCCTGGCCCGCAAGTACGACTGCAGTCCAAGGGAAGTGGGCAGGTACATGCACGAGCTTCAGCAGCTCCTCCTGAAGGAGGATGCGTATATTATCGGTGTTCCATCCCGCGACGAGCAGGACTTGGCCCGCACTGCCGTGATCGCTGCTTCATCGGAGCGGATCATGGAAAACGCCCAGGCAGAGGAATTTATCCCCCTGAGCCGAGACTGTGCCCTAATTCTCCCAGTTGAGCACGTTTTAGACCGGGCGGAGTTCCTGTTCGACGCTGTAGTCCCAAGCCATCTGGTGGTCGAAGTCTTCAGCACGGCAAGACCGGAGCTTTACCTGCCGGGGGAGAAACTTGCGGAGCACGTGATTAGGATTCCATCTAGCGGCCCACGCTGGCATAGCATTGACCTGCCTGCGGAAGTGCCGGAGGGCCGGAAAATCTGGGTGATGTTTCGGGCTAATCCTGATGTGAAGATCGGCTGCTCCAACGCTTCCATGACAGGGGTGCTCAGCATGGAAGCGAACGGAGTCGAGCGGCAGCACGTGCCGGGTACGATCACAGCACCATACGTCTTGATGCGACCCAGCATCTGCTTCCGCACGGCCCCTGTGCAGAGATATACTGCCGCATATGTGGCAAATGGGATCGCGCGGCCCTACGGCCTGCCTAACCTGTGGTCCTCAGCACTCATGCACGGCAAGCCAGAGTGGCTGGAGATCCGCTTTGCGGAGCCAAAGACCGTTCAAGAGGTACGATTGACCTTTAACACTGACCTGAACCAGCGGTTCATCAACCTCAGAGCGGTAGACTCCAATGTCTTCCCCGAGACGGTGAAGGACTACGACGTGCAGGTTAAACAGGGGGCGGAATATGCCACCGTGGCTGCTCAGCGGGGGAACTATCAGCGGCGGCAGATCCACCGCTTTCCTCCAGTCACGACCGAAGCAGTGCGAATTATGATCTATGAAACCAACGGCAGTCCATTTGCCGAGATCTTTGAAGTGCGAGTTTACTAATATCACGAACGGGAGCGATGGAGAGTGGAATCAACAAACTTCAGGCAATTGGTCCGGGGACCGGTTACGGTAGTCTTCACGCCATTTGACGATCAAGGGGAGCACATTGATGAGGATGCCCTGCGGGAAAACGTGCGGTATATCATCGCCAATGGGATTCAAACAGGCGCGGGCCTGCTGGTAGCTGGCGGCAGCACAGGGGATTGCTATCTCTTAACCACT
>JAAYMI010000160.1 GCA_012521465.1 Bacillota bacterium | reverse complement strand
CCTGTTACGACACCCACGGTGCTGTGCTGCCAGTCCTCGCGGCGCTCGTACAGAATCCAGTGGCCGAGGGGGTCATATGCCTTAACTGTGTAAGGCCCGGCTACCACAGGGTTGCTGTCCTTGAAGGTCGTTACGTCCTCAACCTTGGAGTAGATGTGCTCAGGCACGATGCGGAGGTCATTACCCCAAATGGTAACGCCGAATCTCAGCGCCAAGCGGGGGAAGGACTCCTTCGTCTTAATAAGGACCGTGTAGTCATCGACTTTCTCAATCGACTCGAACACAGCATTGTAATAGGCAGAAGCGCCAATGCCCGGGTTGTTCATGATCATGTTCATGGTAAAGACTACGTCATCGGCGTTGAGGTCTTCACCATCGGACCACTTGATGCCCTTGCGAATGCGAACGATATGTTCGGTAAAGTCTTCGTTGGACTCGGGGAAGCCCTCGGCTACCTCGGGATACTGTTCACCCTTAACGGTATCCATTTCCCACATCATCGCGGACATGAGCTGATGGATACCGAAGCCCATCTGCGTACCAAACATGTAGGAGTTAAATTGTCCAGGTACATCTGTAGGTGTCTGAGTTTCAACGATCAAGGTTTCATGCCGTGGAGTTCCCACTTCAGTCATCAATTGAGCGGATACAATACCCGTCGCCAACGTGAGCGACAACACTACAACCATACCGAGCGATAATATCTTTGCCTTCTTCACACATACGCCTCCTCTCGAATTAGGTGACATACAGGATAAACCGACGATTGAGCTGTCCTCACCTCCTTCTTGCGCATGGGTGTAAGCAATAATTCCGCATCCCCATCGGCGATGCGGATAATTAAGAACGGTACTTGTTTGTTATTCCACGGATAAAAATATTACCAAAAACCATTACATATATATGTAACCATGCTACGCTCGATTTGTCAAGAGTTGCCATATTGATCGATTGGTAAAGAGGCTGTTGCACAGCGCGTAAGTACGGTGTATAATAACGGTAACTTCCTTAACTTTCTTGATTAAGTTCGTTGATGAAGTTGCTTAAGTAATTCAGCAACAGCGAGGTATCCATGAGCAAAAGAACCAAACGAGTCAACCTAAAAAAGCTATATCGCACTGTGTATGAAAAAAGGAGCGTCACAAAGCCAGAACTTGCGCAAGAACTCGGCCTGTCCCTCACCGCCGTTTCGGACTACGTCAACCAGCTAGAGGCCTCCGGATACGTGCTGAGCACGGATAAGGGCAGTTCCAGTGGGGGGCGCAAACCATGGCTGTATGAGGTCAACCCAGCATTTCGCTACATCATAGGCATTGATATGCGGGCTTCCCACTTCTACGTGTTCCTTTCAGACATGATCGGACAGCTGCTCCACAACGAATTTGTCTCGGTTGAGAAAGCCTATGACAGCTATGTGGAGGCGATGGCAGACACCGTCAAGCGGATTCTGACTGACAAGCAGCTGCCTCGAGAGAAGATCTTGGCAGTGGGGATCAGCATTTCCGGCGTGACGGACTTCGCGAACAAAGTGGTGGATCTGTCCAATGAGCTGAGTTGGGCGAAAAAACCCTTGGGCCATGCCCTGGAAGCGCTGCTGGGTATTCCAGTGTTTGTCGAAAACGACGCCCGGGTGTACGCACGTAATGAAATTGATTCGGGTGACCCAAACAATGTAGTGACAGTTCTATACCTGAATAGAGGTGTAGGTTTAGCGCTTGTAATCGGCAGCAGCGTGCTGCAGGGCTACACTAACCGGGCCGGAGACAGTCAGTTCTTCGGTAAGGATATTGACAAGATTTATCACGTGATCCGCACCTGCGCGCTGTTTCAAGAGATCTTTGAGCTTCCCTATTACTATCAGGGGACCGATCCTGCTTACATTGCTGAACTTAACAGGCGGTTTATGCAGCATCTTAAAGATAACCAACAGTGGCAGGCGGATATGGATGTTTTCAGCACAGAAGTGGCCCGCATGATGATTGCCATGGCCAACGTGGTGAATCCCAAGCGGATTCTGCTCACGGGGAACGTTTTTGACTACTATGATTACATCTACCACCAGGTGAGGAACAAAATCTTGCAGCTGCCTGTGACCTACACTCCCGAGGTTAAGCGGAATTCTCCCCAAGACAACCCTCTGGAGAATGGGATTGTGCGGCTGATCATGGAGAAGTTCTTCCAGCTGGATCAGTTCAGTATCTAGGAGAACTTACTATGCTATATGATAAAACTTCATACACACGCAGCACTATCCAGCGCGATGACGGCAGCCAGTTGATGGTCGGAGAAGTGGTTGTTAAGCCTCCTTATTGCTTTGAGGTGCATGCGGGTCTTTCGGAAAGCCGCCAGCTGAAGCTGAACGACACTGCCCATTTGCAGCTTTTGAAGGCCATCGCGCGGGGCATATCAGAGCCAACCGTCGTTGTGTGGGATGCGTTTCCTCAAACTGAAACCTTTGCTGTACCGCGGTTGGATCTCGCGAACAGCGGCCTCGTGAGGCTGAGTAAGAATGCGTGCATCACCCACGCGCTGCGGAGCGCAGTGCGCAGGCAGAACTTAGCCGTGCACCGCGGCAGGCCTAAGGTCAAGGCAATCCAGACTGAGGAGGACCGGCAGGCTGGCCTCTACCTTGAGATGCTTACAGCAGAACAAAGGCTTATAGCCGCTGGGTACGGAGGAGATACGCCGAACTTCACTGCTTCTCAGGTGGTGGCCGTTGGTGGAGTGGGATTTCCTTCAAGGCATGCGAAAGAGCGCGGCTACCCCGTGGTTGTGAACGCATCGTATTTTCTCTTTGAACCCGAAGACTTCGAAAGCGACTTCTCCGTTTACGGCGAGCCTTACGGCCTACACATCCATCAAGGTGAAATTAAGCTGCCACCGCTGTTTGCACGCTCGGCGCTCCTCTTTACTCGAGGAGGGGGGGCCGCGCTGCGCCAAGTCTCCCTGAGGGATATGACCATTTCCTGTCTGGGCAGAGAATGGGATCTCCAGCGCTTTTCCCTAAACGCTGCCGGCCCGTATGCAGTTTTTAACAGATACTACGGGGTAGTAGAAGGGTGCCGGACCAGGGGTACAACCGAAAGAAATCCCGGAAACGTTGATTTTATCGTAATTGGGAACGCAATTGTCGGCTACAAAGTTGGGGGTGAGGCAGAGATTCCCCACAATGGGTTTGTCCTGTCCCTGCCTAAAGAGGAACTGCAGTCTGGAGAGTTTGACCCAGTAGTGAAGTACCGCTTTACCACTGGGGAAGAGTTCGGCGAAGGCATTCAGTGCGGCCCGGGGCTGGTCAACGATGGCGAGATCGTGCTCGACCATACAACCCTAACCAAAGAACAGTTTTTCCGCAAACGCCATCACTGTGACGGCAGCTGGGATGCGGGCGTGGTTCCTACGGATTACGCGGCAGATATCAATCGGACGCGGGCGGCGCGCATTGCGATTGGGGTAGGCTTTTCAGGCGAGCTTGTGATCTTAGCGGTGGAGGCAGTGAATCGGGGCATGGAAGAGGATTCTCGTGAGTCTTCCGGCGTTACCCTTGAAGAACTGGCTCGACTTGCCCACGCAAGCGGCTGCAGATGTGTACTTAACATGGATGGGGGTGGTTCAGCGAATATCCAGTATATCTTCGGTCATCTGATCCGCGGAGCGGATCGACGGGGGCTGCCAGGCGTTATTTACGAACGCATGGTCCCAAGCGTAGGCGTAGTGAGATTATTAGGAATGGAGGATTACTCATGCTGAAACGAGTATCGATGTTCCTGGTAGTGTTGTTGATGCTGAGCTTTGCGGCTGGTGCTGCTGGCCAAGAGATAACCCTGCGCTATTTCATGTGGGATCCCACCTTCGCCGATATCGAACGGGAGCTGATTGACGAGTTTGAGAAGCAGAATCCCAACATCAAGGTGGAAATGACTGCCATGGATCCCAGCAGCTATTGGCCCCGCATCTCGGCTATGGCCACGGCAGGGGAACTGCCTGATGTGTTCTGCATGTCCACCGGTTACTTCGAGCAGTGGGCTCAAGACGGCCTGCTCATGAACATCCAGGAGCTGGTGGATCGGGATCTTAACGTGGACGATTACTTTGTGGAGGTATTCTCCGAAAATCGCTATCCAGATAAACAGTCGGGAGACATGTACGCCATTCCATATGCGTGGGTCACACCGGTGCTGTTCTACAACAAAGACATGTTTGATGAAGCTGGACTGGCGTATCCCGATGATAACTGGACATGGGATGATTTCCTCGCAGCTGCCCAGAAGCTAACCGTACGCAGCGGCCCACGGCTGCCTGCTGAGCGGTATGGGTTCTTCTGGTACGGCCGCTACGCCCACATCGAACCCTGGGTTTATGCTAACAGTGGGCGTATTCTCAATGAACAGAAAACCCGGATCCAAATCGATGATCGGGCAAGGGAAGCGCTGCAGTTCCTGAGCGATCTCACCAATGTACACCAAGTCTCACCGCCTTACAAGGAAATCGTCGGGATCTCTCAGGATAACCTCTTCCCCCTTGGCCAGGTTGCTATGTGGGTAGACGGCTCCTGGAACATTG
The DNA here is from genome assembly GCA_012521465.1 of Bacillota bacterium. Classification (GTDB taxonomy): domain Bacteria; phylum Bacillota; class Limnochordia; order Darwinibacteriales; family Darwinibacteriaceae; genus 1109. The sequence goes on along the minus strand of JAAYMI010000160.1, from coordinate 2,181 downwards.
AAAACATCCGCAGAACGGCCGGCGAAGACTTTAGGTTCGGCATCGCCAGGGTGCCAAAGGGACCATCAGCCGTCCCAGGCGATACCACCACTTACTTCTGGCCAGATGCCATTGCTATCTCGGCTACGACTCCGCATAAAGAGGCCGCTTGGGCCCTTGTGAAATTCCTTGTGGGTGAACACAGGCCGATCGAGTCGTATATGGCCGGTAAGGTTCCCATTCATAAGGGTCTAGCCTACTCGAAAGAATGGCTGCAGGAAGATAGACAGCCCGGAAACATGCAGCTGATCCTAGAGCAAGGTGAGGGCGTGGGGCGGACCACATTTACGCTCGGCTGGAGCGAGTGGCGCGGCTATGCGGCTACTGGCAGTTCTGGTATGAATGGTGAGCTGGATAAAGTTTCCAACGGCGAGCAGACGGTTGATGAGGCAATCAAGGCGATCACAGAATACGGCAACGGTGTCTTGTCTCGCTACTATCCTGAGGAGTAGGTCAGCGCGGGGGGAGAGCAGCCTCTCCCCCTTCTTTGAGGAGGTGCAGCATGAAGTACGGCCGAGTCGCCCCGTGGATATTCCTCTTGCCCACAATCGTTGGCCTTGGGTTGTTCCGCGTCGGACCCATCATCGCGGCCTTTCTTGTGAGTTTTACCCGCTGGAACGTGATCTCAGCGCCCCGGTGGCTGGGTCTGGCTAATTACAGTGAACTTATCAACTCCGAGGTCTTCTGGAGAGTTTTGAAGAACACGGCGGTTTTCAGTTTGACTTACGTTCCCGGGGTCATGATCTGCGGTCTGTTCCTGGCTGTTCTCGTGAACAACAAACTGCGGGGCATTACGTTCTTTCGTGGACTGTACTACCTGCCGGTGATCACTTCCACTGTGGCCATTGGAGTAGTATGGAGCTGGATCTTAAGCCCGCGGTTTGGCATCCTAACAAGATTTCTCCACGGTCTAGGAGTAGTCAATGTCCCTTCGTTCCTAGGAGACTCGCGCTATGCACTCCTGACCCTGGTCGTGGTCTATGTGTGGAAAATGGCGGGCTACCACATGATTCTTTTCCTCGCGGGACTGCAGAATATTCCAGCCGTCTACTATGAGGCGGCGAAGATCGATGGGGCCACACCATGGCAGCAGTTGAGGTATGTAACGCTCCCACTGCTGTCGACCACCACGTTTTTTATCATGATCATCGCACTCATCCAATCACTGCAGACATTTGATCTCACGTTTGCCATGACAGAGGGTGGGCCAAATAATGCTTCGGCAACCCTCAGCTTCTTTACGTATGTGAATGCCTTTGTGCATTTCCGCATGGGCTACGCAGCCTCCATGTCGTTCGTTCTGTTTCTGATCGTTGGCACACTTACCTTGGTGAACTTCTGGGCTAGGAAGTACTGGGTAAGCACCCTTGACTAGGGAGGAAGCGGAATATGCAGATGCCTGTAACACGCAAATTGATGCTGTACGTGCTGCTGTGCCTGTTAGGTCTTACCACCGTCTTCCCGTTTCTGTGGATGGTTTCCACCTCGTTCAAAACACAGACTGAAGTGTTCAGCTTGAGGCCCAATTTCATTCCCCGCAATTTATTCACGGACAAGATGTGGGACAACTACCAAACCATCTTGGTGCGGCATAAATTCCTGCGCTATGTCCAGAACTCGCTGTTCGTTGCAACCACGGCGGCCTTTGGACAGCTGGTGGCCTGCAGTATGGCAGGATTTGCTTTTGCCCGCATGAAGTTTCGAGGGAAGGAAATCCTCTTCGGCATGCTTTTGGCTACACTTATGATTCCGGTGGAAGTGACGATTATCCCAGAGTACCTTATCATGCTGAAGCTTGGCTGGTATAATACGTATCTTCCCCTGATTGTACCGTCTATGATGGTGGGTTCATTCGGCACGTTCTTATTCCGCAGTTTTTTCGAGAACATTCCCAGTTCACTGGAAGATGCAGCCTTTATCGATGGAGTGAACAGTTGGCAGATGTTTTTCAAGGTATTTTTACCCAATGCTAAGCCAGCAATTGCCTCGCTGTTCATAATCGCCTTTATGAACAACTGGAACGACCTGCTGCGGCCAGTAATTTATCTGGACAGCGATCATCTGTGGACAGCCACAATGGGTTTGATGCAGTTCAAGGGGAACTACGGCACCCAGTGGCACCTGCTCTTGACGGGCTCGGTT
>JAAYMI010000159.1 GCA_012521465.1 Bacillota bacterium | reverse complement strand
CCCCCCCGCTTCCAGTTCCCGCACGATCTGCTCGAGTTGGCCAACGCTGTTTCGAAGTTTAGCTCTCCCATTCGTCTTCCCCTTTCAAAACGCTGCAGGTCAATACTCCCCGCCTGAGGCGAACCGACACTTCAGCGCCCAGTGAAACTTGCTCATAGCTAGTCACCACATTTCCAGAACGGTCCTGGCAGATGGCATAGCCTCTGGCTAAGGTGGTTAGTGGACTTAGAGCATCTAGTTTGGCAACCAGCACATCCCGACCCCGACGGCCGTCCTCCACACGCTGTTTAGCTGAACTCACCAGCCTTGTCCACAGCTCATCCACGCGCATTCTCAAGGGGCGGAGCCTGTCGGTGGGGCGCAGGAGTGCAGCCCCGCTGGTCAGCTGCTCCAAGTAGCGGCGCCCATGTTTGACCCTGTCCATAATCTGACGCTGCAGACTGCCTTTGAGGTATTGGAGGTGTTCCACAAGCTCCAAGTAACTCGGAACTGCCAGCTCCGCCGCGGCGGACGGCGTAGGCGCCCGCAGATCGGCCACAAAGTCTGCGATCGTTACATCAATCTCGTGTCCCACCGCAGAGATAACCGGTTTCGGGCAGTGGAAAATCGCTCTGGCCAGTGCCTCATCATTGAATACTGCCAGATCCTCGAAGGAACCTCCGCCCCTGCCAATGATGATCACATCCACATCTGGTTGAGCCGCGGCCAATTCCAATCCCCGCACCAGCGAAGCAGGAGCATCAGCTCCTTGGACGAGCGCTGGCACCACAAGGATGTTTACTCCGGGATGTCGACGCCTCGCAACAGTGATAATATCGCGCACCGCTGCGCCCGTAGGTGAAGTTACCACCGCAACGGTTCGAGGCAGGAAGGGAAGCGGTTTTTTGCGGTTTGAGTCAAACAGTCCTTCTTTCTCCAGTTTGCTCTTAAGCTGCTCAAAAGCAATGCTGAGGGCACCGATCCCCTGGGGAAAGAGCCAGTCCACGTACAGCTGATAGTCCCCGCTCGCTTCGTACACTCCCACGGAGCCCACAGCGACCACCATATCCCCATCCTGGGGGATAAAGGTCAGCCTGTGATTGCGGCTGCGAAACATCACGGCACGAATGCGGCTCGTCTCATCCTTGAGAGAAAAATACATATGCCCAGACGAGTGGTGCTTGAAGTTCGAGATCTCTCCCACCACCGCCACGTTTTGGAGCTCGGGACTATCCAGTGCCGCTCTGATTCTTGCAGTTAACTCCCGAACTTGCAGGATATTCACACACGTACCTCCAATGAAGAAAGCCGGTCACCCGGCTTGGCTATTCAACGTTATCCTACGCTGTGAGCGTGGAGAGCAAACAGCGCCGCCCCCAGTGCGCTATCAGTGCTGTAGCTGGGAGAGGCACAATACAAGTCCCAGTGGGTCAGCTCGTCCTTGAGAAGCTGCCGCACAATCTGATTGGCGGCCACCCCACCGACGAGCAGGAGCTCTCGACACGGCGTCTGCGTTTCTGCCCACTTGATCCACTTCACAAGCGCCCTGCCGATACACTCCAGGCAGCCGCGGGCTAGGGCTCCAGGATCGGCTTTTTCCACCTGATTTAGCAGGGCAGTTAAGGGTCCCGAAAAACTCAGCTCCCCGTCCTTATGCACAGCTGGAACTGTAACCACGGTTTCACTCGCCACTGCCAGCTTTTCCAAGGCAGGACCGGCCGGAAAAGGCAGGCCCAGCGCCACGCCGATCCGGTCCACAAACTGCCCCGCGTGCAGGTCGCTGGTGCCGCCCAGCAAACTGATGCTCATCCGCCCCTCCGGCGCCACTGTTACCTGGGCTAACTCCGTGGTTCCTCCTGAGAGGTGAATGGCCAAGAACCGGGGCGACTTCGGTCCCCCACCAGTGTGCATCCCGCTGAGAATATGATTCTCCTGGTGACTGAGCTCATAGAACGGGACACCAGCAATGTGCGCGTAGGATGCACCAAAGCTGTGTCCGGCAACAAACACCGGCATGTACGAGTCTGGCTGCGGCCGCGGCTTGGCAGTGGCGGCCACCGCGGCTGGCTGCCAAGAGGAACCCAGCTGTTCCCGCAGTCTTGCAGCCAACTGAGGAAGATTCCTCACGTGCTGGAACACTGCCTCAGACTGGCGCAAGCCCTGCTTGCCGTGGGGGACAGTTAACACTTGGCGCGCTTCCGCCGCCACTTGGCCCGCTGCATCAACTAGACACAGAGAAGTAGTATAGGCACTAGTGTCAATCCCGAGATAGAGATTCATGCAAAGCCACCGTCACGCACGACTGTTCCCAAAACACCGTTAATGAACCGCGGTGAATCATCGTCTCCAAACTGCTTGGCCAACTCCACCGCTTCATTAACGGAAACGGGCACCGGTACATCATCCCGGAACACTATCTCGTATATAGCCAAGCGGAGAATATTGCGGTCCACGGCTCCCAGCCGGTGGACTTTCCAATCCTTTGCTACCTCTCCGATCTGGGCATCTAAAGCGGGAAGATAGTGACACACTCCCCGCACCACTTCTCTAACATACTCTGTGTCCGTCTCACTAAACTCGGTGTCTGCCAACCTCTGCTGAATTGCTACTTCCAAATCGCACTTGCCCAGATCAATTTGGAACAACGTTTGGAATGCCACCTGTCGCGCCAGCCGTCTACTCAAACGCATCTCACCCCAACTAAGTTACCCGTGCTTTGGCAGAACCACCTATGCCGCGCACCAGCACTTCCACTCGGGACACGCTGATTCCCATAGTGTCGGCAAGGTACTCCTTTACCTGCTGCTGCAGCTCTTCTGCAAGGTGCGGCACATTATGATCGGGCAGAATCTGCAGTTCAACCCGCAGCTGAAGAGGCTCCGTCTGAACCGCAGTTACAGATGCTTCCTTAACGCCTTCTACTTCCTGAGCCTTCTTCGCCACCAAGCCCTTGATGGTGTTCACCCCGATGCGCACCGCTCCTAGTTCCGCCTGGTGAACAACGGCCGGTTCTCCCTTCTGCCTCAGGATGATCGTCACTAAGTAGGCAGCAAGCAGGGCCAAGATTGCTAACACCAAGAGTCCTTCCACCCGCGCCTGTGGCGAACTCAACCAGAGCAGGACATCAGAAACCCCAAAGCTTCCTGCTGCCACCATCACACCTAATACAACCAGCACTAACGCAGTAAAGCCTAGAACAGCTTGGTCCAATCCCGTCATGTCATTTCACCCGGGGAGCAGGTGGTTTGGGAGGCGCCGGTTCCTCAACCTTCTTTTCCGGCGGGAAGTGCACTCCGAGGACGTGCAGGTTTACTTCTACCACATTCAGACCGGTCATAACCTCGATTGTCCGCTTCACGTTTTCCTGAATCGCTTGCGCTACCTCAGGAATGTTGTAGCCATATTCAATAATGATGTAGAGATCAACAGCACACTCCGATTGCCCGACCTCAACCTTAACTCCTTTGGAAAGATTGCGGTGGCCAAGCATTTCCGCAATCCCGCCTGCAATGCCTCCACTCATTCCAGCAACGCCCGGAATCTCAGTCGCGGCCAAACCAGCGATAATTCCCACAACCTCATCGGCGATTTTCAAGTCACCCAGTTCAGTCCGGCGTTCTTGTTCTGCCATGTGAGCACCTCCTTATTGAATATTATACCAGACGAGATCATAACCTACCACAAACAGCTCAAATTTGTTCGCTGAGCAGTTCATCGACAAACCTGGTGGAAAACTCTCCCTGCCTGAAGCGGCGGTCCTGCAGAATCTGACGGTGGAAAGGGATAGAAGTCTCGATCCCCTCGATCACCAACTCGTCCAGGGCCCGTTCCATGCGGCGCAATGCCTCTTCGCGGTCAGTACCCCAGGCAATCAGTTTACCGAACATTGAGTCATAGTAGGGAGGTATCGTGTATCCTTGATACACGTGGCTGTCCCAGCGGATCCCATAGCCGCCAGGCACGTACAAGCGGGTAATGGTTCCCGGAGATGGACGAGATGTCTTGCCAATGGCCTCAGCGGTGATGCGGCATTCGATCGCATGGCCGTAGGCGGCGACACCTGCTTGATCATACCCGAGCGGCTCCCCCGCAGCTATGCGCAGCTGCTCTTTCACCAAGTCGATACCATAAACCATTTCGGTAACGGGATGTTCTACCTGAATACGGGTGTTCATCTCCATGAAATAGAACTTGCCATCAGCATCCAGCAGGAACTCCATCGTCCCCACATTGCGGTATCCAACCGCCTTGGCCCCGTTGACCGCCGCCGCCCCTAATTGGACCCGCAGTTCGTCATGGACAGCTGGGGATGGGCACTCCTCCAGAAGCTTCTGATGCCGGCGCTGGAGGGAGCACTCCCGCTCACCCAAGTGGACCACACTGCCATACTGGTCCGCCAAGACCTGCACTTCGATGTGGCGGGGGTTCACGAAGTATTTTTCCAAGTAGATCTGGTCATTTCCGAAAGCCGCTTGGGCTTCGGCGCGAGCAATCTTGCTCTGCTGGAGGAGGTCTTCCGGTTTCCACACTAGACGCATGCCGCGCCCGCCCCCTCCTGCAGCCGCCTTGATGATCACGGGATAGCCCAAATCATCGGCAATGCTAATTAACTCAGCATCTGAGTCTACTGGACCATCGCTTCCAGGGATTACGGGCAAACCCGCCTCTGCCATGGCCGCCTTGGCCCGGGACTTGTCCCCCATCAGCTCAATCTGCTCAGGGCTGGGACCTACGAACACAATTTTGTGCGCTTCGCACATCTCTGCAAAAAGAGGCTGTTCGCTCAAATAACCGTATCCAGGATGAATGGCATCGGCACCGTGGACAACGGCTGCAGAAATGATGTTCTGGAGGTTGAGATAGCTTTGAGCTGATGGGGCCGGACCCACACATACCGCCCGATCGGCGTACTTCACGTGCAGGGAATCCCGGTCGGCTTCAGAGTAGATGGCAATGGTCTCTATGTTCAGCTCTCGACAGGCGCGAATAATGCGCAGTGCGATCTCTCCCCGATTCGCGACTAATACCCTTTGCATCGCCTGCTCACTCCTACTCCGCAAGGTGAACGCGCATCAGGGGCTGACCGTATTCCACTGGTTCGCCGTTCTCAACGAGAAACTCAACCACTTTCCCCCGGTATTCCGACTCAATTTCGTTCATCATCTTCATAGCCTCAATAATAAACAGCACCTGACCAGGTTCCACCGTGTCCCCTAGTTTCACATAGGGCTCGGCATCAGGAGCTGGGGCACGGTAAAAGGTGCCCACCATCGGCGCAACCACTTCCACCACATTAGCAGGCAGGGGGGCCTGAACCTGAGATTGCGCCTGAGGTGCTGGAGTAAGCTGGGGTTCAGAAGGCCGGGGTACGAAAGGGGTCTCTACCACTGGCAAACTGGCTTCCCGGGCAAACTTACGGATCCTGATTTTAAAGTCTCCGTGCTCTATTTCGAGCTCCGCGATCTGCGCAGCGTCAACCATCTCCAGCAGCTCTTTGATGTCTTTTGGTTCCATATCATACCTCCGAAGTTTAATTTGATTAACTTTCGACGTTGCGCAGTAGATTCCTCTATACGGTCAATGGTTCATCGACGATAGTGATCCGGTCAAACGAAATCCCTGTCAAACGGTTTACCAACTCCCCGATCTGGGCCGCCTCTTCCTGGGTCAGCTCCGCCGGCACTACCACAGTGGCCGAATTTGCCTTCAGGATGGCTACGCCATCGATATATCCCTTTGCCCGGAGCAGGTTCTCAATCTCTGCTTCTTTTCCCATCGCGGCAATCAGCTGCTGCAGCTCGGTCTGGGCTGTAGCCCTTTGGGCTGGATCTACCGCCTGATCGTAAGCCGCATTCTGGAGGAGTTCCATCTGGCGGCTGCGTACCTGCTCTCTTTCCAGCCGGTATTCCGCAAACTTTGTAGGCACCGGCCTTACCGTAACGTTTTCGGCCATAACTGCCAGTTCTAGAGGCTCGCTTTCCTCAAGCTGGGCAATTGCGGCCGTATCTTCTATGATTTCCACCGGCTGCTGCTCGCTTTCTGAAACCTGCTTTTCTTCAACGTTAAAAACATAAACCAAGACGGCCACGGCCGCGACTATCACGATTGCGTTCCACAGAATACGCCTGGCCTTCCAAACGTAGAATTTCGCCATGTATCTCACTCCCCCTTAATCTCTTGGCAGCACTTCAATGCGATGCATCTCGATCTGCAGTGCGGTCTGAACAGCACGGGCTATGCGAAACCGCAGTTCAGGATCTTCTGCTCCCTGTGCAACAACCAGTACACCTTTCACCGCCGGCCAATCCACTTGCAGAACAATGGGTTGTTCTGATTGTCCGCTTCGTACTAGGGCCGGTGCCGATGTGCGTCGTCTTTCCACCCCACCGTGGTCTTCGATGGTAAGCTCCTCCGCAACGATGAGGCGCGTTCCCCTCTCCAACGTGACGAAAACATCAGCCCGACGCACTCCGGCTACCGTACTCAGCAGCTGCGCCAAGCGCATCTCCAAATAGCGAGCTTCGGCCGCAAACGGGTCCAGAGTTTCTTTGAGCACCGCCGTACTGGTCCCGGGCGAACCCGTATCTCTTCCACCTGGCTGAATCATTAACAGACCCGCACCCACAAGCACAACCAATGAAAGCCAGCTTAAGAGCTTCTTTTGTCGGTCAGAAAGGCGGTCTAGAAACTTACTCAACGGCTTCCCTCCCTGCATCAATAACTACTGTAACCTGTTCTTCAGGTATCTGGAGATAGTGGGCGGCGATCTTCTTGACGCGGGAACCCGCCCGCCCATCGCCCTGAACAGCCACGGTCACCTCCCCAATCTGATCCCGTCCAGGAGCAATCTGTACCTCCACGCTCTCGACGCCCTCAACTGCAAGGAGGATGGTTTGGAGGTGAACAGCCGCGGATTGCCCTGCGGCAGCAAGCAGCGGCGCTGCTCCTGTAACCTGCAACCGCTCAGCTGTCTTCAGCCAGCCTTCCTCTGCAGTCGCACCGTCAAAGGTGGGAACGGCAGTAGTCCAATCCAGCATCACCAGCTGCAGCGCAGGCTGCAAAACAGCTGCCATGAGCACCAAGCCGAACACCAGTTTAGCAAACTTCTTCACGCCCCCTGCTTCCGGCAGAACTGTCTCTAGGAAGCCGAGAATAATCACGAGTGCAGTGATGGTTTTGAGCCATTCCCGAAGGTAAGCCATGTCCTCACCTCATTACGGCGGTCAAATTGCCCAAGCCTACCACTACAGTGATGATGAGGAAAAACATCAGACCTGCGGTAACCAGGGCTGCAAGGACAAGCGTGAGACTGCCTTCTAGGCCGGAAATGGCCTCTACGACCTGTCGTTCAACAATCGGCTGAATCACCGCTGCCACGACCTTGTAGATGAGAACCACCGCCCACAACTTGAGGACTGGCACTGCAACCATGAAGAACACTACTCCGAGACCGAAGACTCCCACCGCGTTTTTGATCAGCAGTGAACCACCCGCCACCACCTCCACGGCGTCGGCAAACATGCCGCCCACAACTGGCACAAGGGTCTTGGTCAAGAACTTGGCGGTCCGCATTCCCACTCCATCCGCGATTGGAGAAATGGCTCCCCGCACCGCGATTACGCCGGAGAACACAACACAGAGCAGTCCCAAGATTGTCACTGCAATTTGTCTTGTCAATCCAGCCAAACGGGAAAGTGGCAGCTCCTCCGAAAAGTGTGCTAATAGGCCGATTGCGGCGCTCCCAAAGATCAGCGGCAGCAGAATAAAGCGAACCGCTGAAGCGACCGTTCCCACCATGGCCACCAGCACAGGATGGAAGACCACTGCGGAGGTCACTCCCCCAGCCGCCGCTAAGAGCGCTGTCAGTGTGGGCAGGATCGCATGCATAAACGAGACCATGCCATCAATAGTTTCCGCCGCAAGCGCCACAGCTGCGCGAAAGCTCTGCAAGCCCAGGATGATCAGCACTAAGAAGCAGATCGCTTTAGCCAGCCGGACCACAGCACTGTCGCCAAAAGCCTCCCCTAACCTGGTGAGGATAGCAGACAGCGCAGCAACCACCACTAGCTGCCTTATTAAGGCCAGGCTGACCATCACCTCTCGCAGCATGAATTCCAGCAGCTGCCTGAGAAGCTCTCCGGCGGAGAGGTGGCCGCTGCCGCCCCCCAGAATACCTTCTAGGTCCAACCGCGGCAGATAGACCTGGAAATCTGGCTCCACTAGTTCGCTGAAGCGCAGTAGCTCTTCGAGTTCCAGCTCCTCCAGCTGAGCCTCTATGGACTCCTGGAGCGGAGAGGTTGATGCTGTACCGGAACATATGCACCAGAAGAGTAAAACAGCAACCACAAGCACAGCCTTGCTGAACATGGTCTTCACCAACTAGTAATCGAGAAGCCCCAAGAGGGCCGAGAAGATAGCCTGCACCAGCGGAACAGCTACTATGAGGATAACTACCTTGCCAGCTAGTTCAATGGTAGAAGCGATACTGTCCTCTCCCGCCTCGCGGCTGAGTACGACTCCAAAGGAAGTAATGTAAGCCACGGCAATAGCCTTCAGAACCGGCGTGAGGTAAATCGAACTCACATTGGCCGTGCGTGCCATCTCTCCGAATACTGTGATTATGCTTTCCATACGAGGCAGCAGGGCCAGCGTCACTGTCACCAAAAAGGCCAGCGCTGTCACTACAGCCCAAGCGGGGTGTTCCTCCCGCAGCTGTACCTGGACAGCAGTGAGTACGATCGCGATCACAGCAGCCAAGGGCAGCCACAGCATGCCATCACT
>JAAYMI010000158.1 GCA_012521465.1 Bacillota bacterium | reverse complement strand
GATCCGCCTCTATTCGGAAGAACGGGGGATGAAAGCTCTCGGGCGAGATCGCCGCGGAGAAGTGACTTCGCTGGTAGGACGACTCGTGGAAAACCTCGGCTATGATGGCTTCTTCAAGTTCTTGGGTGAGATCTGCTGCGGGGCGGTCCTAGATACGCGGGTGCTGTTCGAACACTTTCACTGGAACCTCACCCAGGCTGACCGCTTTGCGTCCGATGTGGGTGCGCTGGATCTGATCAGCCATCCACAGCTGCGCGCCTTTACCGCAGCAGCTTATTCTGCCCAGATTCCAGTGCTATTGGGCGGCCATTCCCTGGTGAGCGGCGGTATGTGGGCATTGATCGACGCTAGCAACCGTGAGCAGGCGTACCGGGCCTAGTTTGCAATCGCACACAGCCCGTAGTACAATAAAAACGTTCACATTAGTGGTTCCTAAATGGAGGAATGAGAGTGCTCCAGTTTCTCAAAAAGAAGCTCGATCCGAATGCGCGGGAGCTTAGGCGTCTCGAGGAAATGGTCAAAGTGATTAACGGCCATGAACCGGAGTGCCAGAGGCTCACTGATGCGGAGCTGAGGGCGAAGACGGACCAGTTCCGGGAGCGCCTCGCGCAGGGTGAGACCCTCGAGGCTATCCTGCCGGAAGCCTTTGCCGTAGTGCGGGAAGCTGCCCGCAGAACGCTGAACATGCGCCACTTTGATGTTCAGCTTATGGGAGGCATTGTCCTGCACGAGGGCCGGATCGCGGAAATGAAAACAGGTGAAGGCAAGACCCTAGTGGCAACCCTTCCTGTGTATCTCAATGCCCTTACAGGCAGAGGGGTGCACGTCGTCACGGTCAACGACTACCTGGCCAGGCGCGATGCCGAGTGGATGGGCAAGATCTACGAATTCCTCGGGTTGAGCGTGGGCGTGATAGTGCACGGTTTGACTTTCGAGGAACGGCGCCAGGCCTACAACGCCGATGTGACGTACGGCACGAACAATGAGTTTGGCTTCGACTATCTGCGGGATAACATGGTGGTGGATGTAAGTCAACTTGTGCAGCGAGAGCTGAATTACGCCATCGTGGACGAAGTGGACTCCATCTTGATCGACGAAGCCCGCACTCCGCTCATTATTTCCGGAGCAGCGGAGGACAGTGCCCGCCACTATGTGCGGTTCGCTCAGATTGCCCCGCAGCTGAAGCCGGAGCGGGATTACAACGTCGACGAAAAGGCCAAGACAATTGCCATGACAGAAGAAGGCATTGCCCGCGTCGAACGCATCCTGGGGATCGAAAACCTCTTCGACGAGCGCAACTTTGAGCTAAACCACTATCTTAACCAGGCTCTCAAAGCAAAAGAATTCTTCCAGCGGGACCGGGACTATGTGGTAATGGACGGCGAAGTTGTGATCGTTGACGAGTTCACAGGACGCCTGATGCCGGGCCGGCGTTATTCAGAGGGGCTCCACCAATCCATTGAGGCCAAAGAAGGCGTTGCCGTCCTGCAGGAAAGTCAGACCCTGGCCTCCATCACTTATCAGAACTATTTCCGGATGTACCGCAAGCTGGCGGGTATGACTGGTACCGCGAAGACTGAGGAACAGGAGTTTATCAAGATCTACAACATGGACGTGGTGGTGATTCCCACCAACAAACCCCTGATCCGCGTTGACTATCCCGATGCCGTCTACAAAACCGAAAAAGCCAAGTTCGAAGCAGTGGTACGGGAGATCGAGGAGCGCCACAAAACGGGCCAGCCCATCTTGGTCGGTACCATCTCCATCGAGAAGTCGGAAAGGCTCAGCCAGATGCTGAAGGTGCGGGGGATTCCCCATGAAGTTCTGAATGCCAAGAATCACGCCAAAGAGGCGGAGATTGTGGCGCAGGCGGGCCAGCGCGGTGCGGTGACTATCGCCACCAACATGGCCGGTCGGGGAACGGACATCGTTTTAGGTGAAGGAGTGCCAGAACTGGGTGGCTTGCACGTCATCGGTACCGAACGCCATGAGGCCCGCCGGATCGATAATCAGCTGCGGGGGCGGTCTGGACGGCAGGGCGATCCCGGTTCATCGCGGTTCTATGTTTCTCTGGAAGATGATCTGATGCGTTTGTTTGGCTCAGAGCGCATCATGGGTATAATGGAGCGGCT
>JAAYMI010000157.1 GCA_012521465.1 Bacillota bacterium | reverse complement strand
CTGCGCCGCCTCGGCTGCGGCGATCCACGCCAGCGCCCGAGCGATTCTCTCCAGGGTTCGCTGTTTGCCAACAACCTGCAGCACTTCGTAGATGCCTGGGCTGACGTTTGTACCTGTCACTGCTACCCGAAGCGGCTGAATCACTTTGCCCAATTTGAGGCCTAACTTCTCCACCGCTTCTGTAAAGATCGGTTCAAGTTCTGCATGGGTGAACTCATTCACCCCAGCCAAAGCTGTCTCCAGGTACTCTAACACCGGTTTTGCTTCCCCTTTGCCCAAGACTTTGGCAGCCGCCTGTTCATCATAGGCAAAGTCATCGGTGAAAAAGTAGCGGGACATCTCCACTACTTCACTGACCAGCTTAACCCTGCTCTGCAATTCCTTCAATACCTGCATCACAACTTCCTGCTCTGCAGTGCTTGGTTCGTGGGAGACAAACCCAGCCGCTTGCAGATACGGCAGTGCGTGCTGGTAAAACTGGTCTAAGGTCAGTTCACGGATGTAGACACCATTCATCCACTGCAGTTTTTGGAAGTCGAAGACGGCAGGATTCTTGGATACCCGCTCCAAGGAAAACTTCTCAATCAGTTCAGCTCTGGTAAACAACGTCTGAGTGTCATCGTAACCCCAGCCAAGCAGGGCTAGATAGTTAACCATGGCATCTGACAAGTAGCCTTCGTCGCGGAACTGCGTCACCGAGGTCGCTCCGTGGCGCTTGCTGAGACGCGTTTTGTCTGCACCCAAGATCATGGGGATGTGAGCGAACTCCGGTACCGGAAAACCCAAAGCTTTATACAGCTGAATCTGTTTGGGCGTGTTGGGTATGTGGTCTTCGCCGCGAATTACATGGGTAATCTCCATCAGAGCGTCGTCAATCACCACCGCAAAATTGTAGGTGGGTACGCCATCAGACTTGAGGATGACGAAATCGTCCACTTGGCTGTTAGGAAAAGTGACCGCTCCTCGGATTAGGTCTGGGATCATGGTAGAGCCTTCTTTTTCAGACAAGAACCGCACCACAGGAGTCCGGCCCTCGGCCCGAAACGCTTCCTTCTGTTCTTCCGTAAGATGACGGCAGCGCCCGTCATAGTGAAGGTCGAGCTTCTGCTCGCGCTGGGCTTGGCGCTGCTCTGCAAGCTCTTCTGGCGTGCAGAAGCACTCATAGGCCCGACCTGCAGCCATGAGCTGCCTGGCATACCTGTGGTACAAATCCAGCCGTTCCGTCTGGAAATATGGGCCGAAATCGCCGCCAACGTCCGGGCCTTCATCCCAGTCAAGACCCAAGAAACGCATCCCATCTAAGATGCCTTTGACTGACTCTTCTGTGGACCGGGCAAGGTCGGTGTCCTCAATTCTGAGGACGAAGACCCCTCCCTGCTGTCTGGCGAACAACCAGTTATACAGCGCGGTTCTAGCTCCTCCCACATGTAGGAAACCCGTGGGACTAGGAGCAAACCGTACCCTCACTTTACTCATCTTCTTTCCTCCTTACCAAGTCCCTGGCCAATTCGCGGTATGCTAAAGCCCCAGGTACCTGGATTTTGGTTTCGAATACTGGTATCCTTTCTGCCGCGGCTTCTGCAAAACGGATGCTGCGTGTCACAACGTAGGGGTAAAGGTGAAGTCGCGGAAACTCGTCACGTAAGGTCTGGAGAATCTGCCGGGCATGCCGTGTGCGGCTGTCAAACATGGTCGGCAGCAGGCCCGCCACTTCCAACTTGCTGTTTAACTGACCTTTCACCTTGTAAATCAGTTTCAGGAGGGCTGTCGTGCCCCTTACACTGAGGTATTCACACGAAACCGGCACAATCACCCGGTCAGCTGCGGCCAGCGCATTCATTGTCAGCAGCCCCAACGAGGGCTGACAGTCCATAAGAATGAAATCGTACTCCTCCCGCACTTCATTGACGATTTTGGTGATGCGCCGCTCTCGCGCAGGAGCGTTGATCAGCTGAAACTCCGCAATCGAAAGATCGATGTTGGCAGGCAGGAGATGGACCCCGTAGTTGTTCTTCAGGACCGCTTCCCGTGCAGGCACATTTCGCAGCAAGCAGTGGTATATCGTGCGCTCCAGGTCCTCTGGATCGTACCCTGCGCAGAAGGTAAGCCCACCCTGTGGGTCAAGGTCCACGAGCAGAACCCGCTGGCCCAGGTCAGCCAAGGCGACGCCGAGATTGTATGTGGAAGTAGTTTTCCCAACTCCACCCTTTTGATTGGCCAGCACATACACGACTGCCACAGCTACTCCCTCCTGCATACCCCTGTTAGTAGTTCAACAGTTGGCGGCGAAACCCTGCCGCAGAGCCGGCCGTCGATTGACAAAACAGCGCAACTCACATAAGCTAAAACTATCATCGGAATCCCATTTTGCAGGAGGTTTAGACTGCTATGTACAGCGTCTTTGTGACACGGGCTCTACCAGGAGACACCATTCGCAGGATCAGCAAAGATTTGCAGGTAACGGTCTATCCCAAAGACCGCAACATCACTAAGGATGAACTGCTTACATACGTGAAAGATGCGGACGCGATCATCTCGATGCTGTCTGACCCCATCGACGCCGATGTGCTGGCCGCGGGAAAGAACCTCAAGGTGGTAGCCAACTACGCGGTTGGTTTCAACAACATCGATGTGGCTGCGGCCACCGCTAGGGGGATAGCGGTAGTGAATACGCCCGGTGTGCTGACGGAAGCCACGGCCGACCTAGCATGGGCGCTGTTGTTGGCTGTCAGCCGGCGTGTATTGGAAGGAGATGCCATGACCAGAGCCGGCAAGTTCCGTGGCTGGGCACCTGAGCTTCTGTTGGGAGTGCCGGTGTACGGCCAGACGCTGGGTATTGTGGGAGCCGGACGGATTGGCAGAGCGGTGGCTCGGCGCGCGCGAGGTTTCGGCATGCGCATCCTGTACCACAACCGCTCACGTCTAGCAGCTGAGGTCGAGCAGGAATTGGGTATGGCCTACGCGAGTCTCGATGAGCTGCTTGCCGAATCGGACTTCGTGTCACTGCACTGCCCCCTAACTCCCGAGACACACCATCTAATCGGCGCGGCAGAACTGAGCAAGATGAAGCCCACTGCGGTGCTGATCAACACCGCCCGAGGTCCTGTGGTAGATGAACAGGCGCTCCTTACAGCTCTGCGAAACAAGCAGATTTTTGGTGCGGGACTCGACGTCTATGAGCGAGAACCCATGCTAACCCCTGGTCTGGCCGATCTGCCCAACGTGATACTTACCCCCCATATCGGCACCGGCGATGTGCGCACGCGGGTGGCCATGGTAGATATGGTAGTAGATGATGTGATCGCGGTTCTGGAAAACCGGAGGCCGCGTCATATTGTCAATCCAGAAGTTTGGGAAAGGAGAAACACCGATGCATAAGCGGCTGCGCCGCTCCCGCGATCGCAAAATCGCGGGGGTGTGTGGGGGAATCGCCGAATACTTAGGCATCGACCCCACCATTGTACGCCTGATCTGGCTGATTGCTTTACTCCTTTACGGCACAGGCTTTTGGGCGTATGTAATCTGCTGGATTGTTATTCCCGAATAACACCTGTGTATCACTATGGAAGGCTCCGGACATCTTATGTGATGAAAGGAGCCTTTGCCTATGAACTCCCTCTCTACTCAACTCAACCGCCTGGCAGATTCAGATTCGCCGTACCTGATACAGCACCTGTCATTGGTGTCACGTCATGGCCAAAGAATCCTTTGAAGACGAGGAAGTCGCCAACCTCCTCAACAAACGCTTCGTTCCCATCAAGGTTGACCGCGAAGAACGCCCGGATATTGACATGTTCTACATCACCGCCTGTGAAGCGGCCACGGGCAGCGCGGGCTGGCCCCTTACCGCAATCTGCACCCCCGAGGGCAAGCCGTTCTTTCTCGGCACCTACTTCCCACCCCGCGCAAAACACGGACGCGTGGGCCTGATAGATATTCTCACCACAATTTCCCAACATTGGAAACGCAACCGCACCGCCGCAGAAGCCGCTGCGAAAGACCTAATGGACGCCGTGCAGCGCTTATCGCATCCGCAGTCGACGCAGTTCGAGCCCGGTCAACGTCCCCTACAGCGTGCAGTCGAAGTCTTAAGGGCGCTATATGACGAAGAATGCGGTGGCTTCGGCGGTGCGCCCAAATTCCCGACTCCCAGCAATCTGCTGTTTCTCCTCAGGGAGTGGCATGCTTCGCAGGATGAGCAGATCAAGGAAATGGTGGAGACGACGCTCGTCTCTATGTACCGCGGAGGAATCTTTGACCACATTGGCGGCGGCTTTCACCGCTACGCTACTGATCGCAGGTGGCTGGTGCCGCATTTCGAGAAAACCCTCTATGACAATGCCCTGCTCGCCTTTACTTACTTAGAAGCGTTCCAGGCCTTCGGCAGACCCCTGTACCGCACAGTCGCGGAGCGCACCCTGACATATGTTCTACGGGACATGCAGCACCCCGATGGCGGTTTCTACGCTGCTGAAGATGCCGATTCAGAAGGAGTTGAAGGCAAGTTCTATCTGTGGCGGCGGGCGGAGATCCTCGCCGCCCTCCCCAGCCCGACTGGAGAAGACTTCTGCACCTTATACGGCATTACTGAAGACGGCAATTTCGCGGGCGAGAATATACCCAATCTTCTCGGTGCCTCTGAGGATGCAGTGCAAAACACTGCTAAAATGGAACCGTGGCTGAACTACCTCCAGCGGCAGCGTACCTTCAGGGTGCGGCCCGCCTGCGATGACAAGATCCTCACCGGGTGGAACGGCCTCATGATCGCCGCTCTAGCCAGAGGAGCACGGTTTCTCAGCGATGAGCAGTTCCTCAAAGCAGCTCGCGCAGCCGTCGCGTTCATCATGGATAATTTGGTGGATGGCGAGGGCCGCCTCTTCGCCAGTTTCCGTAAGCGTCGTGGAGTTCATGCTTTTCTAGACGACTATGCTTTCCTCTGCTTCGGCCTCTTGGAGCTCTATGAGGCAAGTCAAACGGAGCAGTACCTCAATCTCGCTGCACGGTTTATGGCTGACGTCCTGGATCAGTTTGCCGATCCACACGGTCCTGGGCTCTTCTTCACGAGCTGTGAAAGTGAGCATCTGCCCTTACGACCAAAGAGCTTTACCGAGGGTGCGTTTCCGTCAGGACTGGCTGTGACGATGTGGAACTTGGCGAAACTAGATCGCCTTTTGCCTCACGCGCGCTGGGCGGATTTCCTCGCCAAATTGACAGCAGATGCCCACCGCATTGTACACGCAGAACCATGGCACTACCCCGCGCTGCTCATGGGTTTAGAGCTTGCCGAGACAGACCTCCTAGAGATAACCTTCGCAGGCGATCTAGAAAGCTCTCAGTTCGGCCACTTGTGGGCCGCGGTAAACAGCCACTACCTACCTGCGGCAGTGATTAAGTTTGAGCCCACACCTCGTACGGGGCAGTGCGTTGCCCAAGTTTGCTGTGAAGGCCGCTGCCTCGCTCCCGTCCAGGATCCTGAAGAGCTTCTGGAAACCCTTGCAAGGAAAAAAGCCAGCGTTTAGCTGGCTTTTCCCATGATTGGCTCCCCGGGTTGGACTCGAACCAACAACCCTTCGGTTAACAGCCGAATGCTCTGCCATTGAGCTACCGAGGAACACTAACGTTAATTTAGCACAGGTAAAAGCCAAAGTCAAGCATCAAATGTGCGCTGAGTGTGCTCTGTCACCAATCCTCCTCTGGTTTCATATGTTGTTATGAGCCGCAGGAGTGCGGTATTTGTACGGAAGGAGGATTGTACTTTGGAGAAGCCTGAAAAGAAGCTCGAGGAGCAATCGAAGCAGCAGACTGAGCCATGCGGAGACTGCACAACTCCCTATACAGTTCGGGAAGGCGACACCTTTTACTCAATTGCACAGCAGTTTTCTGTGACTTACGACGCGTTGGCTGCCGTCAATGCTCACCTCTCGGACCCAACAGCACTCGCCCCTGGGCAGACCATTAACGTACCTGTGGCTGGAAAAGAGGCTCCAGTCCAAGCCGAAACTCAGCAGGCGGTTCAGTGCCCGCCAGGGACGTTCCGCTACACGGTGCAGCAGGGTGATACCATGTTCCTCATCGCCCAGAGGTTCGGTGTATCACTCGATGCGCTCATCGCCGCGAACCCGCAGATTTCCAACCCGAACCTCATCTTCCCCGGGCAGGTGATCTGTGTACCCACAAGTCCAGCCCCGCCACCGCCAGTCTGTCCGCCGGGGACGTTCCGCTACACGGTCCGGCCGGGAGATACTATGTTCCTCATCGCACAGAGATTCGGAGTGTCACTCAACGCACTCATCGCCGCTAACCCACAGATCTCTAACCCGAACCTCATCTTCCCCGGGCAGATTATCTGCGTACCATCTGCTCCGTCCGCTGTCTGTCCGCCGGGAACATTCCGGTATACAGTCCAGCCGGGAGACTCTATGTTCCTGATTGCTCAGCGCTTTGGAGTATCACTCAATGCGCTCATTGCCGCTAATCCGCAGATTCCTAATCCCAACAGAATCTTCCCTGGCCAAATAGTCTGTGTACCAACTCGTTAGCGGCCCCAAGTGTGAAGCCTGTACTTCCTGGCAATACTAAGTCCAGGAGGTGCAGGCTTTATGCTTAGGGCAGAAATATCCATCTTTCCATCGGACGATGCCGACCAGCTCACCCACCCAACGCGCCAGTTCATGACCGAGATGGGCCTCGACTACGACTTCCGCCGTGACCCCGCATCCCTCAACACTGCGCTCAGTGGGCGGCCAGGAGAGGTTTTCCAACGATTGGAGCAGCTTGTGGCTTCCGCTGCGGCCCAGGACCAAGACATGATCATGGTGGTCACTTTTTACACAACATCAGACTGAAAAAGCACTCGCGGCGGAGTGCTTTTCTTAAGCGGCAAAATATGCGATGAGTGCGGCGGCGATAACAGCGGGGAGGAGATTTCCAACTTTGATCTTGGCAGCCCCCAGCATGTTTAGACCAATACCCAAGATCAGCAATCCACCGGTGGCGGAAAGCTCCG
Organism: Bacillota bacterium; assembly: GCA_012521465.1. Lineage (GTDB taxonomy): Bacteria > Bacillota > Limnochordia > Darwinibacteriales > Darwinibacteriaceae > 1109. The sequence goes on along the minus strand of JAAYMI010000157.1, from coordinate 13,908 downwards.
CCAGTACGCCTTCACTCATAAAGGGTGCCACCAATCCAGCACACAATGCGATGCCTCCTTGGTAGATAAACAGCGGAATCACAGAAAAAGCGACTCCGATTCCGAGGGACGCGGTGAAAAACACTGCCGTGGTGCCATCCAAAATGGCCTTCGTGAACAAGACCCCATGATCGCCAGTGAGGCCGCTGTTGAGCGAACCAATCACCGCCATGGCTCCCACGCAGTACACCAAGGTGGCAGTGAGGAAACCCTCCGTAAATCGGCCTTTAGCTTTGACCAGCCGGGCCATCCTCGCTCCGACGTTCTCTAAGCGATTTTCCAAGCAGATGAGTGCCCCTAGGCCACCTCCCACCACCAAGGCTGCCACAGGAATGATAATATTCCCCGTATCAAGCCCCATAGAAATCCCGATCAGGCAAACGGCCAGCCCGAGACCGTGCATAATTGTCTCCTTAATCCTTTCCGGCAGTTTCACCAAGCACCCCAGCATCGAACCTGCCAGCACTGCTGCGACATTGACGATGACTCCTGTTAGAACCAAGTAGCATTCCTCCAACCAGATCTGTTACAGAGATGTTCTGTCCCCTCGGCTTTTTCCCTGCAAAAAATGGCAGTATCTCCCCGAGCATAATGGCTGCACCGCGGTCAAAGAATATGAGAGGAAACGAAAGGGGGGTAAGATATGCCTAACAACTATGCGATCAACCAGATCCGCCAGATTCTGCAGCAGATGGAACAAAGCGAATCCCGGAATGCTCAGCTCCTGCACCAGCTTCAGCAGGCCGAACAGCAGGCTACTCAGCAGACTCGCCAGCTACAGCAGCTCGTGAACCAGATCGATGCCACGTTGACTGCAGCCCAACCCGTTTCGCCAACGCTTGGATATCAGGGTTCACAATTCTCTAACTTCGGCAGCAACGTGCCGACTACCGGGAACGTCTTCGGCCAACAGGGCACCAGCAGCTTCTACGGCAGCTACAGCCAACCTAAGACCTTTGCACAGCATTCTGGCCAATCCCAGTTTGGCCAAGAAAGCTATGGGTACAGTGGTTCGCAGTTCTAGATGCCGGAAAGGAGTGGAAAGCGTTGCCCAGACTGACGCAGATGGAGTTTAACACTATCCGGGAACTCTTAGGGCCTGCGCTGGCTAACAAGGTTAAGCTGCAAAACTACGCGCAGCAGGTACAAGATCCCCAGCTCAAACAGGTTTTCCAGACGATGTCCGCGGGTTGTGACCAAAAAGTCAAAAACCTGCTGGGCTTCCTGTAAGGAGGAGTGGGATGCTTACTGACAGGGACATGTTTTTGGACGTCCTCTGCGGCGTGAAGCACGAGATCACCGATCTCACGAAAGCCGCCATGGAAGCAAGCGACGATCAGATTCGGCAAAGCTTCATGCAATATCGTGACAAGGCGGAACAGGTGCAATTGGAATTGGTGGCCATCGGCACCAGCAAGGGCTGGTATGTACCGGCACCCCCAGCGGACCAAAACAGTGTGAATGAAATCAGAAGTCACTACGAAAACGTCCTCCGAGAAGTCGAGGGCAGTCCGGTCTTGACCCACGTCTAAGCTTTCCAAAAAAGGGAGATGGCATCAGCCTCTCCCTTTTGCGCGGTTCAGATTCCCATGATATTGAACCCGGTGTCGACATAGATGGTTTCACCAGTGATTCCGCTTGCCAGTTCACTCACCAAAAAGCAGGCTGTATCTCCCACTTCGCGGCTTTCCACATTCCGCCTCAATGGAGCTTTGGACGCGTGGTGGTCCAGAATCTCCAAGAATCCTGAGACGCCTCGCGCGGCAAGGGTGTTGATGGGCCCGGCTGAAATTGCATTAACCCTCACACCCCTAGGCCCCAAATCGTTTGCCAAGTAGCGCACGCTTGCTTCCAGCGCTGCCTTGGCTACCCCCATAACATTATAGTTGGGAATCACCTTTTCGGCACCGTAGTACGTCAGCGTTACGACTCCGGCACCTGAGTTAAAGGAGTCTTGCAGAGCTCGGCACAGTGCTACCAGCGAATAGGCACTGACATCTAAAGCAGTGGAAAAAGCTCCCCGAGATGTTTCGATAAACGGTTTTTCCAGCGCCTCTTTGGGGGCAAATGCTAGTGCATGCACGAGACCATCGATGCCTCCCGCCGCCGCCCGCACCGCCGCCGCAGCCTCATAGATCTCCTTATCATCACTCACATCACACTGGACTAAGGCCAGGGGTGGCCGGCCGAGTTCGCCTGCAAGTGCTTCCACCTTGCCCCGAGCCCGTTCATTTTGAAACCCTAAAATCAGCTCAGCCCCCTGCCTGTCCATGGCTTTAGCGATGGCCCAGGCGATGCTGTGTTTATTGGCGATATTGAAGATTGCCACCCGTTTGCCTTTGAGAATCATATTCACACCTCATTCCAAACAGTTCTGGTACTATCATTATCCCTGTAGCCGCAAGAATCCTGCGCACCAGTTTTGCTCATTGGTATGAAAAAGCGTACCCCGGTGAGGTACGCTCGGTGTGAGTCACGCCTTTTGCCTCTGCTCATTTAGGCGGAAGGACAGCCGCAGCAAGCTGTCCGTGAGGTGAATGTGTTCCACTAAGACCTCATCTGGAACCTGCAGGTGTACAGGGGAGAAGTTCCAGATGCTCGGTACCCCGCACTTCACAAACGTATCGCAGATCTCCTGGCTGACGTGACCGGGAGTGGCGATGATGCCAATATCGGTGGGATTACTCCTCAGGTACTCTTCCAGCTGCTCAACAGGCTGGATCACGCAGCAGGCGTGATAATTCCCCACTAACAGCTCATCCACATCGAAGATGGCCCGGATCTCAAATCCCCGGCGGCGGAAATTCTCATAGCTGGCTAGGGCTTTGCCCAGGTTCCCGGCCCCCACAAGTACCATGACATAGTTGCGGTTCAGCCCAAGAATGCGGCTGATCTGCCGCAGGAGTTCGTCCACGTCATATCCGTAGCCCTGCTGTCCAAATGAACCAAAGTAGCTCAGGTCCGATCTGATCTGAGCAGCAGTAAAACTGAGAGCTTCTCCCAGCTGGGCTGAGGATACCCGTCCGACTCCCTGGTCCTGCAATTCGGTCAGGTAGCGCAGATAGATGGGCAGTCGCGTCACGACACCAGATGGAATTCCCCCATCCTTTTTCCGTTCTCTGGAAGGCATTCGGCTTCCTCCTCGTTAAGCTTCTACCAGATCACCTCTTATCTTCGACGTACACTGCCTTGTATCCTTTTTCACAATCATATTTTCAGAAAACTAAGTTATTCAACAGTGATTTCGCGCTGCAGCGAGATAGCTTCAGCGGCTACTAGATCGCGAACAATTACTTCGGCCTTGTACGTGGCCCGCGGCGCCCACCGCGGAATATCCACCCAAATATAAAACCACACCAGCTCGGGGGGAGATGCCGGCTGCTTGAGGGTGTATTCCACTACCTCAGCCTGTGAATACAGCTTCACACCAGTGCGCGTTCTGAGGGCAACATCGACCCGCAGATCAACAAGAGGATCATCTGCAGCTGTCCCTAAAGCAAAGCCCTCCACTTCGATGTAGGCGTAGGCGCGCGTCCCGCGCCGAAAGACGCCGCTAGGATTGGGATCATAGTCACCTTCTCCCCGCACCTCGTAGGCCCACTCCGCCCGGACAATCTCCATCCCTACCTCAGATTGCAAGTTTGCTTCTACCAACAATGTGGTCACAAATAGCACTGCCATAAGAAGCAGAACCAGCTGACGAGTCACGCACAGCCCCCCTTAATCCCTCGGTTTGACTAGGAAAGCGCCACAATATGTGCCATAATGGGTGTAGAAAGGGTGATTCAATGCTCAAAGGACTCACGCAGGGCAAATGGACGCGGCCCACCGACAAATCAGCGGTCTATACAGAAATTGCGCCAGGATCCAAATGGGGAATCCGGGTCACGCTGATTGAGCACTACGCCAAAGTTGAGGCTGTAGACAGCCCAAATGCTGCCCTTTACGAAGCTCCCGAGCGATACTGCACCATCGTGAAGCCCCCCGGCTTTCTAGAGAGACTCCGGGGAATCACGTTCGAAGACAAGATCATGGCCGCGGTGGCGGCCAAGCGCAAAGTAGCTGAAGAAGAGAACAGACATCTTACCACTTCTCCGCAGGGTTGAATGGTTCCTGTTGGGATATGGACGTGTCTTGGTGCAAAAGAGGAAAATTCGCGGCAGTCACGAACTACTAGAATGAACGCATTTAGGCCATTGGGAGGATTTCCGTTTTGAAGTTTCTGATCGTAGGCGACACCGTCGACCCCCAGTTATATGACCATTTCAGGCGGGATCGATTTCCTGAAAGTATCAGCGCCATTTTGTCAGTCGGCGACTTACCTGCCTGGTATCTGTCCTACCTGATGTCGGTTTTCAATGCTCCGCTCTACTATGTTAGGGGCAATCATGACTACAGCTTCGATACCAATCCCCCCGAAGGCGGCGAGAACATCCACGGCAAGGTGGTGGCCTTTAAGGGCCTGACGATCATCGGATTCGAAGGCTCCATGTTCTATCACCATCCCCAAGCAGTACAGTATACTGAGCGGGAGATGTGGTGGACCTGGGCCAAGATGAGGTGGCGGTTTTGGTTTGGCCGGAGGATTGACATTGTCCTAACCCACGCGCCGCCCTTTGGCATTCATGATGCTGATGACCAGTGCCACAAAGGCTTTTTGACTTTTTCCCGCTTGATCCATAAATACCGACCGCGGTATTTTATTCACGGCCATACTCACCTCAACTACGGGCTCAAGCAGAAACGAATTGACATTGTCAATGACACCACAGTCATCAACGGATACGGATTCTATATCCTGGATGTCCAGTAGTACTGTGGCAGGAGTGTGATCACTGTTGGTTCTTCGAGGTCATGTGGAATCATTTGCTGCCCGCAAGGAGAAATACCAACTGACCGACGTAGTGGACCTCGGATTGCGCATCGTGCCCGTCAGCAATATTGTCGGTTCAGTTAACCGCTGGCAAGATTTTGACGCCAAGTTTCGCATCCGCAACCGCACCACGTATCATCGCTATCAGCGGATCAAACAAGCAGTCGAACGGGGGGAGATTCTCCCCCCTGTGCAGCTGTACAAGGTCAAAGACCGCTATTACGTTGTCGATGGTAACCACCGGGTTGCGGTAGCCAAGGAGGTTGGACAGACGTACATCGACGCATATGTTACCGAGTACCTGCCTCCCGGCAATACTAAAGAACATCTCCTCTGGCGAGAACGCTCCGTTTTCCAGCGCCAAACCGGTCTGCTTGACATTAAGTTCACCGAACTGGGGGCTTACGAAAAGCTTCTGGACCAAATCCGCGACTACCAGGCAGAGGAATCGCAGCGGCTGGGCGTGGCGCAGCCTCTAGAGCATGCAGCCAGCAGCTGGTATGAAGAAATCTACAAACCCGTGGTCCAGCTGATCCGCAAGCAGAGGCTGTTGGAGGACTTCCCCAACCGGACTGAGGCGGACTTGTTTCTATACGCGTCCTACCACAAGCTGGCCAAGAGCCGTTTAACCAATCAGAGCGTGTCGTATCGTGAGGCCCTCGCAGACTTTCAGGTAGAAGAGCATCGCTCTCTGGCGGAACAGCTCAGAGACCTAATCACCGGCCTGTTTACGCCTTCTGATGAACAAGACCGCTGCCCGCACCATTCCCTGATAATGGACGAGGATGGGCTGGTGCATGTTACCCCCGACTGCCCTGGCTGCCGGCGGTGTGTGCGGAAGCCAGATGTTACTATTCAAGACGAGGATTCTCCCCTCTATTAGGTGAAGACTATGCACACAATCCTGCAGATTTTGGAAGAGATGTATCCCAATCCCCAAACAGCACTTCACCACAGTACTCCCTTCCAGCTCTTGGTAGCCACAATCCTGTCGGCCCAATGCACCGACGAGCGGGTGAACCTCATAACCCCTGCTCTGTTCGCCAAGTACCCTGACGCCCACGCGCTCGCAAAAGCCCATGTGAGCGATGTTGCGGAGCTGATCAAGACGGCCGGCCTCTGGCAGACTAAAGCCAAGAATCTGGTGGCTGCAGCCAAAATGCTGATAGAGGAGTACGCCGGAGAACTCCCCCGGACTCGCGAAGAACTGGAAAAGCTGCCGGGCGTGGGGCGCAAGACCGCTAACGTAGTTCTCGCGAACGCCTTTGGAGTGCCTGCCATAGCCGTCGATACCCACGTCTTTCGCGTCGCGAATAGATTGGGGCTCGCACAGGGCAAGACTCCACTGGAGGTGGAACAGCGGTTGATGGAAGTAATCCCCCAAGAAAAATGGGCAGATGCGCATCACTGGCTTATTTACCACGGCCGACAAGTCTGCCATGCTAGAAAGCCAAAGTGCGCGATCTGCCCGCTCAAGTGCTGCTGCGCCTACTACGCCAGTGAAGTGAAGCTACAGAGCGTACCAGAGGAAAACCACCAGCACAACGACCATGACTAAGGCAACTCCCAGTGAACCTCCCAGCTGTGCTTGTACTCCCGCGGAGTCCAATTCCGCTTCGCCCTCGCCTTTTCCACCTGATGCAAGGTGCGGCTGGAGGAGGGCCTGCCACGGCCCAAATCCTTCGACAAGCCTCCGTGCCGCGCGATACAGCGGTTTATACACCAGGTACTCCACACTCAGCCAGTGGGGTACCTTAACTCTTTCCCCGTACTTCCATACCACAAACAAAACAGCGCTAGCGATTGTGTAGGTTACAATTGCACTCTGCAGCTCATGCCCGGACCAATAGGGCACATGGGCAAGGTGATCAACGATCTCTGGGTCAAAGTGGATCGCCTTCACCACTGGTAGGGCCAACACATCGACCACTCTTTGAGCCTGGGTGCCGATGAACAACACGATCAGACTATACAGGCCAAACACTAGCTTGTGCCTCAAGCTGATATCCTGCACCCCCTCCCAGTTCTGACGCGGCTTCACCCAGAAGGTTTTCAGCCAAAGCTTGGTAATGTAGGCTGCCGTCAGGCCACCGGTAACCACAAAGATACGTTCCAACCACAGGAGCGCGGGCCAGCCCTTCAGGTGGTATGCCTCTAGAATGGCTTCGTGTATCAACACCTTGCTAACGTAGCCGTTAAACCCGGGTATGCCGGTAATCCCTGCGGCCGCGACCAAGAAAAAGGCGAATGACCACGGCATCTGCTTCTTCAGTCCCCCGAGTCTATCTAAGCCCAGTTCACCTGTGTGGAGAAATACAGCACCGGCCAAGAGAAAGAGGAAGGACTTAAAGAAAGCGTGGTTGATGGAGTGCAGCCAAGCACCCGCCAAGGCCACAGCGCCGTGAGAACCGAGAAAGGCTCCTGTACCCAGCGCAAAAAGAATGTAGCCCATCTGGCTGATGCTTGAATACGCCAACACTTTCTTCATGGACCCGCTCAGTAGGCCCATGAGAGCGCCCACGAACATAGTCACGGCTCCAATCCAGATAAACAGGTAGCCGAAACCCTGCTGGAAGACAAACAGCGGATCACTATGGGGCACGCTGAGAATGGAATACAGGAATCGGAAAAAGCCGTACGCACCTGTCTTGATCATGAGCGCTGACAGCAGTGCCGATGCGGGAGCCGGTGCAACTGGATGCGCGCGGGGCAGCCAGATATGGAGGGGAATCAAACCTGCCTTGACGCCAAAGCCGCCTAAGGCCATGGCAAGCACCAGCCATGGGCTGATCCCCTTCGCGACAAGCGAGTGCAGCATCGGCTCGAAGCGCGTATGGCCAGCAGCATACTGCAGGATAAAGATGGCACCCAGGAGGATGAGCCCACCGATCACGCTCATGTACAGATAGACGTTGCCGGCGGACATGGATTCGCGATCCTGTTCATGAATGACTAGCATGTAGGAGGAAAAGGTCATCAGTTCAAAAAACAAGAACAGCGTGAACAGGTCTCCTGCCACGAACACGCCAAGGGTGGTGCCTAACGTGAAGACCGAATCGGAGAAGAACCGCCCTTGACTGTGCTCGTGGGCCATGTACTCCCGGGCAAAGACGGTAGAAAGGAACCATACCGCCGCGACAACCAAGGAAAAGCAGGCGTTCACAAAGTCCACTTTCCAGCGCAGGCCGACGCCCATGCACTGGACTATACTGCAGCTGAGAACGGTTCCACTTCTGACTACAGCAAACTGCCAGGCCGCTGCGGCAAGTGTCAGAAACATGATGCCGCCGGTGGCAGCAGAGCGATATCTGTCTCCGAGCCGCGCGGCCAAGAGGACTACAAAAGAACCCAACATGGGAATTAAGACCACAAAAACCGGTAGATAGTTGAGGAACGCTGCCATTTTAAGCTCCTCCTCCTAGAAACAGTCTGTGCACCGCGGGCTGCACAAAATCTACGGTGACGTTGGAAAAGAGACCAATCAAAACGCACGCAACCGCCAGAACTAGCATGGAGACCTTTGCTCCAGTGGTCAGCTCGATGTGCTGTTCGATGTCTTTCCCAGAACGGAAAAAGGCGGCAATGGCAATCGGCAGGTAGTATGCTGCATTGAGCAGACTACTGAGGAGCAGGACTCCCACAAGCACCGCTCTGCCTTCCGCCAAGGCTCCCAAGGCCAGATACCACTTGCTGGTAAAGCCGCTCAGGGGAGGTACCCCCACCATTGAGAGGGCACCGATTGTGAAAACCACCATTGGCAGGGGAAACCGTCTGCCCACCCCAGCGAAGTCCGCGATTCTGCGCCTGCCAGTAAGCTTCATGATAGAGCCAGCAGCCAGGACGAGCATGCCCTTGACGACCGCATGGTTGAGAATATGAAACACCGATCCCGTCAAAGAGTTCTCGTTCATGAGGCCGACACCAAGAAAAATGTATCCGACCTGCGCGGCGGTGGAATAGGCCAGCATGCGCTTGATGTCCGTTTGCTTGAGGGCTAGCAGGGAGCCCCCCAAAATCGCGGCCGAGGACATAACAAGCAGTATAGGTTTTAAGGGCAGCTGGGCTGCGAAATCAATCGGCAGCGCCTGCGTAAGCAGTTTCAGGAGAAACACGATGTTGACCTTAACGAGCAAGCCAGAGATGACAACGCTCGAGGGAGTGGCCGCAGATCCGTGGGCGTCCGGCAGCCAAGAATGCAGGGGAAACAGAGCTGATTTCACTGCAGTACCTACCATTATCATAGCGATAGAGGCCAGAATGTCCAGGGAATAGGAACTAACCGCCTGAGGAAGTGCCTCAGCGACTCTGCTCAGCTGCAGATGGCCAGTGCCCACGTAGAGGCCTGCGATGCCCATGAGAAGCACCCCAGAGCCCACCATGTTGAGGATCAAGTATCTCACTGCTGCCTGCGTCGAGTCCTTATCCCCTTTCGCTGCAACCAGTACCGCAGCGCAGACCATCACCACTTCTAAGAAGATGTACATGCTGAACAAGTCATCGGATACGGTGACGGCCATCAAAGATGCCAGCAGCACCAGGAATACGCCATAGTAACGCGGGACGATCCGGGGCGCGATCTCTAGGCCTAAAAGGCCTTGGGCAAACAACAAGACTGTGAAAGAAACCCCGGCAAAGACCAACAAGAGTAGAGCGGCGATTCGGTCCACAGCAAGTGACAGACCCTCAAGCTGGAACACGACCACCTCAGCTTGTCCCGCCAAAGCGGCCAGGCGCCCAGCCAGGATGAAAACCACACCAGTGGTGACTAGAGCCAACACGCCAGAGGACGCGGGATGTCTCTTGCGCAACAGAAAAACAAACAGCGCGCTAACCAGCGGGAGAACCACAACGAGAGGAACGATCAGAGATGCTGTCATTGGCCCATTCTCCTTAGCCGCGTTATTTCGTTGATATCCGCTGTACCGTAGTATCTGGCCAGTTCGGCCACTAAAGCCAACGCCACGGCTGTTACTGCTGTCGTCACGACCAGGCCGGCTATCACGATCCGCGCTGGCATAGGATTCGGGATTCCCCGTTGGCTGTGTACGAATCCAGAAGCCAAGATGCAGAGGAACACGGCGCTTTTCATTATGGTGATGCCCATAATCTTCTTGACTAAATTGCCATGGCTGAGCACAATCCACAATCCAATCAGAAACAGAATCGTTGTGAGCAGGTAAAACAGATTATCCATGATGCGCCTCTTTCCCTTGCCGTGCTTGTTTCACCAAACCTATTCCATGTACAGCTCCCGCACCTACTGCCAGCGCGCCGATGATGTCAAACCAGCGCAGCGTCTCGGCACCAGCACTATTGCTGTGCTCTGAGGGAACAGGGTTATGCGGATCACCAAAGGTAGGCATGTTCAGAGTCACACCTATAAGAAGCACCCCAATCAACAGGACAATAATCACATTCACAAGTGAGCGCACTACTCCATCCCCTCCATGCCAGCTGCGGTTTTAGCTAAGAGCCACGCGCAGAGGCCGCCTGTTACAGCCATGACTACTGCTGCGGCGGCGGCTCCTAGAGAGACCCACAGCAGCGCCATAACAGCGGCGTTAATCGCGAAGAACCTCACAGCACAGTGTCCGCTTTTCACGAGACCCACAGCGCTGGCGCTCGCGATAAGGCACACCAGCCAAAGCAAGTGTAGTACCGTCATCCCTTATTCCCGCCTCCCACCCCGTACCCAGTGCAGAAAACAGCACAAAAACGGAGGCCAGTGAGAACCTCGATTGGATCTCGGCCTCCGCCTCATATTGTAAGAAAATTAACGTATACTGTCAAGGCTTAGACACCAAAGGGCGTTGGTAGGTCGCTAGATGCCGGGAGGTAGTCTGTATCAGTAAAAACGTACACCTCTGTACCCACACCCGCGGCCGCCCCTCCTTCAGGTGCCTGCCCGATAATGCGCTGCCCCTCGCCAATCAGCTCCACTTGGAAACGGGCATCCTGTAGAGCCTCCATTCCCTCCTGCACAGGCAGGCCCACAACATCAGGAACAGTTACTTGGGGCACGCCGCTGTCTGCCATGGCTTGCCGTTCCACTCCGAGGAAGGGCATAACCTGCTGCGTGAGGCGGCTGAAAACAGGAGCCGCTATGATGCCTCCGAAAAAGGCTCCCTGTGGTTCCCACAGCACCAGCAAGGCGGCCATCTGAGGATCGTGAACGGGTGCGAATCCCGCAAAGGATGTCACCGTTTTCGAGTGTGAATAGCGGCCGTCCTCAACTACTTGTGCAGTCCCGGTTTTCCCAGCCACGAAGTAACCTGGAGCCTCAGCACGTTTGGCAGAGCCCCGGGTAATAACCCGCCGCAGCGCCTCTTTCACTATCGCTGCTGTAGCTGAACTGATCACACGGCGCTGGGCCGGCAGTTCGGGGGCAGTGGTTCCTGAGTCTGTGATAATCTCCCGCACATAGTGGGGTACCGAATAGATCCCATCATTGGCGATCGCGCCAAAGGCTGCCAGCAGCTGCAGGGGAGTCATAGTCAAACCCTGCCCAAAACCGATGTTGGCCCACGTAACGAGTGGAACGCGGCTTGAGGGAGGATGCACTGTTCCAGGTACTTCTCCTGGGAAATCGACGCCCATTTTGGCACCGAAATTGAACTTCATTAGATTGGGATAGAACTTCTCGCCTCCCAACTCCATTCCCAGTTTGGCATAGAACGGATTGCAGGAGTTCTGCAGCGTCTCGAAAAACGACTGCGGCCCATGCCCACCCCTGTGCCAGCAGCGGATTCTCCAGCCCGATACGTTAATGTACCCTGGATCGAAGAAGCCAGTGTTCACAGTTGCCACCCCTTCTTCCAAGGCCACCGCCATGGTGACAGCCTTGAAGGTGGAACCAGGTTCGTAGGTGTCCGTCACCGCGATATTGCGGCGGTAATCGGCCGGATAGTCCAGAACGTTTTCGATATCAAATGTGGGATAAACCGCGTTAGCCAAGATCTCCCCCGTTTTCGGGTCGGTAATAATGATTAACCCCAAGCGGGATCCCGTTTCGCGAGTGGCCCTTTCCACCTCCCTCTGAGCTACCTGCTGAATATAGTAGTCAATGGTCAAGACCAGGTCAGCACCGGGCTTGCCGGGGACGTACCCGCGAATGCCGCCGGGAATGGCCCGGCCTACCGCGTCTCGCTCGAATACTGCTTGGCCAGGAGTTCCCCTCAGAATCTTGTCGTAGTAGAGCTCTAGCCCCTCTAGTCCTTGGTTGTCAATGCCGACAAAACCAAGCACCTGGGGTGCCACAGATCCATAGGGATAAACCCGCTCAGAACTGTCCACCACTCCCACTCCGGGAAGACCTGCCTTAATCACTGCCTCTGCCTCTTCCAAGGACACTTTCTTCTTGACCCATTCGCTGGCCGTGCGTTTGTTCAGCCGCGCCAAGACAGTCTCGTAATCCAGATTAAGAATCTGTGCTAGGATACGCGCAGTCTGCTCTTTGTTTTCTACCTCAGCGGGGATTGCGTACACCGATGTGGCGTTAATGCTCACTGCCAAGGGGATACCGTTACGGTCGTAGATTGAACCGCGGCGCCCCTCTACCGGAATGCGCTGGATGCGCTGCTCTACTGCCTTGTCCTGAAAAAACCTGTTACGGGCGATCTGCAGGTAGGCCAGACGCCCCACCAACAGCAAGGTAAAGCACATCGCAGTCAGCAGCATGGCGATGACTCGTCGATGGATCAGTATGGTGGAAACCGATCTGCGCATGCCTAGAACACCCGCCTTAGGAAGAGTATCAGCCGATTGTATATGCGCCTCAGCCACGATGCCAATCCAGTGCTGTGCTGTGCCACAACGGGCATCCGGCCGTACTCGCTGCCGTCTGAGCTGTAAAGAATGAGTTCGCCCACCACCTCTCCTCGGTCGATGGGTGCCCTGAGGGACTTGTCTAAGATCACTTCGGTTGTGAGGTTTTCTGGGTCCTCTCCGATTGCGAAGATCGATACATCTCTGTCGATGGTCACGCCGATTTCGTGGCGCACGCCATCGGGGACCTCCATGGTTGTAAGGGTGGTATCCTTGGGAATCACTACCTGCAGCTGGTCAAAGGCCCATTCGATCAGGCTCTCACTTTCGGCGTTCCGCGCTTCACGAGTCCGTGCCCCGAGGACGACTGAAATGAGCCGCCGACCGCGGCGAGTTGTGGATGTGATCAGTGTATGGCCGGCGGGCGTGGTGGCCCCTGTTTTCCCCCCCTCCACCCCGTCCACTTCTCCAAGGAGGGGATGGCTGTTCTTAATCTCTCGCCGCTGCGCCTGCAAAAAATACTTCTCCGAGCCGAAGATCTCCCGAAACAACTCATGGCCCATAGCAGTGCTGAACAGTCGCGCTTGGTCGTAGGCGGTTGAATAGTTCCCGCTAAATATGGACAGCAGGCCGGTGCAGTCAACATAATTGGTGTCCTCTAGTCCCAATTCGCGGGCGCGTTCGTTCATCATTGCAGCGAACTGCTCCTCCGAACCACCGATATACTCTGCCAGTACTACAGCGGCATCGTTGGCCGACTGGAGTGCCGCTGCGTACAGGAGCTCCTCCACGGTAAACGTCTCCCCCGCTCTGAGCTTGATCTGCGTACCTTCCCGGCTTTCCGCTCGAGCGCTGGCGGTGATCTTGTCAGCTAAGGAGATCTTCCCCTGCTCAATCAACTCGACAGCATAGAGTATGGTCATCACTTTAGTAATGCTGGCGATGGACCGCCTCTCAAAGCCATTCTTTTCCACCAACACCCGCCCAAAATCGGCATCGTACAATAAATAAGCGATAGAGCTAATCTCAGGCGGTGCGGAAGCATGGCTCACCCGGGGAACAAGGAGCATGAGCGCGAGGAGCACTAGTATGAGCCTTTTCACCTGATTCCCTCCAATAGCACGCAGACTGTTCCCTAATTCATACGTTCCCACCTGTGTGATTAGTACATATACTGTGAGTAATACCTTCACCATGGGGGGCGCGTTATGGAAACCAAGATCATGGCGGGG
>JAAYMI010000156.1 GCA_012521465.1 Bacillota bacterium | reverse complement strand
GATCGACACCCAACTCGCGCCCGCGCAGGCGTTGACTAAGGCATTGAGCAGCGGCCAATCAGCCACAGCATCGCTGCCATCAAGCATACCCTCTGTTTCCCGGTAAGGTGATGCCACGGAGCCGGCATCGAGGTGATCGCGACCGATCACGATCGGTGCCCTCAGTTCACCCCGGCGAACCATCTCATTGATCATCAGTCCTAGTCGCGCCCGATCGCCGTAGCCCAGCCAGCAGATGCGGGCCGGCAAACCTTGGAATGCCACCTTTTCCCGGGCCATCTTTATCCAGCGAACTAAACGGGTGTCTTGAGAGAACTCTCGGCATATACACTCGTCGATAGCATAAATGTCCTCCGGATCACCAGATAGGGCAGCCCACCGGAAGGGGCCCTTCCCTTCGCAGAACAACGGCCTAATAAAGGCGGGCACAAAACCGGGAATGGCAAACGCATCGTGGACACCCATTTCCTTAGCTTGATGGCGGATGTTATTGCCGTAGTCAAACACAACCGCGCCGGCCTTTTGCAGATCCAGCATCGCTTGAACGTGTACGGCCATTGATTCTTTCGCACGTTTGATATACTCCTCTGGATTCTGCTTCCTCAGCTCTTCTGCTTCCGCTACCGTCAGGCCGCTAGGCACATATCCGTTGAGGGGATCATGGGCGGAAGTCTGGTCGGTAACCACATCTGGAACAACGCCGCGGCTCACAAGTTCAGGCAGCACCTCCGCTGCATTACCGAGCAGAGCGATGGATAGTGGTTCTTTTCTCTGTAGGGCCGATTCGGCCATGTTTAGGGCTTCCTTGAGGTCCTCGACAGAAACGTCACAGTACCGTGTGGCAAGGCGCCGCGCAATGCGCTCAGGGTTGACCTCCACAACGATGGCAACTCCCTCGTTCATGGTAACGGCTAGTGGCTGAGCGCCGCCCATGCCTCCCAATCCGGCCGTTACCACCAGCCTTCCTTTCAGCGAGCCGCCAAAGTGCTGCGCAGCAAGTTCCGCCAGAGTCTCGTAGGTTCCCTGCAGAATCCCCTGGGTGCCGATGTAAATCCAGCTGCCAGCCGTCATCTGCCCATACATCATCAGACCAAGCCGCTCCAGTTCCCAGAACTTCTCCCATGTTGCCCAAGCCGGCACCAAGTTAGAATTGGCAATCAAGACTCGCGGCGAGTGAGGCGTAGTGCGGAAAACGCCAACTGGCTTGCCTGATTGGACGAGCAGCGTTTCGTCGTTCTCCAGTTCCCGGAGAGAGGCCACAATCGCCTCAAAGCACTCCCAGTTCCTGGCAGCTTTGCCGCGACCTCCGTACACCACTAGGTCTTCGGGCCGCTCCGCTACCTCTGGATCGAGGTTGTTCATCAACATCCGCAGAGCAGCTTCTTGATGCCACCCTTTACAGCTCAATGATTTCCCCCGCGGTGCTCGCACTTACTCTCTCCCCCTCAATGCAATTTGCCTACTTCTGCCTCTGCCGCCGCGGCAATGCGCCCGGTAGTGATCAGTTCCCGTACTTCCCCAATCTCCTGTGCAATGATGCGGTCTTGAACCAAGGGCGGTACGGCGCTGCGAATCAAACCATAAACCGCCTGTGCGGCAGGGCCGAGCTTGCGCCGCTCTACAAATTCTAGGGCTTGGCATGCGCACACGAGCTCAATGGCGAGAACATGCTGGGCATTTTCCAAGATTGCCCGCAGTTTCTTAGCCGCGATGGATCCCATGCTCACATGATCCTCCTGGTTGGCAGAAGTGGGAATGGAATCCACCGAGCCAGGATGGGCCAGAACCTTGTTTTCAGAGACTAAGGCAGCGGCGGTATACTGACTGATCATGTAACCTGAGTTGAGCCCACTATTGGAAACCAAGAACGGCGGCAGCCCGCTCAAGGCGGGGTTCACTAGACGCTCGATGCGCCGTTCTGAGATATTCGCCATCTCGGCAACGGCAATCCCCAAGAAATCCGTCGCCAAAGCAACAGGTTGGCCGTGGAAATTCCCAGCGGAAATAATCCGTTCCCCGTCAGCAAGCACAACTGGGTTATCTGTGACGGAGTTGATCTCGATAGTTAAGACCTGCCCCGCGTAGCGGATTGCGTCGCGCGTCGCGCCGTGCACTTGCGGAATACAGCGCAGCGAATAAGCATCTTGAATCCTCTGCCTCTGCGACCTATTGATTAATCCGCTGCCCGCAATCAGTTTACGCACGTTTTCGGCGCTTGCCATCTGCCCAGGATGGGGTCGGAGGCGGTGCACCTCTGCGTCAAAGGCATCGGGCAGTGCCCCCAAAGCTTCCATGGTTAGGACTCCAGCTATATCGGCAGTCTTGGCCAGCACCTGCGCGTCGTATACACCCAGCACACCGTAAGCTGTCATGTACTGAGTGCCGTTGATCAGAGCCAGCCCTTCTTTCGCCTCCAGAGTGAGAGGAGTCAGCCCGACTCTGCGCAGCGCTTCTGCCCCTGGCAGGAGCTGTCCGTCCACCCAAGCCCGGCCTTCCCCGATCAGTACCGCGGACATATGGGCTAAAGGAACCAAATCCCCGCTAGCTCCCACAGAACCCTGTTGGGGAACAGCAGGAGTAACGCCACGGTTAAACATCTCCACCAAGAGCCGGATAAGCTCAGGGCGAACCCCGGAGTAGCCTTTCATAAGCGCATTTGCTCTAAGCATCAGCATGGCCCGTCCGATCTCCAGCGGAACGAACTCGCCCACGCCGCTGCAGTGGCTCAGAATTAAGTTGCGCTGCAGTTCGGCGAGGCTCTGGGGAGATATGGACACATCGGCTAACTTCCCGAATCCTGTATTGATCCCGTAAACAGCTTGTCCTTGGTCAATTACCGCTTCTACAACGCGGCGGCTGGCTCCGACTGCCGCCAGCTGGTGCTGGTCAACAGCTAGCTTTTCATACTGCCGCACAGCCCGAACCACAGATTCAATGCCCAGATGATTGCCGTCGAGCAGGATCACACCATCACTCCCAGGCTGCTTTATTTTATCTTTATGTTGATTTCTACCACAATTGAAACATTTCCTTTCGAAAAACAGGTCTTTATTTGCCGCGGCACAGCACTGGACAAAGCCCAGGTCGAATGTCCCTTTCGCTTGCCGGGAAAAAATGATAAGCTATGGATAATTAGAGGGCAGAAAGGAGCACATGGGAATGGAGAAACTCAGGATCGACGTAGGTGACAGAGGCTACGTCTTGTTGAAGGATTGGATGGGTACCGATTTGTCACCGGTAAATGATGCGAAAGTCAGCTTCGATAAAGAAGCGTCCGAGCTTGGACCCAAGGAAAAGCGCCTCATTTACTATCTTGCTGAACACGAGCATACTTCTCCGTTTCGCCACTCTGTGCTGAAATTTGAGGTATATGCCCCGCTCATGGTAGCAAGGCAGTGGTGGAAACACATTATCGGGAGCGAACACGGGGAGCCCTTTGATCGGCTCACAGCTTGGAACGAATCCAGCCGACGCTATATTACCGAGGAACCCGTTTTCTTGGTACCCTCTCCTGGGGAGTGGCGCTCCGCGCCGGAGAATCGCAAGCAGGGCAGCGGCGACAATCTCCCTGAGGAAATAGGCAGAAAGTATACCGAAAAACTTCAGGCCCATGTGGAAGCCAGCATTGCGCTGTATGAGGAGGCCATGGCAGCAGGAGTGTGTGCCGAACAGGCCCGCCTGTTCCTGCCAGCCTACGGCATGTATGTGCGGTGGGTGTGGACAGCCAGTCTGCAGGCAGTGGCACATTTTCTCCGCCTGCGCTTGGACGAGCATGCCCAAAAGGAGATTCGGGACTACGCTGAGGCAATCAAGCAGCTGACTGCAGAGAAGTTCCCTATTTCCCTCCAAGCACTACTGGAAAACCGGCCGTAATAGAAGCCGCCACCAAGGCGGCTTCAATATTGAGAAGTCTGGCGCAGACCCTTAGGTAGATGATTCTTGAGCACACCCTTGACCAACTTCGCCCAGCCCAGGCCAAAACCGTTTACGGCCACCAAGTACCAACCATCAGGCCCGTCCCAAGGCAGAGCTTCGCCTCGAAGATAACGGGCTAGCTGCGGAGCATCACAGGGGAAGTCTACGACTCGCCTTACGTCCTCAGCTCGCAGAATGCGGGAAAGCCCATGCGCCGGTTCAAAGCGGTCCTTTTTGAACGTTCCCACGTGCAGCCCCGGCCAGATCACCTTCAGCCCAGCAAGCTCCGGAGTATCGGCAGGCATGAGGTAGAGCTGATGGCCAACCTTGACGGGGCGGCCTTGGGGAACACGGCTGAGGATATTCTCTATGACGCTTCTGTAATCCAAGTAATCCTTCGCCCGGTCTGCCTCACTGGAAGGCCTGCGCGGCTCGGTGCCCTCCCGCCGGCGCAGAACTGCGATGAAATGACCTTCGCCCGCAAGCCGGTGCGGCCAAAACCTGACCGTGCGGGCAAGCTCCTCCGGCCCAGCAACCCAGTCTGGGCGACCCGGCTCAACGCCGCTTCCCCGCGGTGCGTGTTCTACGTAAAAATCTGGGTGCTCAGCTAGGAAGCGGCTCACAACCCCCTCGTTCTCCTCCGGCGAAAACGTACAGGTAGAATAAACAAACCAACCCCCCGGACGCAGCAGGCCTGGCACACTCTCCAAGATGCGCAGCTGCCGTTCGGCACAGCTGAACGCATGGGCAGGGCTCCATTCCCCGCGTGCGGCTGGGTTTTTGCGAAACATCCCCTCCCCCGAGCAGGGGGCATCCACCAGCACCCTGTCAAACTGCCGGGGAAAATACTGAGCTAGACGCTGCGGCTGCTCGTTCGTGACGATCACGTTAGGAATGCCCAGCCGCTCAACGTTTTGAGCGAGAACCTGTGCCCTCCCCCGGTGAACTTCATTGGCGACAATCAACCCTTTCCCACCCATGAGGGCGGCCAGGTGTGTGGTCTTACCCCCTGGCGCCGCCGCCAAGTCCAGCACCCACTCACCGGGCTGCGGCGCCACATATTCGGCGACAGCCATGGCGCTCGGTTCCTGGATATAGTACATCCCGGCAAAATGGTAGATGTGCTTACCAGGGCGGTCTGATTCTCTGTAATAAAAACCGGTGCTGCACCAGGGAATGGGCGTCAGATCCCAAGGAGACAGTGAAAGGAAATCTCCCACTGAGACTCGCAGAGTGTTGATGCGCAGGCCCTGGCAGCTCGTTCCCGCCAGGCTCGCCGCAAAGGCAGGATAGTCTTCTCCCAGCAGGCCTGCCATCTTGTGCAGGAATTCCTGTGGTAAACTCAACATGGCACCTCGTCATTTCTTGCTCTCAAAGTCGCGATACAGCAAACTCGGCTGAATGTCCGTGTTGTTTTGGTACTTACCGCTGGAGTAAGGCTCGTACTCGCCGGCGATGGTGTGGTAGTAAATCTGACAGATCTCCACATCAGGATAGATTACGATCGGGTGGATGCAGAACATCTCCAGTGTCCAATATCCGGCAAACCCCACGTCCCCGAATCCTGCCGTCACGTGAATAACAAGACCCAAGCGCCCGATCGAGGACCTACCCTCCAGCATCGGAACGAAGTTGGTAGTCTTGGTGTATTCTTTCGTGCGGCCGAGGTACAGGCGGTTTGGTTCCAGGAGCAGACCCTCAGGGGGAATGGTGATCTTCCTGGCGGGATTCGGTACCTTCATATCTAAGATGGGACAGTCATACACCATCAGCTCGTTGTGGAGCGAAAGATTGTAGCTGTTAGGATTGAGTTTGCTGCGATCAAAAGGCTCAATGATAATGTCCTTCCCCAAATGGCGCAAAATCTCTAAGCCTGATAGGATCATGTTCTTCCTCCCTGCTCCTTCCCCTCCGCCCGCCCAGAAACCGGATCCATATGGATCACGATGGTTACACCCAGCTCGTCCTCGATCCGGTCTTCGATGGCATCGATTTCGGCATGCATCTCCACAAGGCTCGCCTTGTCATCAACCTCAGCGTGGATCGACGCGAGTGTCCTGCCTGGTCCATAGTCGTGAATTCTGAGGTCGTGGGCACCACGAATCCCCCTGCCCTGCAGGATCATTTCGTTGATTCTCTGTACCAACTCCGGATCAGCTGATACTCCCACGAGCAGGTTTGCCGATTCTCTGGCGGTGCTGAAGCCTGTATACATAATAAGAAGCGAAATACCCAGGCCCAAATACCCGTCAAGTACTGCTCCGGTAGTGCGGCTGAGGACAGCGCCGGCCAAAACGGCAGACGTAGCCACCGCATCGTTGAGGCTGTCCACCGCCACTGCTCGGTTGAGACTGGAGTCGATGCGGCGGCCCACTCTTCGGTAATAGAAATATAACCACATCTTGACGCCGATGGATAAGCACAATGTAATAGCTACGGCGGCGGAAAACTCCACAGGCTGCGGATTCAGAACTTTCCGCACTGCACTGTGCAGCAGTTCCAGACCTACAGAAAAAATAATGAACGACACCACCAATGCGGCCACATACTCAATCCGACCGTGGCCGTGGGGGTGTTCCCTATCCGGAGGAGCACTGCTCATCTTGGCACCAAAAACCGCCACAACGGCCGAGCCCAAATCGCTCAGATTGTTAAAAGCATCGGAGATGATGGCAATGCTGTTGGCCCACATACCAACCGCAAGTTTGGAGGCAAACAGCAGCAAATTCACAACCACACCCAATACGCCCGCGAACACTGCTCGCTGTTCCCTGGACTGGTCCACGGGATCACGCATCAACCACTTAAGCATCACATATCTCCTACGGCAGCTTATTCCCAGCGGCGCGATAGATCTCGTACCACTGCTCCCGAGTCAAGTTGACCCTTTCCGCTGCGCAGATTTCCTGCAGGTGGTTCGGCTTGGTGGTCCCTACCACTACCTGCATCTTGGCAGGATGGCGCAGAATCCAGGCAACAGCCACTGCTGCCGCACTAACGCCCTGCTCTTCCCCAATGCGCTCCAGTACCCTATTGAGATCAGCATAGTCAGGATGCCCCAAAAATACTCCGTCAAAAAAGCCAAACTGCAGTGGGGACCAAGCCTGGATCGTGATCTCCCGCAGGCGGCAGTATTCCAAGATCCCTCCGTCCCGGTCCACCGCTGGGTCAATCTTCATATTTACGTTCAAGCCAGCATCAATCATCCCGGTATGGGCTGCACTGAACTGCAGCTGGTTGAAGCGAATTCGCTGCGGAAGCCATCGCTGCAGAAGCTCAATCTGCAGAGGGCTGTGATTGCTCACGCCAAAGCAGCGTACCTTGCCGCTCTCTTCTAAGGCCGTGAAAGCCTCTGCCACTTCGTCTGGCTCCATGAGGGTATCTGGCCTGTGCAGAAGCAGCACATCCACATAGTCGGTCCTCAAACGCTGCAAGCTCTGATCAACCGACCGCAGAATATGCTCTTTCGAGAAATCATAAAAACCACGGCGAATTCCACATTTCGTCTGGATGATGATCTTCTCCCGCAGCCCTGGCTGGCTGGCCAGAACGGTTCCGAAGAGTTCCTCACACCGTCCCCCACCGTAGATATCTGCATGATCGAAGAAGTTCACCCCCGCCGCCAAAGAAGCATCAATGAGCTCCCGCACAGCGGCTATGTCTAGGTTAGCAATGCGCATGCAGCCTAGGATAATGCGAGTTTCAGCAAGTGCCATGTGCCATAACCTCCTTTCAGTCCCCAGAGACTTCTCCGCGCGACGAATTTTTCCTGTTCCCGTTCCCCTCGTCGGCAGGAATACCTAGGTGGAGCGGAAAACTCTTGCGGGTACCTATTCCACGAGGGGGAGATGACTGAGAGGGTGAAACGATTGCTAAGCTGGATTGTGGGAGTAATAGTGATTGTGGGAGTTATTACTGCAGGTGCCGCTTGGGTGGGGATGCAAGCCCTTAACCGAATGGCAGAAGGGGAAATGGAACAGCTGATGGCAAACACTCGAGTGGAATCGCAGCCAATCACAGAAAGTGACCTGGCAGATCTCCCCACCGCAGTCCAGCAGTGGCTGAGACAAGCCCAGGTGATCGGGCAGTATCCGATTCAGGCTATCCGCTTGACGCAGCAAGCTAGTTTACGTCTCAGCCCTGAGCAGCCCTGGGTGTCTGCCCAGGCAGAACAAGCCTTTCGCGTTAAGGATCCTGCGTTTGTCTGGAAAGCCAATATCAAAATGAATCCCTTGATGGCAGTTGTGGGACGCGATAAATACGTGAACGGCCGAGGCGAGATGCTCATCAAGATCCTCGGCCTGCTTCCTGTGGTGGATGCCAGGGGCCCTGAAATGGATCAAGGAACCATGCTGCGCTACTTGGCAGAAATGACATGGTTCCCCACGGCGGCGCTGAGCAGCTACCTTACTTGGGAACACCTGGACGACACTCACGCCAAGGCAACAATGACGTACGGCGGGCAGAGCGTCTCCGGCGTTTTCGCCTTTCGTGAAAACGGCCAGGTGCAGAGCTTTACGGCGCAGCGCTATAAAGAAGCGCAAGGCAAATTCACCCTGGAAAACTGGATTGTGGAGATGGTTGACTACAAGGAGTTTAACGGCTTGATTATTCCGCACAAAGCCAACGTGATCTGGGATCTGGATTCTGGACCATACCACTGGTTCAGCTGTGAACTAGTCTCAGTTGACTACATCTACTAGGCGCAAAGGAAGAGGGGCACGACCGCCCCTCTTTCTTAGTCTCCCACATTCAGATACTGCAGCTTATCTTGGTGAACAGCCGGCCTACTGTCTCCATGCTGAACCATGCTCATGGTGATAAACGCTAGAACGGAGAAAAACGCCGCATACGGGAAAAGCGTCCTATAACCCACATACTCCAGGAGAGCGCCAGACAGTATGGGCGTCACAATCTGGCCGGCCATAGAAAAAGTGTAGTAGTAACCCGTAAACTTCCCCACGTCAGAACCTTTCGCCATCTCCACAACCATCGGATAGGAGTTAACGTTAATCAGGGCCCAGCCGACGCCAACCAAGACGAAGAGAATGTTGATCGTGGGATGATAGGCTGTATAGGCTGTTGCAGCCGCAAAACATGCAAACAGGATCACGATGCCTGAGAGAATGGTACGCTTGCGGCCGATGCGGGTTGCGATCAAGCCGGAAGGGATAAAGGTGACGACTGCTGCTGCTGTTGCTAAAAGCAGGCTGTTCGCAAATCCACCGCCAACCATGCCCAGGACCGTCTGGGCGTACTTGGAGAAGGCTGTGGTGATTGCGTTATAGGCCATAAACCACAAAAAGATGGAGATCAGGATAAACAGCAAGCTCCGCTGTACATCTCTGGGCAAGGCCCCAGAACCTTCCACTCCCGCTTCTTCCCGCTCCTCTCCGTGTCCCTGCAGCTGCTTCATCTCCTCAAGCAGCTTGTTTTCCCGGATCGTGATCACCAAGATCACTACTGCGCCCACCATCAGTCCGGCCACGCAGGCAAAGATCGGCAGATAGTTGGGCTTGCCCACATCTGGGATCAACAGCGACATCAAGGCCAAAGAGATAATCGCTCCCACTGCACCCATCAAATTGATGACGGCGTTAGCCTTGGAACGAAGGGGCTTAGGAGTTACGTCTGGCATGAGCGCGACCGCCGGAGAACGGTAGGTGCTCATCGCCACTAAGGTCAAGAACAGCACAACCACAAACATGGGGAAGTTCACCAGATTATCGCTTACCGGGACAAGGATCATGGCCACGACTGCAGCGGCAGTCCCCCCAACAATGAAAGGCATCCGTTTGCCGATGGGAGTGCGCACTCGGTCCGATAAAGCACCAAACAGGGGCAGCATGAACAAGGCCAGTACATTGTCCAACGCCATGATAGCTCCTGCGAGAGTGTCGCCAATCCTGAAGGTGTTTTTCAACATCAGTGGAACCAAACTGTCGTACATCTGCCAAAACGCGGAGATCGACAAGAACGCTAGGCCGATAAAAAACGTTCGTTTGTAGTTTAGCTGCACACTTTGCCGCCGCAAAGTCCGAATCTGCGGCAGCATTCACCCCTTTCCCACAAGATCCAGATCATACCATCCATTTTTCCCATATTCGCCTTCAGCGGCAGAATACCTACCTCCCACGGGAAAAACACAGGAATGCGAATTTCGTGCGAATCACAAATCCCTCTACGA
This sequence comes from Bacillota bacterium, assembly GCA_012521465.1. Classification (GTDB taxonomy): domain Bacteria; phylum Bacillota; class Limnochordia; order Darwinibacteriales; family Darwinibacteriaceae; genus 1109. The sequence goes on along the minus strand of JAAYMI010000156.1, from coordinate 12,844 downwards.
AAAATCTCTACCCAAAAGCAGGATTATCTTGATTTCCACGGAATAGTATCCAAATAATCACTCACGACCCTGGCGCCGGGTTCGAAAGTGTCAAACGAGGAGGTATACGAAGTGAAGAGAGTCCTAGTACTCGCCGCTGTGCTGCTCATGGTTTTGAGCGCGGCAGCATCAGCTAACTGGAAGATCGGAATCCTGACAGGTACGGTTACCCAGAACGAAGAGGAATACCGGATGGCCGAGCAAATGCAGGCTGAATTCGGTGCAGATCGGGTAATCATCGCTACCTATCCTGACCGCTTCATGCAGGAGCAGGAGACAACCATCAGCAACATGCTGGAAATGGCCGCTGATCCAAATGTGAAAGCCATTATCATGGTGCAGGCCGTTCCAGGTGCTGCTGCGGCTGTGGATAGAGTGAGGGAATTCCGGCCGGACATCCTGATCGTTCTTGGTTCGCCCCAGGAAGACCCCATGGTAGTCGCCTCTAAAGGTGATATCGTGCTGAATACCGACGATATCGGGCGCGGCCCGCAGATCGCCGAGCAGGCTTACGCCATGGGCGCAAAAGTGCTTGTGCACTACTCCTTCCCACGCCACATGTCTGTGGAGACTCTCGCTCAGAGACGCGAGTTGATGAAGGCAAGAGCAGAGGAACTGGGCATCTTGTTCGTCGACGAAGATGCTCCCGACCCAACTAGCGATGCAGGCGTTACCGGAACCCAGATGTTCATCAGCGAAGATGTGCCGCGCAAGATTGCCCAATATGGCCCTGATACGGCTGTATTTGGAACCAACTGTGCGATGCAGGAGCCGCTGATCGCTCAGACCATCGCGAATGGCGGTATCTTCCCGGTGCAGTGCTGCCCCAGCCCCTACCACGCTCTCCCCGCGGCCCTAGGTATTGAGGTGCCTGAGGATCGCAAGGGCGATCTGAAGTGGATCTTAGAGGAAATCAACGAGAAGGTCGTTGAAAAGGGTGCCGCCGGTAGAGTTGCCACTTGGCCGGTGCCTGTGAACATGATGTTCATGCAGGCTGGAACCTACTATGCGGTTGAGTGGATTAACGGCAACATCACCTCCAAGAACGACAAAGCAGCTCTCGTTCGGATCATGGAAGAGATTGCCGGACAGTCGGTCAACCTAGTGGAGTATCCGGGTACGGACAACTACTATCTCTACCTCTCGGACCATGTGGTTTTCCAATAATGAGATCAGCGACAAGCATACTGCAGGGCTGCCCTACGGCGGCCCTGCGGGTTATCCACTATGGAAGAAGGTGCGTACATGGCCGTTGAACCCATTCTTAGAATGAAGGGCATCAGCAAGAGCTACTACGGCACTAAGGTCCTGGACAGCATCAACCTATCCATCATGCCCGGAGAAGTTCACGGAATTGTGGGTGAAAATGGCGCGGGTAAATCGACACTCATGAATATCCTGTTCGGAATGAGTGTTATTCACAGCACTGGTGGGTTTGAGGGATCTATTGAGATTGCCGGACAGCCTGTGGAGATCAAGAGCCCCCTCCAGGCGATGAGCCTAGGAATTGGCATGGTCCACCAAGAATTTATGCTGCTGCCCAATTATTCGGTAGCAGAAAACATTAAGCTGAATCGTGAGGTTCTGAAGCCCAACTTCATAAGCCGCATTTTTGGGCCAAAACTGCAGTCCTTGGATTACGATCAGATGTACGCCGATTCCCGCAAAGCCCTGGAACGCCTTAATATTGGGATCGATGAATACGCACTCATTGCAGGGCTGCCCGTGGGTCACATGCAGTTTACGGAAATTGCTCGAGAACTGGATAAACAGAACCTCCGCATCCTCGTGTTTGATGAACCCACAGCTGTTTTGGGTGAATCGGAAGCGGATCACTTACTGCAAGCGATTAAGGAAATTGCTGCTTCAGGTATTGCAGTGCTGTTCATCACCCACCGTCTCAATGAAATCATAGAGGTCTGCGACAACATCACCGTTCTGCGGGACGGCCGCCACGTAACCACGAAGGCCAAGCAGGACACCAACGTCATTGAACTGGCAGAACTGATGGTGGGCCGCAGCATGAGCTTCGCGACCCGCCAGCGGCAGTCCAGCCATCAGGGCCGTCCGATCATGGAGATCAAGAATCTCAGCGTCGATATGCCTGGTGAGCGCGTGCGCGGCGTGAATCTCACTGTCTACGAGGGTGAGATTCTCGGCATCGGCGGGTTAGCGGGTCAAGGCAAAATCGGGATCGCCAACGGCATCATGGGCCTGTTTCCAACATCAGGAGAAGTGAAAGTTTCTGGCGCTTCGCTCGAGCTGAACAATCCCAGCGCCTCCATCGCTGCCGGTTTAGCTTTTATGTCCGAAGATCGTCGGGGCGTTGGCCTGCTGTTGGACTCGTCCATTGAACTGAACATTGCCAGCGGGGCTATGTTTGGCACTGGCCGGTTCGTCAAGACCTGGGGGCCATTTTCCCAAGTTGACCAGGCGGCCATCAGAGAAAACGCTGAGAAATACATTGCGGATCTAGACATCCGCTGCACAGGACCAAAGCAGCATGTGCGCCAGCTCAGTGGAGGAAACCAGCAAAAGGTTTGCATTGCCCGAGCCTTGACCATGAATCCTAAGATTCTACTTGTCTCAGAACCTACCCGGGGTATTGATGTAGGTGCGAAACAGCTGGTTCTGGATACTCTGCGCCGTCTGAACGCGGAACTGGGCATGACCATTGTGGTCACCTCAAGTGAATTGGCCGAGCTGCGCAGTATCTGTACACGCATAGCCATCATTACCGATGGGCGAGTCGCTGGCATCCTGAGACCCGATGATTCTGACGTGAACTTTGGCCTGCTCATGGCGGGTCAGCCCATTGACAAGGGGGCGTGATACGTGCGAGTAAAGAGCGCTTTTAAAGATATGGATATAGCTAGGCTGATCATTGCGGCCTTCTTTGTATTCCTCTGCATTGCCGCGGTGGCGCTGCGGCTGAACATTTCCGAACTGATCAGCTCGAGCCTCACCCAGATGGGCATGTGGGGAGTGCTGGTACTGGCCATGCTGCCCGCCATCGTCTCCGGCACTGGACCGAACTTCGGGGTATCCTTGGGTATTGTCTGCGGCCTGCTCGGAGGGCTGACAGCCCTTGAGCTTGCCTACCGAATGGAGGGCGTGGTCGCTTTCCCCCCAGGGGCTCTGTTTCTTGTGGCGATCCTTTTCTCCCTCCCCTTCGCTCTCCTGGTTGGGATCGGCTATGGCTGGCTTCTCAACAGGGTTAAAGGTTCGGAGATGATGATTGCCACCTACGTCGGGTTTTCCATTGTCTCCATTATGAAACTAGCATGGGTGTTCCTGCCCTTTAAGAATCCAGAGATGGCCTGGCCAATCGGTCGAGGAGTACGGGTCCAGATTGCTCTGGCGAATCGCGGTCTTGCCCAAATCCTCAATAATTTCCTCGCTTTCCGCATCGGCGACGTTGTGGTGCCAACTGGTCTCTTGCTCGCGGTTGCCCTGGCAGCATTCTTGATGTGGCTGTTCTTGCGGAGCCAAACGGGGATGGCCATGGCTACCGCCGGCAGCAATCCCCGGTTTGCAGAAGCATCAGGGATTGTAGTGGATCACCAACGCATCATCGGAACAGTGCTGTCCACGGTATTGGGTGCAGTGGGTATCCTTGTTTACTCGCAGAGTTACGGGTTCCTCCAACTGTATGAAGCTCCAATGTTTATGCCATTCGTGGCCGTGGCAGCCATCCTCATCGGAGGTGCATCGGTGAAAAAGGCCACCATCACCCATGTGATCATCGGAACCGTTCTCTTCCTGGGTATTCAAGTAGTGGCGGTACCAGTAGCCAATGCCTTTACCGCTGATTGGTCCAGTATGGGAGAGATCAGCCGCAAAATCATCCAAAACGGCGTTATTCTGTACGCGCTGACCCAGGCAGGAGGTGAGTGAGTATGGCAGCTAGTTCACGGACCGTTTCAGGGAGCCTGCTGCATGGGCGTCTTGCTGCCGCTCGGTCATTTGCAATCCGCAACATGGTTACTATTATGTTTTTGGTAATCAGCGCTTTGGGATATAAGCTCTCGGGGATGACCCCATTCCTGTTCCTGATGGATATCGTGGCCCGCATCTCCCGAAATGCTTTTCTAGTGCTGGCACTCATCATTCCGGTGATGGCCGGTATGGGCCTCAATTTCTCGATCGTGCTGGGTGCAATGGCCGCCCAAGCGGTGGTGATTTTCGTAACCCACTGGGGATTTGGGGGATTGCCTGGAGTCCTGCTCTCGATGGTGCTGGTTACGCCACTCGCTGCGGTGCTGGGTCTGCTAACCGGCAACCTCTTTAACAGGGCCAAGGGACAGGAAATGATCGCAGGCTTGATTCTCGGCTTTTTCGCCCAAGGAATCTACGAGCTCATCTTCCTGCAGTTGGTGGGTGGAATCATTCCCATGGATAACCCGGCTATTGTTATGAGCAGCGGTGTGGGGGTTCGCACCACCATTGACCTGACCAACGGGCTGAAATACGGCTTGGACTGGCCCGGGCAGTATTGGGGCAATGATCTTTTGCTCCGCCCAACCCTGCCGTGGGTGATCATCGGTATGGCCGCCGCACTAGCGGTGGGAATCATTATCTATCAACTGCGGACAGATAGGCGTCGGAGGATGTCTACAGCGCAGCTGGTAATCACAGGGGCTGCCCTAGCATGGGCCTGTTGGTGGAGTGTGCAGCAGATTCAGTCTCGCAGCCAGATCAACTGGATTCGTGTCCCACTGCTGACGTGGTTGGTGATTGCGGCCGCCTGCGCTGGCGTACACTTCTTCAGCAAAACAAAACTTGGACAAGACATGCGCACTGTAGGCCAAGACCGGCACGTAGCTGCTGTGGCGGGCATCGATGTGGATCGGGTGCGAATTATCGCGATCATCCTCTCGATGGTGATGGCAGCCTGGGGGCATATCATTTTCCTCCAGAACATCGGTACGTTCAGCACCTATGGCAGTCACGAACAGGTTGGGCTGTACTCAGCAGCTGCGCTGCTCATTGGCGGCGCTACAGTGGCTAGAGCGACGATCGGTCATGGCATCCTGGGCACCGTCCTGTTCCACACCCTGTTTATCGTGGCGCCAGCCGCTGGACGGCAGCTGTTTGGTGATGCTCAAATCGGGGAATACTTCCGGGTATTCGTTGCATACGGGATCATCGGTGTCACCCTGGCTATGCACGCCTGGAAGCAGGTCCTGCAACGCCGTTCCGCGGCACAGTGACAGAGCTGACACCAAGGAAGCCGCTGGGCAGATCAGCCGAGCGGCTTTTTGCTGTGCATTTCGAAATTTCAAAGCTGTCCAACCTAAAAGTAAACTGGCTCAGGGCGACCGTAGAAGTAACCCTGCATGAGATCGCAGCCCAACTCCCGGAGAAGGCGATCTTGGGCCGGAGTCTCGACACCTTCTGCTACCACTGTAAGCCCCATGCGGTGAGCTAAATCGATGATTGAGCTTACGATGACCCGGTCCTTCTCCACCGTTTCCACAGATCTGATAAAACTGCGGTCCAGCTTCACCATGTCAATGGGCAGCGTCCGGAGATAATGGAGGGACGAATAGCCTGTGCCGAAGTCGTCGAGGGCGATCCGAAAACCCTTTTCATGCAGGCGGTACAGCGTCTCGAGGGTCTGTCCAGCATTTATCAGCAGTGCAGTTTCGGTAATCTCTAACTCCACGTACCCAGGCTCTACCATGTGGGCCTCTGTGAGATAGTCAAGATACCCGGCAAGGTCATTCGCCAAAAGGCCCCGTGCAGACAGATTAATGGACATGAACCAGCCGCTGCGCTCTTTCAGAGCCCACACGGCATACTGACGGTAAACCGCATCGAGGATCCATTTCTCCAAGTCCATCATCTGCCGAGATTGCTCCACCCACGGGATAAACTCACCCGGTGGCACCAACCCCCGCTGCGGGTGATTCCACCGCAGCAGCGCCTCCCTGCCGGCAATCTGACCAGTAGCCGAGTTTACAATAGGCTGGTAATACATCTCAAATTGAAACTCGGCCAATGCCTTGCGAATCTGCTTGACATTATCGACGTACATGTAGGCGTAGTTTTCCATCGCCGTCTGATACACCTGATACTGGTCTTTGCCGTTGGCTTTGGCATAGTAAAGCGCCGTATTGGCCCTACGCAGCAGATCTTCATAGCTTGTACCGTGGGGGCCGTAGAAGGCCACGCCGATGCTCAAAGTGACATGCAAGCCCGAATCACCCAAGAACGCCATGGAGCGGACCTTCTCAAGCAGGCTTCTCAATTCCTGATCGAGGTCCGGCACGTCAAAGAGAAGCACCGTAAACTGGTCCGAATCAAGTTTCGCCACATAGTGCTGCTCACTGTAACGGCTGTTAAAGAGAGTTGCGATCTCCTGAATCAGGCGATCTCCCATATCGTAGCCCATGACACTATTGACGTAACTAACGTCATCTACGTCTACAAATAGAAACACCATGCCATCTCGCTTCAGGGAGTCGAAGTCTCGCCGCAGCTTGGTGCGATTCGGCAGCTTGGTAAGTTCATCGTAATAGGCAAGGCGGTACAGCAGCCTCTCCTGCTCCACCTCGCTGGTAATGTCCGTATGGCTGCCGGCCACACTTACGACAGTGCCGTCTGCGGCACGGTCGGCAATACCATGGCTCTTTACCCAGCGGTACGAGCCATCTCGGCTGCGGAGACGATAGGTATTCTCATAGATGTCACTGCTGCCCTCAAGGAAATCTACGAAAGCTCCCACTGCCTGAACCGCATCATCAGGGTGCAGCAGGTCTTGCCAGGTTGCCAGTGAATATGCCTCTTGTGCAGGTTCAAAGTCAAACCGCTGCCGGTCTTTCTCTGAAACCACATACCGATCGGAACTCACATTGTAAATCCATAAGCCATCTTTCGCTCCGTCTACCATAAGCCGATAGTCGTGGAGTGCGTCCGCAATCTGCTGCCAGCACGGAGAAGATGATAACGTTTGCTGCTGCTGTTGTTGGGGTGGCTTGTGAGAATCCATCATGTGGACTAAGCTCCTCCTAAGAAAACTGGCTTAATACGAAACTTATCCTAATACTTCGCTGTTGGTGAGGAAAGTCCTCGCGGAAACCGTGCGAGATCAAGAAAGGGCCCCTGTATTCAGCGGGCTCCCCCTCCCCCGCCGCCAAAACCTCCGCCTCCGCCGCCTGAGAAGCCTCCGCCGCGTCCGCTCCCGGAGGAGCTTTGACCGGTAGCGAGTTGAACGGACTGGGCAAAACTCGCCTGCATTGCATTAGTTAGATTGACCAAACCAGTGTGCAGCCCACCCCGAGTCCCCATGTGGTAGTAGTACCAGCCGTGGCCAAACCTGTACTGTCCGTCTTCCAAGTTGGGAAATACGATCTGCAGCTGCTTGATGACCTGCTGTGCCACACCAAGGGTAACCGCGTAGACGAGATAATGCTCCCACACAATCAGGGCAGGAACCTCTTGGCGGGGCAGCTCGGAAAAATGGAGCAGAAATCTACGAAATGCCTTCCAGCGGACATAGTCGTTGTTTGCCTGGGCAGTCCGCCGGCGCATCAGGGCTCCAGCCATAACAAGGGCCGAACCGGCTACTATCAATCCTACGCCGCTGAACAACCACTGCATGGCAAAGGCAAGAACTGCTACCAGGATGCCCGCCAACCCCACAAGAAACACCATGGCCCGGATCGTCGCGGGTGATTCGAAGAAGTTGTGTTCAGCCGCGGCGACTTTCACAGTTTCCTGCCAGTCTTTCCAGAACAGGGCGAAGTCCCGTTTGCGGCGCCGTGCATACTGCTCCACATCTGCAAGAGTCACTGCGGGCGGACCGTCAGGCGTGCCTTTCTCCCGGACAGCATTCCATACATCTTCAAACAGCAAATCCAATACGGCCTGTTCATGGAGCTTGAGCGGCGCTTCCACCTCTCCCATGGAGAATCTGTAGTGGGTGGTCTGCTTGCGCTTCAGAATGCCCCTTTCTTCAACTGTTTCTTCAGTTATTCTAATCACACCCCGCCGCGCTAAGTCCAGGAGAGCGGCGGAAAACTCCTTTGGAGTCACAAAGCCGCCGCTCCACAAGATGGCAAGTTCGGCAGGAGAATAGTCAGCGGGCAGCTCCCTGTAATAGTCGCCTTCGAAATCTGCTGGGTGGGCCTTTCCATAGCGCAGCCACAAAGCAACCGTAGCCAAGATGCCCACAGCCGCGGTCAGGATACCAAGGGCAACATCTATTCGTGCCCGCTGCCGCTGGCGATTTGTCTCAGCCGCCCAGCGCTCCTCTGCGGCGAGAATACTTGGGAGCCCATCTCGTCCAGTCTGGCGCCCACCACGAGGCACAAGGTACGTGGGAAATGCGACGCGCCCTTCCACCATGGTATTGGCCTTTAGGGGACTTACAGTCCACCGCACCGTCTGGCCATCAACAATCTCGACCAACCCATTGAGGGGTCCGTGTCCCCAAGCGCGAATCTCCTCAGGCGCAGCACCGCTGGGCAAACGCAGAGTGACCACAACCTGATCTACGCCCCTGTCCCAATCATCACCCACAAACTTGTAGTAGAACTCTGCTGTATCGTTGTGGATCAAGACAGCGTTGTGCAATGCATACGAGAGGACGAATGTCCGTGTTTCATCTTCAGCCGCGAAACTCCAGTCAACATAGAGCTCATCTCCCCGCCGCTCGGCGAAGTAGGTGCCGGCTGGACCGATGTTATGCGCCGGATTATACTCGTAGGCTGTCCCCGGCTCACCGACTGTGACATTGTCAATGCTGATACCACCAGCGAGGTTAATAGACTGATAGAATCCACTGAAAGCCCCGGTGAACGATACAGTACGGCTTTCCACTATGTGAACCGTACCATCCTCGCGAACAACAGCGTCAATCAGCAGGCTGGGAAAGCGATAGCTGCGCTCGGCGTGCACCGCAGGTGCGGCTAACGCAAAAGCAGCGAGCAGTAGAGCTGCCAATAGGCGCCTGGCCACAGAGCACCCTCCCCTCATGATTGGGAACTGCCATCAAAGCGAACTCGGACGTTTTCCCGCTGTTCGGCGTTGAGATCCAGCGAGAAGAACGATTCTGGCTTGAAGCCAAACCGCCCTGCAATGAGATTAGCGGGAAAAACCTCGATGCGAACATTGTACTTCTGGACAGTGTCATTGTAAAACTGCCTTGCAAAAGCGATCTTGCTTTCCGTATCGCTCAGTTCCTTCTGCAGTTCTCTGAAGTTTGTATCGGCCTTCAGTTCAGGATAGTTTTCTGCTAAAGCGAACAGACTCCGGAGGGTGGTTGTAAGAGCACTTTCTGCCTGTGACTGTTCAGCGGTGGTGGACGCACCCATCGCTCTGCTCCTCGCTTCCGTAATCCGGGCAAAGGTTTCCTTTTCGTGCTGCGCATACCCCTGAACAGTGTTGACTAAGTTCGGGATCAAATCATACCTGCGTTTGAGCTGGACGTCCACCTGGGCCCATGCGTTCCTAACCCTCTGCCTGAGGGTGACAAGGCCGTTGTAGGTGAACACTACGTACAGCGCCACTACCGCAATTACCAGCAAAAACCACATAGTTAACACACCCCTTTCTTGAGAATAGTATTCAACAGGCGGAGGCTCACGCCTCCAAGAACCATGGAAAAAAACATTCGACGGGGAAACTTCACATTTAGGCGTGTTTTCCCTTGAGAAATCAAGGAGCATGGTATAAACTAGTGGCAGCATTACACGGTAGGAGGTGGCAAGGCATGAATGACAGAGTCGCGTTGGCACTTGCGCAGTACCAGTCCATCATTCATTTCATTCAGCGTTGGCCCACCACCGGGGGGTTAGCTTAATTTGCCCTGGGCATAAGACACAATAAGGGCCAACGCCACAACAGCTAAGGGGAGTTGGCCTAATGTATTTTAATGCCGAAGAGGTGCTCCCTGCCAGACTTCTGGACGAGATTCAGCAGTATGTGCAGGGGGCGGCGCTGTACATCCCGAAACAAGGCGAACGGGCCCGATGGGGAGAAAAGAACGGCACGCGGCAGCAGATCAAGCAGCGCAACCTGGAGATTGCGGCCCGCCACCGCCGGGGCGAATCCGTTGCGCGCCTCATGGAAGAGTACCACCTCGGATATGACAGCATAAAGAAAATTGTGAGGAAATACGGGAAAGAACGTTTGTAACGTGAAGTTTGCCGCAGAACCGCACGGCCACATACTACAATTGAAGTGATGCAGGGGCCCGCATCAGACTCTTGTGAAAGGGGGATGATCAATTTGATCAGTTGGAGGTACGGTCACTGCTAGGCAGCAATCCTGGCAGTGCCCACAATAATTGAGGGTGCGTTTTCGCACCCTCATTTTCATCTGATCCCATACGTTTCCAAGACCGGCTGCACAAAAATGATACCGTTGCCTGGTTTGTCGATCTCCAAGCCGTCCCGTACAGCCAAAACGATACCCCGCGTCGCACTGTGCTCGGTGATGATCAGCACCACCTCTTTCTCAGGCTCGATCTCCATATTTAACAGCTTGGAATGTTCGTGAATGCCTGAACCTCGGGCATTGATGATGGTGCCGCCTCGAGCCCCAGCATCCCGAGCCAAGTCCATAACCTGCTGTCCTTTTCCCCGATCGACAATGACAAAGATGGCATGATGCATGCTCTGCTCTACACCTCCGGATTCGCTGCCTTCCTCATACTCATATCGGCCGGTTCCTAAATAAGCGGAAACCGGTATCGTGAAGGCGATCCCGTGATTTGGCTTGTCAAACCGCAAAACTCTGTCCAGTTCCCTGAGTGCGGCTGAGACCACCGACTTGCCTGCAACCATCAGCACAACTTCTTTTCTGCTGTCACTCAGCTCAAGCAGCCGCAAGAGGCGGTTCTCCACCGTTCCCTTGCCCAAAAACACTGTTCCTCCAGGAACACCGCTTTCTTTTGCGATCTGCAGGACCCGGCTGCCAACTCCAAAATTGACTATCACACAAACCAGTTGAAATTGACCGCTGCCGGAACTAGCTTGCACTGCTTGCTTCAACTCCTTCCTTCTTGGACCGAGCCTGGAAGATTAGTCCAAGAGTCTGCAGGGTTATGATGGGAGTCATTGCCACCAGGGCGATCATGCCAAACCCATCAGATAATACATTTGCGCCTTCAAACGCCCCCGCTGCACCTTGCGTAAAGGCCAGTATAAACGTTGCTGTCATAGGTCCTGTGGCAACACCACCGGCATCAAAGGCAATTCCCACAAAAAGCTTGGGCACGAAGAACATCATGCTTAGTGCCACGATGTATCCTGGCAGAAGGTAATGCCACAATTTGATGGTGGGCACTAGGATCCGAATGATGGCTAGTGCGACAGCTATCCCCACTCCAATGGACAGCGCCAAACCTACCGCTTTGCGCTTTACGTATCCCGCAGTCACCTCTTCGATGGTGTGGGTCAGGACGAAAACGGCGGGCTCCGCGACGATTGTGAAGAACCCCAAGGCAAAGCCGGTAACCAGCAGTGGGAGTTTGTTGTCCATTTTCGCCAGACGATACCCGATTTCGCTGCCTACCTCCATGAAACCACCGTTGACCCCTACTAGAAACATGAAGAGACCCACGAACGCGTATGCAAAACCCTTGAGCATTCTGTAATAGGGTTTTCTTGCCAGCTTGAATAGGAACCTCTGTAGGGCGATCAAAGCGACCAGCAGCGGGAGAATACTGACAAAGCTCTCCCACACCGCATCGGGCACAAGCGTCACAAACGGACCAAAGATCGATGGACTCGCGATGCGCACGGGTTCGAGGCTAGCTGTGGCGTATTCCTGGGTACCTGATAGAATGCTGAGCACCTCCACCGACAAAATGGCGCCCACTGAAGCAATTGCCACCAGCCCAAAGCTGTCTTTCTCTGAAGCCTTACTATCCTTCCTCAGCGCGGCAACTCCTACGGACAAGGCAAGAATAAATGGCACTGCCAGTATTCCCGTGGTTGCCCCTGAGGCATCAAAAGCAATAGCCAGGAACTCTGGTGTCGTAAATAGGCCCAGGAAGAACACGATAATGTAACATGCCATCAGCCATCGGTAGAGGGGTATGCTCTTAAATATCCTGACAAAACCCAGAGCAACAAGGATAGCGAGCCCGACAGAGACAACAGCTAGTAATTCGAAACTTGTTATCTGCTTCAGTGTGACGAACGCAACTTGATTGGCCAGCACCAAGAGACCTGGTTCGGCCAGAGAGATAAAGAACGCCAAAACAAATCCCACGCTCAGGACGAGCCATAGTCTGTTGGTCTTCACCAGTGAACTACCTGTCAGGCTTCCGAGAGGAGTAATGCCGATATCGACTCCGACGAGAAAAAGGGATAGCCCGATAATAATGAAGATGGCTCCCACCAGGAAGCGAATAGCTGTAAGAAATCCCAAAGGTACAAGAGTAAAGTTTAGGATAAGGACAATCACCGCGATGGGAATAACCGCAGAGACGTTTTCCTTCAGCCGCTCCAGGAGAATGTTCAACTAAACACCACTTCCTTTAGCCTCAAGTTAAAGGAACAGAAAAAAGGGGGTAGCGAAACTCACGGCCCACCGTCTGTGTACCGCGCCAACCACCCACCCATTACGTCAAGTATTCAGTTGAAGCGTATCGCGCGATCGGATCGACCGAAATACGCGCCCAGGCCGCACATTCAAGCCTGGCAGACCTTGTAAGAGAGTTCCACGCAGCTTGACAAAAACCTGTCTCGCCAGAGACTGCTAGGGCAAATTTATCTGCTCACACGTACTACACTCTCCACATGGCTCGAGTTGATGGAATTGATGTCTTGAACTATTTTGAAAACTATCT
>JAAYMI010000155.1 GCA_012521465.1 Bacillota bacterium | reverse complement strand
GAGAAAGAGATTTCTGCGAGCTCGAGGTTGCCGGCGAACTCGATGAAAGCGCCACCCATCTGCTGGTGTTTGTCAATGCCCGCTGCACCACTTCACGCCTGATTGATTATCTCAGTCCCGAGGCTGTGCAGGCGTTTATTGAGGTAGGCTACGAGCCTTATTACCGGGAGCTCAAGGAGTATTGGGACTTCGTCTGGGCCATGTTCTGCGATGAACCCTACAGCGGGCTGTATACCTGGGATCAGATTACTGGCAAGCTGGGGACGTCGCTGATGTACAATCCTGGTTTGTATGCAGAGTTCGCCGAGCGGTGGGGCTATAGGATCGAGGATTATCTTTACGCCTTGATTTGGAACGGTGAAGACGGTGCCCCGAAGTGGTGCAGTGACTTCTACCAAACCTACGCCGAGCGCGCGCAGCGGGTATTCTTTCAGCCTCTCAGGGAGTGGAGCCACTCCCGCGGCGTGAAGTTCGTCGGTCACGAGCTCATGACTCAGCTCAACGGTCATTGGGCTTTCACCACAGACCGGGGCTTTGACGTTGTGGCCAATTTCGGTGCTGACCACTTCGGCATCGGCGCTTTGAAAGATGTGTCCACCACCGACTCGGGAAGCTTTAGGCGAAACATCTCGGCCAAGCTTGCCAGTTCCGTTGCCCATGTCAACGGAAAGAGCGGTGCCATGCTGGAACAGTACACCCCAGCATTTCAGGCAGACAGAGAACTCCCTGCTGCACGAGGCGACTGGGACCTTACTGCCCAGACTCTCACAGCTCAAATGGATTTTTACGCTCTCCAGGGGCTGACCCAGTTTTTGTGGCACGGCTATTTCCAGAGCAATGACGTGGCGGATGGTAATCGGGCGCTCTACTCGCAGCGTTTTGATTTTCCGCCAGGCATCAATTACGAACCGTGGTTTAGGTATTTTTCCTTTATGAGTGCGCGCAATGCCCGGTTGGCCTATTTTCTCAGCCACGGCACACATGTGGCTCCAGCTGCGGTGCTGTATCCGCTCCGCACGTATTGGAGCAGGGGGCGCGAGGCCGATTTCTCCCGGGAAGGCGGATTCTTTAGTGAGTACTTGAGCAGGCTCCATGTGGACTTCGACTTCATCGATGAGCGCCACCTGGTTGCGGCGCCGGTGGAAGGCGGCAGACTGCGTATCGCCGATGAGACCTACCAAGTGGTGGTTCTGCCCGCAGTTACGGCTTTCGCCGACGAGAAAGCCATGGCCAAACTGGAGGAGTTCGTACAGGCAGGCGGCGCCGTCATTTTCAGCGGCAGCCTTCCCCATGAGACGCAGGCCGCCGGCAGGGACGTTAGTCTCCTGAAGCGGGCAGAAGCGCTGGTGGAAAGCAGTGAACGCGCATTGTTCTTCCCGGAACCTCTCTTCAGACAGGCTGACGGAGTGCAGCAGCTGGAACAGGCCCTCCGCTCTCTCGCGGTGAGATCCCTGACAATTCAGGAGGAGGGCAGGGAGGACTTAGGTAGTTACCACTGCCTGCGGGAGGATAATCAGTACTACTACCTAGCAGTGATGAACGAAGAACAGCGGCGGAAAGAACTCCGTATCAAGCTGAATGGGGTTCAGGGTACACCAGAGCTGTGGGATATCTCCACTGGCGAAGTGCGCCCCTACCCGGTGTACACCTGGGAGGAGGACGGGCTGGTTATCTCTTACGTATTTGAGCCCCTGGAGACGAACTGCTTCCGGGTGAAGAAGGGCCGCACACAGGCGGTCCACATCCCTGAGCCGCCAGGCAGGCTGCTGACAAGTACTGCCGCGGACGGCGTGCTCAAGGTGCAGTTTGCCGTGAACCACGGCCGCGCAATTTCTATTCCGGTGCTCGGCCTAACCGGTGGGGAAGTTATTGAGGTGTGGGAAGGGAGCAGGCGCTTGGCCGCCGTGGAAGCTCAAGGCGGACAGCACCGGATCGGGATTCCGGGGCGCATGCTGCCTGAGGCACTTACCTTGGGTGAGGAATGGCAGCTGGAGCTGCCCGACGGGACAATGCATACCGTGACCACAGCCAAAGGTTGGGAAGAGCAGGGGCTGGCAGCCTACAGCGGAGCAGCTGCGTATTGGCAGGCCTTCCATTTGTCCGACGAGCTTGCAGGCGAAGCGCTGCAGCTTAGGCCGGCAGGGGTGTATCACACCATGGAAGTCTTCCTGAACGGACAATTCTGTGGGACGAGACTGTGGCCCCCGTATGAGATTGGGCTGACAGGGGCACGAGCCGGGGAGAATCAGCTTAGAATTCTCGTCACCAATACTGCCGGGAACGCTATGTACCACAATACTCAGTACGATACAGGCCGCAAAGCCAAGTCAGGCTTGATTGGCTCGGTACAGGTAGTGCCGTACCGGATGATAGAAGTGCGGATCAGAAAATAACGTTCAGCCAAGACAGGCTTTTTACGGGCCCCGCCAGCAATGGTGGGGTTCCTGACTTCAACGGGTACGGAGTGCAAGTTAGTAACAAAAATTACTCAAACGGGAGGAAAATGTAAGCATGTTAGCGAATAATACGTAGCGAAACGATTCCATTCTGTTTTTTGGGGGAGTCTGGAAACGATTCCACAAGACTTTTTTCGGGAGGACTGGAAACGTTTCCGGATGATGGAGGAGGTGAAATCTAGTCCCCATCGAGAGGAGAATCACTTTTAGGAGGTCTGGTAGATGAAACAGCGCACAGCTTTAGTTGTCAGTGTAGTTTTGGTATTAGCCTTTGGCATGACGGTTCTGGCCGCGCCTCTCGAACACGAAGGCTCGTTGGAATTCTATTGGGATAAGGATTCCCAGCTGACTCACAGCGAATGGGCAAAACTTAAGTATGATCTGCGCAAAGAGTTTGGGCATGGCTTTTCCGCCGGTCTGAGTGTCTCGATAAGCCCTGCAGACACAGGCGGCGTCCTGCAGCATGAGTGGGACGGTTGGGCGAATATGGACTTCGGACATACGTTCGTTGGCCTCAGCTCTTGGCAGGAATATACAGGCGCTAATTTCCTGATGGCCGACGGCAACAAGCTTAATGGCGGACCTGGTGCCGTTGTTGACTTCAAACAGATCGACAATGTACTGCTTCAGGGCCACATCGGTAACTACTGGGATGGTGCCAAGAACGACTGGGCCGGCGGGATGGTCTATACTTATGGTGCTAAAGCCACCTATGACGCTGGCGACTATTTTGTCGGCGTAGGTTTCCAAGGACACCGTCCTGAGAATGACAAGAAGCTCCTGGGAGCGTTCGTTTTTGGCAGCACCTCGCCTGCCGAAGGCCTCACCGTGGAGGCGGAAGCTGGTTACCGCACCGACTTGGAAGACTGGCGCTACGATTCTGACTGGGATTACTGGTACATCGGTGAGTACCACTCTGGCAAGGCCTTTACCGCGCAGGCAAGCTACAGCAAAGATACGCTCAACGCCACGCTCTTGGCTGCCTACAAAGATCCCTTCTTCCTGATGAAGGAATAGGATAATCCGAGCACGGCACGGGACCACTATTTCATGAGCGAGTGGACCGGAGTACTGCTGGCCCTTGATGTGGAAGAGGAAATCATCCCGTACCTCACAGTGAAGGGGGCACTAGATGTGCTTGTGGGCGCAGAAGATCCGCGGCACGAATCGAACAGCGGCAAGGTTGAAGAGATTGCTCCAGTCGGCTTTTCAGTGAATGCGAGCTATCGGGCAACCCTGGGATCAACTGTTTCCGGTTGGTACAGTCAATATGACAAGTCGAAGGTTGTCGGCGTCGGGCTTGACACGTGGGAATGGGCCCTGAAGGGTGAATATGACATCCCTGGTAAGGTGTTCTCGGCGGAAGCTACGTACACGTTCATCGACGGCTTTGCTGGCACTGCTAAGCTTAGCAAACCCATCGACGGTGACGTGTGGTACGGCTTAGAATTGAAAATCGAACTCTAGAAGAACAGGAGGACGAGGGAATGAAGGGTAAAGTCCTGACTCTGGCGGTTGTGATGTGCTTGTTGGTTGGGTTTGCCGGCATCAGCGCGGCCGATGCACCACGCATCTTGTTGATTGCCAAACCTGACCAAACAATGGTCCTGGCCGATTACCTCCGGCCCGAGTTTGATGTGGAGATCGCCAACGAGGCTGATCTGCTTGACCCCTATTCTGAACTGTTTACACTCGAATCACTGGCGCAGTTTGACGGAATCATCCTGGGCGAGCTGGTGATGGGAGCTGGCTACAACGGGTCAGCAGTGATGGAGGCCAGTATCCAGGGAGCCATTAAGTCAGCTGTGGCTCAGGGGACCGGCTTCGTCCACATCGGCGGCTGGTGCTCCTACCAAGGAGGTAACCCTGACTGGGCCGGCTTGTGGCATGGTACACCGATTGACGAGATTCTGCCTGTGCACGTCTCCAATACTTGGGACACTAATGACGACGGCGTGGACATTCCCCGCCTCAATGATGCCCGCCATCCGATAGCGGCCGGTCTCGACTGGAGGGCTCTCCAGCGCTTCGGCGGCTACAACCGGGTCACTGCTGCGGAAGGCGCACATGTAGTTCTCTCTGATCCGAAGTCTCGCCTGCCCCTAATTGTCACCGGAACCTACGGCGAGGGCAAGACCGTGGCATTCACCGGCGGATTGGCGGGTGGATGGGACGCCGATATGATCAAGTGGAAAGATTTCCCTCAACTATGGCGGAACATCGCTGCGTTTATCGCAAACTAAATTCCCCCTAAGAAGACGGCAGCTGCCTTTTGGCACTGCCGTTTTCTGCGTGGCGGTGAAAATCAGACAATTGGGGGGAGGATCTCCGCAAAGGCGTCCAGGATGGCCTTGGCAGAGGGCGGGCAGCCTGGTACGTGGTGCGTGAAGCCCCTGGTGCAGCTGCCGATACCTATGCCGCTGCCCTCCTGGCCGCGAAAGCCCTGGCCGATAAATATGCCGCTGGGCGGTGTGCTTCCTGCCTGCCTGAGGCGGTAAAGGGCGTGCATGAGCGATCCCACACATGCGGAACAAGCTTCTTTTTCAGTGAAGTGCAGGCGGAGAGCGTCCGCCGTTGTGCTGGGGGAAAACTTGCTTTGGCTGCCCTCGTTGAGCTCGGTCACTTCGCACTGGGTACAGCCTACGCCCAGCTCTTCGGCGAGGGAAATGTAGGGAACGTCCCCTGGAGCCAGACCTAAAAGGGAGGCGCAGTAGCTGTCCACCGCCACAGGATCGTTCCCGACGATCACCCGGTGCATGTGCACTGGTGTGCCACCTTCTTCGAAAGTCAGATCTCCGATGATTCCGTCAACCACTACGAGATGTTGGGGGAGGGCTCTGCTCAGCGCGGCAATGGGGCGGTGCAGCCCGAGCGCGTGGTAGCGGCGTTTCTCCCGGTCAGGTATACAGCCTTTGAGGTTCTTTAGGGCACAGGTTAGGCGGGTCTGACAGTGGGCTTTCAGAACGGGCACATTTATGAGGCAGTCAACCGCCAGGGGGCTCCGGCAGATCTCAAGCCGCAGACCGCCGGCGGAGACCGTGACTGTATTGTCCTTCTTCAGGTCAATCAGCTCTACCTGATAGCGTCGGGCCAGCTCTTCATAGCCGCAGATCCTAAAGGCTCTGGCGGTGGAGTCACCCAGCCAAGAACCTTCCATGATGGCGATGTTGTGGCAGCCGTGGTCTTTGAGAAAGGTGATAATGCCTTCCACCACGGCTGGGTCTGTAGTGGCTCCAGAATGAGAGGGTTTGGCCAGAACCAAGTTTGGCTTAATCCCAAATGACATGCTAGGGTCAATGGTTTTCTCAAATCGGCGGTGTGCCAAGACGGTGCGCACCATCTCACAGCCCCTGCTGCCATAGATTACGGTAATGGACATGGACGCTCACTCCTCTGCAGGTAGGACTCAGTCTAATCACTTCGGCTGTCTTAAGGTGGATCCTTCTGCACACCTTTTAGCAGTTGGTGAGGGCGTCAAAGAAATATCTTTCCACAAGCCTTTGCTAAGGAGGAATTCACAGAACGGCAGAGAATATTTAAATCATTCTCTGAGAGTTTACAGCGTGATATATCAGATATGGTATATAAGATATCTAAACCAACTGTGATCAGTTAGGAAGTTGGCCATGATGAAGATTATGAAAAAAAGCATCACGGATCAGTTGTTCAGCGCCCTCAAAGAAGAGATCATCCGCCAAAGCATAAAGGCAGGCGAGCAGATCAACCCGCGCGAGATCGCAGAGCAGTACGGAGTGAGTGTGATGCCCGTGCGGGATGCCTTAACCCGGCTTGCAAGCTTTGGGCTGGTGACCATCCGCCCTCGGGTTGGCTTTTTTGCTCGTGAGTTTACCCCCACCGAGATTCGGGAGATTTTTGAGGTGCGCCGCCTGCATGAAGTGTACTGTATGGAGCGCTATTTCGACCAGATCGATCGGATCGAGCTCGAGCGGATCGACAAAGCCATGGATGCCTATGAGGCCCATCCCACGCGGGAAGCCTTTGACCAAGTGGACGAGGCGCTGCATGACCTTTTGATCGCCGCCTCGGAGAACCGCTTCTTGATGGAAACCTACAATCATGTGAAGGATCTCATTATTCTCATCCGCCACCTCGACTTGGGTCGGATCGATTATTCGCACCGGGAGCACCGCCAAATCGTCGATGCCATGCTCGCAGGCAAGAAGGAGCTTGCACTTGCACGTCTAGAGCAGCACCTGGACAACGTGCGGAACTCGACCCTAGAGAATATCGGTGCTATGGAAGGCTTGGCCTAAAGCAATTCTACATAGAAGGAGAAGGCTCTATGATTGCAGTTTGCGGACAAAACGATGAACCAATTAGTTGGGAAGCAGTAGTGGAAGCACTGCAGCGATTTGTCGATTCCCTCGATAGAGATATCCAGAGAATACTGCTGGTTCCGCCTGACTACACCCGCAAACACTCTGGGGCGGGCCGGATTGTGGCACAGTTGTACAGCATGCTGGGCGGCAGGCAGATTGACATTATGCCCGCCGTGGGGACCCACAGCCCCATGACAGCGGCAGAGTTTCAGGATATGTATGGCACCCATATCCCCCTACACCGGGTCGTTGTGCACAACTGGCGCAAGGACACGGTTTATCTGGGAACGGTTCCTGAGGACTTCGTGGAGGAGGTGTCCGAGGGATGGGTACGCTTTCCAATCGATGTTTCCCTCAATGAAAGGATCGTGCGGGGTGGCTACGATCTCATTATATCCATTGGTCAGGTGATCCCCCATGAGGTGGTGGGGATGGCGAACTACAACAAGAATATCTTTGTGGGCTGCGGCGGGCCCGACATGATCAACAAGTCCCATTTCCTTGGGGCAGCCTATGGCCTCGAAAGGCTGCTGGGCCGAGACCACTCGCCTGTGCGCAAGGTCTATGACTATGCCCAAGCACAGTTTCTCGGCGGCATTCCCATCGTATACATTCTGAACGTCAATTCCACGGAGATCAACCCGACTACTGGGTTAACCGATGTGTACGGTTTGTTCGTTGGGGAGACGCGGGAGGCTTTTGAGCTGGCTGTGGCTCTCAGCCAGAAGCTGAATATTACCCTGGTTGAGAAACCTTTCCAGCAGGCTGTGGTCTACCTTGATGAACGGGAGTTTAAGACCACGTGGCTGGGGTGTAAGGCCATCTACCGCACCCGTATGGCGATGGCCGATGGCGGCAGGTTGGTGATTATCGCTCCCGGCTTTGTGCGATTTGGGGAGGACGCTTTTATTGACCAGCTCATTCGCAAATACGGGTACGCCGGGCGGGAGGAGATCCTGGCGCTGACCAAGGACGCCCCTGACCTGCAGGCAAACTTGGCAGCCGCGGCCCATCTCATCCACGGTTCGGTGGATGGGCGTTTTGAGGTTGTTGTGGCGTGCCGCCACTTGACCAGAGCCGAAGTGGAAGGTGTAAATTTCCAATACATGCCGCTCGAAGAGGCGCTGGCAGCGTATCCTATCAGCCAGTGGGAGCAGGGGTACGTGTCCGCTGCGGAAGGGGATCTGTACTACATCAACAACCCGGCAACGGGGTTGTGGGCATCAGAACACAAATGGTTCTCTCAAATCTCAAGTCTGACGAAATGAGGTGGTTCTATGTAAGTGGCGTACGGCTGGCGGAGTTTCAATGCTGCTCACATCATTTAATACTGACCTAAGGAGGTTCATCTATGAAGAGACTATTGGTTCTGGGTTTGGTCTTGGTGCTGGCTGTGGCCGCTTTTGCCCCTAGCGCCCTGGCAGCGAAATACACTCTGCGCTTTAATCACGTGTTGGGGCCGAATCATCCCTATCACAAGGCGCTTGAGACTTGGGCGCAAAGAGTTAAGGAACGCACCAACGGCGAGCTTGAGATTCTGGTGTTTCACAGCGCTCAGTTAGGGGTGGAGGAAGACATCCTCGAGCAGATGCGCCAAGGTGTGCCGGTAGGGCAGAACACAGACTCTGCTCGTATGGGCAACTACATTCCTGAAATCGCGGTCATGAATGCACCGTACTTCGTTGACAGCATCGAGGAGGTAGTTAAGCTCAATGAACTGGAAGCCGTGAAGGAATGGAAGAAGCGCCTCGCTGATGAGTTCGGCTTCCAGGTCCTCTCAATCCAGTGGGTACAGGGCTTCCGCCACTTCATGACCAACAAGCCCATCAGCAAGCCAGAAGACTTGGCTGGCCAGCGCATCCGTACCGCTCCTGCACCGATCTGGCAAGAGTCGGTTCGGGCCCTGGGAGCAACACCTATTGCCATGAACTTCGGCGAGATGTACACTGCGATCCAGCAAGGGGCCATCGAGGGTGCCGAGCTGGTGTACGACAACATCTTCGATCAGAGTCTCCATGAAGTCCTG
>JAAYMI010000022.1 GCA_012521465.1 Bacillota bacterium | reverse complement strand
TTGACCACTGCGGAACAAGCCACAACCATCGGAGAGCAGCAGTCCGTTATCGCACGCCAGGGTGAGCTCATAAATCAACAGGCCGTGGCTATTACCGGTCATGAACTGCGCCTCAACGAACTTGACGCCCAGCTGAAAGAACAGCAGTTCCGCCTGGACGAGCTGGTAGGCGCGCTTGTGGAAGTGGAGGGGACAATCCAGGCACAAGATGGGGATATCGCAGCCCTGCAGAACTGGGCGGGGGAGAAGAGTGCTGTTCTTGCAGCCCTGCAGCAGCAAGACAGGCAGTTGAAGGAAGAAACCGAGGCCATTACTCTGCGAGTCGACGAGTTGAGCCAATCCACCGAGAACCGCTTCAACGAGCTGGTCAACAGCATTGCTGCTGTTGACGAATCAGCCAAGCAGACATCACGACAGCTTGCAGAGCAAGTCTCAGAGCAGCTCACGCAGCAGTTCGCAGAGCAGCTAGCTCAAGAGCGCGCTCAGCAAGCGGCAAGCTCCGAGCAGCTCTCACAGCAGATTAGGGATACTGATGCGAAGGTAACCTCTCTGTCAGACCGAACTGTGGAGATAGAGAAAGATCTGCAGAATCTCGCGGTCCTTCTCCAGCGAGAGACCCAGCGGCGCGGCGAACTGACTGCTGAGCTAGAGGCAGTCCGGTCAGAGATGTCTAACTTGGAGACCAAGGTAGGTCTTTCGGAAGAAGAAATGGCCGAGCTGCGCAACCAGATCAGCTCAGAGATTCGTCTAGAGATGAACGCTGCACTCATTCGGGAACAGCGCCTCGAGCGGCAGATCGCTGAACTAGAGGCCGAGTTTACCAGCTACAGAGAGACGGCGGAAGCCCAGGCAAAATCGAGTAAGACCATGGCTACCATGGCTCTTGTAGTCGGTGCCATCGGAATTGTGGTAGGGTTTATCACCGGATCCAGATAGGAAAAGCTTACCTCAGAGAGACAGCCAAGCGGTTGTCTCTCTTTTTTTGCGGAGGCATAATTGCAGATATGCCAAGCTATACTAATGACAGCCATAAGCGTCAAGGTGAAGCTAAACCGGAGGTCAAGCCATGAAACCGCAGGAATACCAACAGCTTGTCAAAGAGAATCAACCTCCCAGGCATGTTTGGAAGAATGTACTCCTGGCTTTCTTAGTGGGGGGAGCCATCTGCTTAGTGGGCCAAGCTGTCCTGGAATTCGTGAGCGGGGTGGAGCGAACAACCGACGAAGCTGCTGCCGTAACGTTAGCCATCATGATCCTGATAGGCTCGATACTCACAGGGTTGGGTATCTATGACGAGATCGCCGAACAGGGGGGAGCCGGTGCCGCCGTCCCCATTACTGGCTTCTCTAACACCATTACAGCCGCTGCCATGGAGTTCCGCCGAGAGGGGTTTATCCTCGGGATGGGGGCCAAGATGTTCGTGATCGCGGGTCCCGTATTGGTGTATGGCATCCTATCCGGTTTTGTGGTGGCTTTAATCAAGGCTGTGGTGCTCGGCCACTTCTGAGGGGGAACAATCAGTGAATGGTGTGCGGGTAGGAAGCCAGACCATAGCCTTCCCAAGCTGCCCTCGCCTGATTGCGATGCACACGGTCGTGGGCAAACAAGAAGGTCAGGGACCATACGCCGAGTATTTTCATGAAATCCTAGCAGACGATCTTCTGGGTCAAAAGACTCCCGAGAAAGCGGAGCGGCAGATTCTGGAGCAGACCATAGACCAAGCTCTTCGCAAACAGGGGCTGGTCCCCCAAGATATCCAGTACTACGTCGGCGGTGACCTGCTGAATCAGGTCATCTCAACTGTTTTCAGCGCCCGCAGCCTGGAAGTTCCTTTTCTAGGCATCTTCAGTGCATGCGGTACATTCTCCCAAGGCCTCGGGCTGGCCAGTGTGCTGCTGCAGGGTGGATTCGCCGACAAAGTCCTAGTGGCGACGTCCAGCCACTACCAGACGGCCGAGCGTCAGTACCGCTATCCCATTGAACTAAACGTGCAGCACGTATCCACCAATCAACATACCGTAACGGGAGCAGGCGCTTGTGTCTTGGCCGCCGATGGCGAGGGTCCCAAGATTACCCACGCTACCTTCGGAAAAGTGGTGGACATGGGGCTCAAAAACCCCAATGACATGGGCAGTGCCATGGCACCCGCAGCCCTTGCTACGCTAGAGCAGCATCTGGCAGATACAGGCCGCTCACCGGACTACTACGACCTCATCCTCACCGGAGACCTAGGCCGCCAAGGGCTCAAGATGCTGCGCATCCTGGCTGAGAAGAAGAACCTGCAGCTGAACAACGTGGCAGATGGCGGAGCCTTGATCTATGGTGATAACCCCAAATTCGGTGCTGGTGCCAGCGGCGCGGCCTGTTCAGCAGTTATGACCCTCGGTTATGTCAATACACAGCTGTTCTTAGGAAAGCTCCACAAGGTATTGCTGATTGGGACTGGTGCGATGCTCAACCAGCTCACCATTCAGCAGGGTGAATCTATCCCCACAATCGCCCATGCTGCGGCCATCGAAGCTTAACAGTGGGAAACGAGGTGTCGCCGTGTCGTATGTGATTGCGTTTGTAACCGGAGGCCTAATCTGCGCTGCAGCCCAGTTAGTCCTCGAGTACACAAACTTGACCCCTGCCCACGTCCTAGTAGGACTCACGGTGCTCGGGGCAATTCTAGGCGGTATTGGGGTGTACGAACCTTTTCTGCAGGTTGCCGGGGCAGGTGCCCTGGTCCCCGTGAGTGGGTTTGGCAGTTCTATTGCCAAAGGCATGCTTTCTGAAATTAAGAGACTCGGTTGGGAGGGCCTCTTTACAGGGGCTTTCGAGATCACCGGTTTGGGCCTTGCGGCTGCGGTCGTCTTTGGCAGTCTAGTGGCCGTTGCCGCTAAACCCCGGGACTAGCCCTGTCCCGCTAGCGCACTCCAGGCATAGCCCTGGAGTTTTTGCGCGCCTTTTTCCGGCAGGAGAACAATGGGGTAAGTAGAAATACCTAATACAGTATGTTATTTCTTGCCACAGCATTGGAGGCGATGAGCATGGCAGAGAGGCAGCTGGTTGTATTCCGCTTAAACAACGAAGAATTTGGTGTCGAGATCACCAAGGTCAGGGAAATCATCAAGCCACGGCATATTACTCGTCTGCCCCACGTGAGCGACTACATCGAGGGTGTTACGAACTTGCGAGGCGTTGTGATTCCCGTTATATCGCTGCGCAAGCGGTTTGGCGTGGAAGCCCAGGAAAACACCCAAGACACGCGCATCATCATCCTGGAAGTGAATGAAAACCAGGTTGGTTTTATCGTGGATGCCGTTACAGAAACACTCCGCCTGCCGGAGTCACAGATTGACCCGCCGCCGAGCATGATCGCAGGACTGAAATCCCAATACCTCGCGGGAGTGGGGAAGTACGGCGACAGACTCTTGATCTTACTTGAGGTAGACAAGATCCTCTCCTCTGAGGAGAAAATCGAGCTGCAGTCTCTCACCACGGAAGCGGAAGGGGTCCAATAGCCCTCAAGATCGCCCTCTGTGATGCCGATATTACCACAGAGAGCTTGCGTTTCTGGTGAGGCTTAAAGAGAGGTGAGCAGCGTGCATGATATTCTCTCGCAAGAAGAAATTGACTTACTGATCCAAGCTGCCACAGCACCCAAAGTAGACCAAAGTGTTGAACTGGCGGTGGACGCGCCCGAGAGCGAGACTTACGATTTCAGCAAGCCCAACAAGTTTGCCAAGGAACACATCCGCGGTCTGCAGCGTATTCATGAGCAATTCTGCCGGACTTACGCAGGTTTGATGTCAGCAAAACTGCGCAGCAGACTCGAGCTGAGTGTCAGTTCCATCACGCAGCTCACCTTCGGTGACTATGTGCGATCCCTGCCCAACCCTTCGGTCTTGAGTGTCTTTGACATCTCTCCTCTGCAGGGGACGATCGTCATCCAGTTCACTCCTGAGATCGCCTTTCTACTTCACGACCGCCTGTGCGGCGGTCCAGGAAGGCTGCCAGAGCGAACTCGCGGCCTGACAGATATTGAGATCGCTGTTTTCCGAAAACAGGTGCTGTACTCGATCAACAACCTGTTGGCAGATGCTTGGCATGATGTGCAGGCGCTCCAGTTCAACCTGGCCGCCATCGAAAGCAATCCTCAGTTCCTCCAGATTGCCTCAGATCGCGATGTGATAGCGCTGGTAACCCTGAACTTCAAGCTCAATGAGCTGCACGATATGATCACCATCTGCCTTCCGTTTAGAACCCTTGAACCCTTGATGAACAACCTCACCCAAGCCAGGATGTTTGAGTCCCTCCGGCAGCCTGACCCGGCCCAGATTGAACGACTGAAAGCGAAAGTGCGTTCCGCAGTACTGCCGGTTGAAGTGGAGTTGGGTTCAGCAGTGGTCACAGTACAAGATCTCCTGGATCTAGATGTGGGGGATGTGATCACGCTCGACCGCACTAGAAATGAGACCATCGATGTGAAGATCGGGTCTCTCACGAAGTTCAAGGCCACCCCAGGCCGCCTGGGCAGCAAACTGGCAGTGGTCATTACCGCGGTCTGTCACAGCCAGGGAGGAGACGAAGCATGAACGACTTTTCCAGCAGGGCGAAAGAGCTGACTGTAATAGAACAAGATACTCTGGCGGAAATCGGCAACATCTCCATGGGGTCGGCCGCGACAGCCCTGAGCGCACTAGTTAACCGCAAGGTGCGGATTACGGTTCCCGAGGTATCTGTGCGAGAGCTTTCGGATGTGCGGGCATCTTACCCCGTGCCGTGCCTATTGGTGAACGTGCAGTATTTGTCTGGCCTCCAGGGCGAGAATATCTTGGTTATCCGCGAGAAAGACGCTTTGGTTATCGGGAACCTTATGATGGGGGAAGATGGCCTGAACCCTCCTACAGAACTGGACGAGATCTATCTCAGTGCCGTCTCAGAAGCCATGAACATGATGATGGGGTCGGCAGCGACCGCCATGAGCGAGCTGTTCAAGGATACAATTGAGATCTCGCCTCCTGCCTTAGAGTTGAAGGATTTGAGTCAAGAACCACTGGTTAACGAAGTGCCGGAACAGGAGCCCGTGGTCACAGTGGCCTTTCGGATTGAAATCGATGACCTAGTGGACAGTACAATGCTGCAGCTTATTGATGTAGACTTCGCCAAAAGTATGGTGGCCAAGCTGATGCCCAGCGAAGAACCAGCCGCGACGACTGTTGAGGAGATTCCCACGGTCGATGTCCACTCCTGGACTGACCTCGGTCCCAGCCCGCCGAGCAGCTCTACCGCTGGTATACCGCAGCCCAGCCAACTTTCTTCCGAGCTGGGAAATCTGAAAGTAGACCTGATTAAAGATATCCCTGTCACAGTCCGAGCAGTCCTAGGCAGAACCCGCATGACCATTGATCACATCCTGCGGCTCGGACCGGGGAACATTGTGGAGCTGGATTCAATTCACGGTGAACCAATTGAGATTTACGCCAACGATACTTTTATCGCACGGGGTGAAGTGGTGGTGGTGGGCGAACAGTTTGGCATCCGAGTTACCGAAATCGCCTCGCCCCAAGACAGAATTGTAAGCGTGCGCTAGTTAGAGAAGAGGTGGGCTATTGGATACAAGTGAGTTTAGGGAAATCTTCGCTGCTGAAGCCCGCGATTATCTCCAATCACTTAATGAAAACCTGCTCCAACTTGAACAGAGACCAAATGACCGGCGCATTCTCGATGACATGTTCCGGGCGGCCCACAGCCTAAAGGGGATGGCCGCCACAATGGGTTTCCAGGAACTCGCTTCCTTAACGCACGAAATGGAAAGCGTGCTGGATCTGATGCGGACAAGCCGCCTGGCAGTGGAGCAGCGGGTAGTGGATGTCTTGTTCCGGTCTGTGGATGCCCTAGAAGAGCTCTTAGAATCCACTCTTGCTGGAACCAGTGCTGCCATCTCCACACATCTAATTCAGCAGCTGCGGCAGTTAACTGATACGGCGCCAGGAGCACAAGCCGAAGTCCAAGTAGAAACAGACCGCGGCTTTAGGCTCGATGCATTTGATCTGGACACCATCAATCAGGCCGGTGCCCAAGGTCTGAAAGCCTATGCCGTCCATATTACGCTGCGCCCCAATACGCTGTTGAAGTCAGTGCGAGTTTTTACGATCTTCCAGGCTCTGGAAACGATCGGAACAATCATCAAAAGCTATCCTCCTGCCCATGATTTAGAGGACGAGCGCTTTGACCTCGACTTCAGCCTGCTCGTGCTTACGGCCGAGCAAAGCTCTTCCGTGCAGCAGTTGGTTGAGGGAATCTCTGAGATTGATGCCGTTGAGGTGGAGGAAGTCCGAGTCTCCCAAGGGCAAGCCCGCAGCGAGGCAGCGGCGGCTCTTGAGCCCAGCTCCGGTTCCTCTGATTTTCTCAAGGCTGCCCAGGTCCAACAGCGCGGCAGCGACAAATATGTTCGAATTGAGACAGAGAGGTTGGACAAGCTCATCAATCTTGTGGGCGAGTTGGTAATCAGCCGCACGCAGGTCATGGAGATGGTGAAGGACCTGAACGACTCCGATCAAAAGAGCGTCGTGGGTCAATTAGACCGGGTCACAACAGAACTCCAACACGCAGCGATGAATCTGCGCATGGTTCCCATTCGCCACGTTTTCCACCGTTTTCCACGGATGGTGCGCGATCTGGCTAGGGCCAGTAAGAAAGAAATTAATCTAGAAATCTATGGCGAAGAAACGGAACTGGACCGCTCGTTGGTCAACCAGATCGGAGATCCCCTTGTTCACCTTATCCGTAATTCTATCGATCACGGAATTGAGGAGCCCAAGGTCAGGATTGCT
Organism: Bacillota bacterium; assembly: GCA_012521465.1. Taxonomy (GTDB): domain Bacteria; phylum Bacillota; class Limnochordia; order Darwinibacteriales; family Darwinibacteriaceae; genus 1109. Next base: position 25,387 of record JAAYMI010000022.1, on the reverse strand, counting down.
CGCGGCAAACCAGAAGTGGGGACCATCCGTCTGAGCGCGCGCCACGAAGGCAGCCACATCTTGATCGAAGTTGAGGACGACGGCGGTGGGCTCGATGTGGAAAAGGTCCGGGCCAAAGCTGTTGAACGAGGACTAATTGCAAGCGACAAAGCAAGCCTTACTCTGGAAGAGGCGGTTGATCTTCTGTTTCAACCAGGATTCAGCACCGCCGGAACAGTCACGGATATTTCTGGACGCGGCGTAGGGCTAGATGCAGTCAAGGCTGTGGTGGAATCATTGAGCGGGACGATCGAAGTTGAGTCTGTGCCCCAAAGATACCTGCGCACCATCATCAAGCTGCCTCTGACGCTTGCGATCATTAAGGCGCTGCTGGTGGTAGCTGACGGAGAAACGTATGCTGTCCCAATTCAGGCGGTGCGGGAAAACCTGCAGATCACCCGCAGCCAGATCAAGACTGTGCAGCAGCATAGTGTTATCGTTCTGCGGAACGAGGTATTACCTCTCTATGATTTAGCTGAATGCCTCGGATTTAGTCCGGTCATGACAGACACCTCGGAGGACAGCTTGTCTGTGATCGTGATGGAGACCAGAGGTCAAAAGGCCGCTTTCATTGTGGAAGACTTAATCGGGCAGCAGGAAATTGTGATCAAGAGCCTTGGTGAACTTATCGGCGAGGTGAAAGGTATAGCGGGAGCTGCCGTTTTAGGCAATGGCCAAGTGGCCCTAATATTGGACAACAGCACCTTATTAAGATAGGAGATGATACTCGCATGCCAAAGACGGTACTCATTACAGACGATACGGCATTTATGCGCATGACCCTCAAGAATGTAATCCAAAAGAATGGTTACGTCGTGGTGGGGGAAGCTGCGGATGGGGAGGAGGCTGTTGCCCAGTATTTAGAGCTGCGTCCTGACTTGGTAACCATGGACATCACCATGCCGAAAATGGACGGGATCACCGCCATCAAAGAGATTATGAAGCACGACCCCAACGCGAGGATTATTGTCTGCAGCGCCATGGGTCAGAAACCAATGGTTATCGAAGCCCTGAATGCTGGAGCGAAGGATTTTCTGGTAAAGCCCTTTGACGCAGATCGGGTCATCGAAGCTCTGCGCAAAGCGGCTCCTTAAGGAGGGGCCCGATGGAACGCAAAGTAGACTTCCTGCGCGAGTTAGGTACAATAGGGGTTGGTCATGCTACGATCGCTCTGTCAGAGATCCTGCAGGGCAAGCTGTTCCGCCTCGAGGTTCCGGATGTACGCATCCTGCGCTTTGAAGAAGCAGCCAGTTTCATCGGCGGACTTGACCAGGTGGTGGCCGGCGTATCTATTCAGATTTCCGGAGACCTTTCCGGTCACATGGCATTTATTCTCCCAGTAGAAAGCGCTGCTGTTCTCGTCAGACTGCTTACGGGGTCTGAGGACAGTACCGATGAGATCTTTGATGAACTGGGTCGTTCCGCCCTGGCAGAAATAGGCAATATTATGATTACTTCTTATCTGAACGCTCTATCTGCCCTTACAAACTTCGTCCTAAGGCCCAGTATTCCAGGACTTGCCATCGACATGGCGGGTGCGGTATGGCAAAGCGTGCTCGCAGGTGCACTTATTGACGATGAAGTCACCCTAATCCGCACCGACTTTTCCGCAGAAGGCATCGCGGTGGAGGGCAATATTATCCTGCTCCCAGAGGAAGATGAGTTCAAGAAAATAACCCGCGTCCTTGGTCTGGAGGAAATGTGATGCGGGAAGTATTCGTTAACATGGGGCAGATTCAGGGGTTGGTCGGGGATGGTGTTCTTACTACAGTTGGACTCGGCTCATGTGTTGGAGTGGCTCTCTATGACAGCGCTGCTCGCGTTGGAGTAATGGGACATATCTTTTTGCCTCGGTCGCGCAAGAATAGCAGTGCGGAGCTCCCCGGGAAGTTCGCTGACACGGCTATCCCCGCCCTAATAGCAGAGGCAGTCAAGTTAGGAGCTCAAAAGCGCCGGCTGTGGGCGAAGCTAGCGGGCGGTGCCAATCTTTTCACCAACCTCTCGGGACCGAATGGCAACATCGGACTTCAGAACGTCCAAGCAGTCCAAGAAAGCTTAAAGCTACATAACATACCAGTGGTTGGACAGGATGTGGCTGGCCATCATGGCCGTAAGATGCGGTTTTTTGTTGATACTGGGCGGGTCACAGTCACAGCTATAGGCAAAGAGCCAATCGATATTTGAGGTGGTCCCATGTCCATCCGAGTGTTAGTCGTGGACGACAGCGCCTTCATGCGCAAGATGATCGGACAAATCCTGTCGGCCGATCCAGAAATAGAGGTAGCTGCCACCGCGCGCAACGGTGCAGATGCTCTGAAGAAGCTGTCTTCCCTTGATGTAGATGTCGTTACCCTGGACGTGGAAATGCCTGTTATGAACGGGTTGGAGACGCTGCGCAGCATCATGGCCGATGATCCCAGGCCAGTGATCATGCTCAGCAGCCAGACCAAACAGGGTTCTGAGATTACTTTCCAGGCCTTGGCGTTGGGCGCGGTAGATTTTGTGCCTAAACCGTCTGGCGAAATATCTCTCGATATAGATGTAATTGCCCAAGATCTGATTGCTAAAGTAAAGGCGGCTGCAAGTGCGAGAGTACAGCCGCCTCCAGCGAAGCTTCTGCCAAGGCCTGCCCTCGCCAGGCCGACACCCCACACGTTAGGCACAGCTGCTCAGGGCGCCTCCCAGACGATAGTGGCCATCGGTTCCTCCACCGGAGGCCCAAAGGCCCTTGAACAGGTGATTGTCAGTATCCCAAGGGATATTCCTGCTGGCTTCCTCCTTATTCAGCATATGCCGCAGCCATTTACCAAGAGCTTTGCCGAGAGACTAAACAGCCTCGGAGGATTGAGTGTCAAAGAGGCGGAGGACGGGGACCTCGTCCAAGACGGCACTGCGCTGCTGGCTCCAGGCTCGTTCCACATGGTCGTAGATCCTGAGAAGCGCATCCGCCTGAACCAGGATCCGCCGGTGCAGTTTGTACGTCCTTCCATTGATGTAACCATGACCTCACTGCCCAAAGTGTTTGGGTCGCAAGTTCTAGGCGTGATTCTCACGGGTATGGGACGTGACGGGGCTAACGGAATGGCGCGCATCAAGGCAGCTGGTGGGCGAACCATCGCCCAAGACCAGCTCACCTCTACCATATACAGCATGCCGAGAGCGGTTGCGGAAGAGGGCAACGCCGACTACATCCTGCCTCTGGACCGCATCGGTGATGCCATCGTCAAGCTGGTTCGAGCGATGCGCGGTTCATCCTGAGAAACACAGTAGGAATGGAGTTGTAGCCGTGCCAGATAATTATGGTCTCCTAAAAAGCAGGCTGTTGCAGGTGCTTGGCATTGACCTTAACTCCTATAAAGAACAGCAAATGCGCCGCCGCATTGACCAGTGGCTGGCCAGACACAATCTCAAGAGCTACGAAGAGTTGGTTGAGCGCGTTCGAATGGACGCAGAACACCGAGCGAAGTTCACCAAGTACCTCACGATCAATACTTCCCAGTTCTTTCGGGATCAGAGTGTCTTTGCCGCCATCGCTGACCACATCCTTCCCGCCATCACCACCGGGGGTAACATGCCCCGCATCTGGAGCGCTGGATGTTCAATCGGGGCCGAAATCTATTCAATAGCTCTGCTGCTGACAGAGCGCGGTCTGCGGGCGCGGGAGCTCTTGGCGACCGATATTGATGAGGCCATCTTAGCGAGGGCTAGAGAAGGGCGGTTCACTGAAAGCGAAGTCGGCAATGTCCCGCCGGAAATGCTCCAGCGATATTTTTCCGAAAGCGAGCACCAGTACGTCATTGATGCGAGGATCCGCCGGATGGTAAGTTTCGCCCGCCATGACCTCCTGCGGGACCCCTACCCAAAACCCTTCGACTTAATCCTGTGCAGAAATGTCTTCATATACTTCACGGCGGATACCCAACAGCGACTGATCCGCAGTTTTGTAAGCTCACTCAGGCCAGGCGGCTTCTTCGTCGTTGGCTCCGCCGAACACATCATGGATCCCGATGCCTTTGGCCTGGAACGAGTGAGCTACTGTATCTACGCCAAATCGCAACAAAAGGAGTCGCTGCGTGCATGAATGAATGGATAGGCAGTGCAGCAACAATTGAAGAGGCAATCGCCAAGGGGCTGCAAGAACTAGGAGCGGCCCGTGAAGACGTAGAGATCGAGGTCTTAGAAGTGCCGAAAAAGAGATTCTTGGGCCTCGCAAAGGGCGCCGCTCGCGTTAGGCTGATCCGCAAGGCCCAGGAACCACCACAAGCTCCCCGGCAGACCCGTGATGGAAAAGTTTGGGTAAAGGACGGTGTCGTAGGCTGGGAACAGCCTGAGGAAGGCGGCTCTCCCCCAAGACTGATGATTGACAACCGTCTTACGGTCCACTATCAAGGCCGCCTCATGGCAAAAAGCGTACAGCTGACAGAGGGTATCGACGGGCTTTCCATAGTTCTGCCTGATGATGTGGAGCCCATGACCCACATTGAGGTCTCAGTAGATCAAGACCGCCTCACGGCCCACCTGCACTGGCAGCTGGTGCCCGGTGTTCAGTACCGTTTGGCCGACCAGGTGCCGGCAAATGCTGCCCAGCTGCGCTTAGAGCAAACCGTGCTGCGTCCCAAGCCGCTCACGGCAGAAGATGCACTACTAGCAGTGCAGTCTGAAGGTATCGCCTACGGACTCGTTCTTGCTGAGGTGGATCCTGATGTCTTCAAACAGGCGAAAGGTTCCATTGTGGCAGCGCGGGGACTGCCTCCGGTGCCGCCCCAGAATGCCTCCATCGAGTATGTTTTTCAAGATCGAAACGAGATTGATCTTGAAGCCATCCGGATAGATTACTATGAGGTGCACGGCATCTCCAGCGTAGAGGCAGGGACTGTCCTGGCGGTCAAGCATCCCCCGGTGCCAGGGAAGCCAGGCATTGATGTGTTCGGGCGGCCGATCCCGGTGGCGCAGCCTAAAGACCAGGCAATCAAATGCGGACGGGGAGTAGAACTCAGCACTGATGGAAATTCCGCGATTGCCGCTGTGGCTGGCCTGCCGCATCTTAAAGGCAATACTTTAGAAGTGCTGCCGGTTCTGGAGCTGAACTCCGATGCGGACATTTCCACTGGCAATATCAGTTTCGATGGAGCCATCGTTATCCGGGGCAGCGTCTTGGAAAACGTCAAGGTGGAATCACATTCTGGTACAGTGCATGTGGGCGGGTTAGTCAGTGGGGCCACCATCCGCAGCCGCGGCTCGATCGTAGTTTACAAAAACGTGGTTTCATCGGACCTGCAGGCAGGCGGCCTGAGTATTGTACAGATGAAGCTGGCAAGTATGCTGCACAACATCCGTGATTACATTGCGAAGCTGGAAAGAGCGTACCACGCCGTTTCCTGGCACGGCAAAAATGTATCCGAAACACTCCTCCTCAACCACTTGCTGGAGTTAAAGTTCCCCAAGCTGCTTGCGGAGGTCGCAGCCCTGGGTGATTTGTACAGCGAGGTATCCCACCAGCTCCGTCCGGAGCTGCACGAAATAGTGGCCAGCCTGATGGTGAGCCTAAACCCCAAGGGAACAAGGAGCAACCTCGAACTAGCAACGCTTACGCGCCTTGCGGAACACTTGGCAGAAGAGGAACACATCTTGAGCATCGAGGCCGTCGTGGATGCAGATATTCGCGCCCGTTACCTGCAAAACAGTCGCCTCGAAGCCGCCGGATCTGTTATAATTGAAGGACAGGGTGCCTACTACTCTACCGTAACTGCAGGCAAGGGTTTTCACATGGAAAGAGGGCCTTTCCGAGGTGGAAGTATTGTGGTAAACAGCGGCAACGTGACGTTGAAGGAGTTGGGAGGCCCCACTGGTGTAGCCACCAGCGTAACTATAGTCAGCAATGGTCGCATTAAGTGCCAGACTGTCCATTCCAATGTTACTATCACCATTGCCCAACAGCGCTACCGCTTTGACGAACCAGCGTTAAACGTTCAGGCATATCTCGTCGATGGCTCGCTGGTTGTTCACGGCAACGGAATCAAGTTGGTTGGGGAGTAGCGGCAATTCTATCGGCAAATGAGGTTGAGTCGTGCGCCACTCGAAATCACAGCGAGTCGTATACCTTGGCTTGATGACTGGATTAGCCATTGGGCTGCATATTTTCGAAAGCTTCATTCCGATGCCTGTCCCAGTGCCAGGTGCTAAACTGGGCTTGGCAAACATCATCAGCTTATATGTCATCATAAACTTCGGCCTAAGAGATGCGGTAGTTGTCACTGTCCTGCGGACTGTCCTGGGATCGCTTCTCTCAGGGACTTTCATGACCATTGTGTTTTACTTCAGTTTTGCCGGCGGTTTGATTAGCACGCTGCTCATGGGCGCAGTCTTCTGCCTGTTCCCGAAAGCGTTCAGTGTGGTAGGTATCAGCCTTTTGGGTGCGGTAACCCATAACCTCGCCCAGATCGCGGTGGCCAGTTTCGTGGTGGAAAGTATCTATATCGCGCTCTACCTACCGTACATGCTCGCCTTTGCTCTGCCCACAGGGCTGTTTGTGGGTCTAACCGTTCAGCAGCTCAAAAGGCGCTATCGTCCTTCCTAGAGGATGTTCCTTAGAGTGAGGCGCTCTTGGATCTGAATCTGCTTCAGTCGCGTGCGGATATGGCTGAGTTCCGCTTTCACATGGCTGAAGCTGTTTGTTTCTGTATAGCTGATCAGGCGGGCAAGGGCCGCCTCAACCTCTTCGAGGTCAGTGTTGTACACAAACGGATTCCAGGTGCCCTGAACAGCTTTCCACTGCTGGTCTGCCTGCCTAAAAAGCTCCAACCCGGCAGTGTAGTCACCTTCATCAATGTAATGTTCACCCTGGTTGAGAACCAGCAGGACTTCGCCTACTGCACTGCTCACCCCCTGGTCCACAAGGCAGCCAAACCCAATGATCACAGCGACCACCACCGTCAGTCCTACTAGCAAGCGCATCATTTCCTCCCCCCAGAGCGGGGCTGGATATGCAGTTTTCCAACACTGTCCAGCATGGCAAAGAACACGTCCTTTGGACTCATCAGACCGTTCGCAGCGAGCTCTTGCTGCAGAGCATCCCTCGTCAGCCCCGCTTCGATGAGGTTGTTTTCCATCAGCCTCCCGTCCATTATAAGGGGTATGGGCAGTCTTTCATGCTGTGTGTCCAGGCCGAGATCCGCTGGAGTGACGGGCCTGCTTTGGGAAGTGGGAATCACGCTTAGTTCCCCGCTGGTTTCCAGCACAGCGATTTCTACATCAGCCAGATTGGCGTAACCTTTGAGGCGGAGCTGCTCTAGGAGCTCGTTGAGATTGTACCGCGCCCGGCGCATCTCATCTTCCATGATCCTGCCACTGCGCACTATGATGCTGGGACTGCCGTCCAGAATCTGCCTAGCCCAATGGAGTTTGAGACTGAGAGTAGACAGGCAGACTTGGATAAAGGAAAGTGTTATAATTGAAATGAACCCATGCACCAGCGGGATCTGCCGATCCTGCATGGGAACAGCTGCCAGTTCGGCAATCATGATTGTAATAGCCAGTTCGTACGGTTCCAGCTCCCCGATTTGGCGCTTTCCCATGACCCTCATGGTAGTAACCACCAAGGCGTATAGAATTACCGTGCGGGCAAAGGTGATGAGCACAAGCATTCCTCCCATCTCAGGGGATTGAATAGACAAGGAGAGAGTAGATGAAGCGTTACTACCTCAAAACAATGGGCTGTCAGATGAATGAACATGATTCGGAAGTGATTGCAGGCATCCTCGCCTCACTAGGCTATGAACCCACTGATGAACTGCATGAAGCCGACTTTATCCTATACAACACGTGTTCGGTGAGGGAAAACCCCGAGCGGAAAGTTTACGGTCACATCGCTGCCTTTCGCAGGCTGAAAGAAGCTAAGCCAGAACTTGTGATCGGCATCTGCGGCTGCATGCCTCAGCAGCGGGATGAATTGGAAAACATCCTCGAAAAGCTCCCCCATGTGGACCTGATCTTCGGCACCCATAACATCCACCGTCTGCCCGAACTCCTTGAGCGGGCTCAAAGTGGGGAGCGGGTAGTGGAGGTGTGGGATGAAGCAGAGGTATCACCAGGCGAAGACCACCGCGACGGTCTGCCCGTCATCCGCAAGCACAACGTGAAAGCATTTGTCAATGTGATCTATGGCTGCACTAACTTCTGCAGTTACTGTATCGTTCCTTACACGCGCGGTAGGGAACACAGCCGTCTACCGGAAATGGTGGTTCAAGAAGTGCAGGAGCTAGCCCGAGCAGGGTTTAAGGAAGTAACCTTGTTGGGTCAGAATGTTAACGCCTACGGGAAGGACCTTGGCGCAGGCATTACATTCAGCACTCTCCTCCGGGAACTGCATAGCATAGATGGACTGGAGCGCATCCGCTTCACAACGAGCCATCCCCGTGATATGGGTGAAGACCTAATCCGTGCCATGGCCGAGCTTCCGAAAGTGTGCGAACACCTCCACTTGCCTGTACAGGCCGGTAGTAATCGTATTCTTCGCCGTATGAACAGGGGTTATACGAGGGAATACTACCTCCAACTCGTGGAGAAGGTACGCAGTGCTGTGCCGGATATCAGCCTGACCACAGACCTCATTGTTGGTTTTCCAGGGGAGACGGATGAGGACTTTGCAGATACTTTAGGCCTGGTAGAAGCAGTGCGGTTTGACTCGGCGTTCACCTTTATCTATTCACCGCGCAAAGGCACCCCTGCTGCCAAGATGGCTGACCAGGTCCCGGAAGAAGTGAAGAAAGAGCGGATCTACCGTTTGATTGACCTCCAGAATCAGATCAGTGCTGAGCACATGCAGAAGCTCCAAGGCCAAGAGCTAGAAGTGCTGGTGGAAGATATCTCCAGCTCTGGACTGGTGGGTAGAACCCGTTCCAATCGACAGGTACACTTTGCCGGAGAGAGCAGCCTAATAGGACAGCTGGCTAAGGTGAGGATCGTAGAAGCTTCCACTTTCAGTCTAAAGGGGGAGCTCGTCAAATAGGAGGCGTTCCCATGTGGGTAGATGAACGCAGGACGCTGTGGGAAGAACGCAACCGGGACATCTGGCAGCTTCCCATCGTCAGCAGCGACGGGGAGTACTGCGGCAATGTCATCGCGCAGATTGTGGAGCCCAGAGAATACATGGTGCGCTATTTGGTCGTTTTCTCCGAAGATCAGCAGAAGCACTTTTTGCTGCCGAGCGACACTGTGGAACGCATTGATCAGGTGGTAAAATGCCAGGTGAACGCGGCCCATCTTAAGGCCCTGCCACCCTTTCACCGCCAGGTTTCTCGCCAGCTGGAGGAGCAGATCTACGAGGTCGTGCGGCGGACACCCTACTGGGAACTATAGCAGGATTTTAGAGCTAAGAAAAGGAATCAAGGGGTGTGTAGACAGCTGCACACTCCTTGTCGCGCGGAGGCTGATGTTCCTGTGACCCAAACACCAATGATGAAACAGTATACTGAGATAAAAAAGCAGTACCAAGACGCGCTGCTGTTTTTCCGCTTAGGGGATTTCTACGAGATGTTCGGTGAGGACGCCCAGATTGCTGCCAAAGAGCTGGAAATAGCTCTGACCAGTAGGGAAGCGGGGAACGCAGGGCGCATTCCCATGTGCGGCGTGCCGTACCATGCTGTGAACAGCTATCTCGATAAGCTAGTGAGCAAGGGGTATCGGGTTGCCATCTGCGAGCAGTTGGAAGACCCTAAGCAGGCCAAGGGCGTGGTTAAGCGCGACGTGGTGCGCGTTGTCACTCCGGGGACGTTTATTGAAGGTTCTCTTGAGGATAAGCGCTCACAGTATCTCACGGCCGTAGCGCAGGTTGGGGAGAGCTTCGGCGCGGCTTCCTTGGACGTTTCTACTGGTCAGCTTCTCGTGACAGAGCTGGCTTCGTTTGCCCAATTGGAAGATGAACTCCTCCGTCTCAGTCCCGCAGAACTGGTGGCAGGTTCCTCATCACCTATCCTGGAGCGACTCCGCGCCGCCGCTGCTCACCTGCAGATAACCATCTCGGAAGTGGAGCAGCGCCTGAACCCTGTGGACGATGCAGCTGAGGCGCTGCGCCGCCATTTCCAGGTGGCAACCTTAGAACCGTTTGGGCTGAATACACCAGCTAAGACCCTCGCAGCAGGGATGGCTCTCGCCTATGCACAACAAACCCAAAAAGGGATCTTGGAGCATATCCTGAAAGTCCAGACCTATACTCTCGAGCAGTTCCTGCAGATTGATGCCCACAGCCGGCAGAACTTGGAACTAACCCGCACGATCCGGGACGGCCGCAAGGCTGGTTCTCTCCTGGGTGTGATCGACCAAACCCGTACGAGTATGGGAGGCAGAATGCTCAGGTGGAACCTGGAGCAGCCTTTGGTGAGCCCGGAGGAGATCACCCAGCGACAGGATGCGGTTGCCTGCCTGGTAGAGAACGCCAGCCTGCGCCTGGAAGTCCAGGAGCTCCTGGATCAGGTGTACGACCTAGAGCGCCTCATGGGGCGCCTCACAGTGGGAACAGGCAATGCCAGGGACCTGAGAGCACTGTGCAGCTCGCTCCAAGTTGTTCCCCGAGTGAAGGAACTCCTTGCTGGACAGACAGTGGAGCTCCTCAGGAAAATCGGGGAGCAGCTGGACCCTCTGCCAGATTTGGCTGCCCTGATTGACCGGGCGATTGTGGACAACCCTCCCATTTCAGTCCGAGACGGGGGCTTGGTCAAGACTGGTTTCAGCCCGGAACTCGATGAACTGCGGGCAGCCAGCAGAGATGGAAAGACTTGGATCAAGAACCTTGAAGCTCAAGAACGCAAGCGCACGGGTATCAAGTCCCTAAAGGTTGGCTTTAACAAGGTGTTCGGTTATTACATCGAAGTAACTAATCCCAATCTCGACCTTGTTCCTGAAGACTACCAGCGTAAGCAAACCCTAAGCAATGCCGAACGTTTCATCACCCCCGAACTAAAGGAAAAAGAGTCCCTTATTCTGGGTGCGGATGAGCGCAGCGTGGAAATGGAGTATGCGCTCTTCTGCCAAGTCAGAGATCAAGCCAAGGAGCACATGGGTCAAATCCAGGCCAACGCTGCGGCTTTGGCTTTCCTTGATATGCTCCAGAGTCTGGCTGAAGCGGCGGTGCGCCACAATTACGTCCGTCCCGTGATTACAACCGATACAACCCTGGAGATTGTTCAAGGCCGGCATCCCGTCCTGGAAACACTGCAGAACGGCTTTGTGCCCAACGATCTGGCTTTGACCGATGCAGAACGGATTATTCTGCTAACAGGGCCAAATATGGCGGGCAAGAGCACCTACCTAAGACAGACCGCCCTTATTGTGATCTTAGCCCAGGTGGGCAGCTTTGTCCCTGCCCAAGCTGCCCGCATAGGCCTAGTAGATCGGATCTTTACCCGCATCGGGGCAGCCGATGACCTCAGCACTGGTCAAAGCACATTTATGGTGGAGTGTGCCGAAACGGCTTACATGCTTCTCAATGCCACGGAAAGATCCTTGATTATCCTCGATGAACTAGGTCGAGGGACCAGCACCTTTGACGGCATGGCCATTGCCCAGGCCGTGATCGAACATATCCACGACCGCATTGGAGCCCGCACGCTGTTTTCGACCCATTTCCATGAGCTGACCAAGCTGGAACAGAGCCTGCCTAAGCTGGCAGCCTACCGAGTCGAAGTCCAAGAAAAGCAGGGTACGGTCTATTTCCTCCATCAAGTATCCCGCGGGAGTACTGACAAGAGCTATGGGGTCAACGTTGCCCGCATGGCCGGCATCCCGAGGCCGGTTCTGAAGCGTGCCCTTTCCCTACTTCAAGAACTGGAGGCTGAACGCAGCAAGCCGCTGCAGCTGGATCTGTTTGCCAGCCTCCAGTATGATGCGACCGCCTTTGATGATGAAAACGAGCCTGTTGCAGAGCATCCCGTCGTGGAACAGTTGAAGACTCTGGACATCAACCGCCTAACTCCCTTGGAAGCACTGCAGCTTTTGGCGAAGTGGCAGCAGGATATTAAGGAGGCAAAGTGATGGGCAGAATTAAACTGCTTCCAGACGAAGTTGCCCACAAGATCGCGGCTGGGGAAGTGATAGAACGACCTGCTTCGGTAGTTAAAGAGCTCCTCGAGAACGCGATTGACGCACAGGCAAGCCGCGTCGAGGTCGAGATCACAAGTGGCGGCATCGAATACATCCGGGTGCAGGACAATGGCGAGGGCATCGCCCCCGAAGACGTGCCGCTGGCCTTTCAGCCCCACGCAACCAGCAAGATTGGGACGACAGAAGACCTGTTTAACTTGCACAGCCTTGGTTTTCGCGGTGAGGCGCTGCCAAGCATTGCCAGTGTGTCCAAGTTGACCCTTGTAACCCGCACCGCCCATCAAGATATTGGAATCAGGGCGGAAGTGGTAGGGGAAGAGATGAGCCTGGAACCATGCGGTGCGCCTAAAGGCACCACCGTTGAGGTGCGCCAACTGTTCTATAATGTTCCGGCACGATACAAATTTCTCAAGTCGCGGGCCGCCGAAAGCCGCCGGGTTTTGGAGGTAGTAACAGGCATCGCCCTCGCTCATCCCCATATTGCCTTTACCTGTGTTCGCGACGGCAGGACAGTTCTCACTACCCAAGGGAGCGGTAACCTGAAGGACACTCTCCTGCTGATCCACGGCAAACGGGTGAAAGATGAACTGCTCGCCATCAACAAGTCCTACGCTTGGGGAACCGTGCAGGGCTATGCTGGAACGCCTAAGCTGGGTATGGGTAACCGCAGCGGCCAGCTGATTGTGATGAACGGACGCGTTATCCACAACTCCGCGGTGCGGGCGGCGGTGGAGAAGGGCTATCAGGGGCTGCTGCCGGCGCGCACCTATCCCTTTTTTGTAGTCGTGCTGGACGTCGACCCGAAATTCGTGGACTGTAACGTGCATCCGGCCAAGAGCGAAGTGCGCTTTGCCGAGGAGCAATCCGTGTTCCGAGACGTTCTTGATGCGGTACGCTCGGCCATCCTCACCAAGAACATTGCTCCGCAGATTCAGGCAGCACCCCCCAGGACTGCTCCGGCACAGCCTCGCAGGATAACGCCCAGGCCTCAGCAGAAAGAAATAGCCTGGGAGCCGGCAACCTGGGAGCAGCTTGATGCGGTGCTGCGCAAATACCGCCCCGGCTCAGAAACGCCTGAGCCGCCGTTGGCGGTTAGGGAACATGCAGCGGCTGTCGTAGAGACTGCTTCCCCTGACCAGCACTCAGATGATGTGCGTTCCATGCTGGTGAACGGGCGGATTATCGGACAGCTTCACCAGATGTACATCCTGCTGGAAGTAATGGGAGGGGGGATGTGGATCCTCGACCAACACATAGTTCATGAACGCGTCCTGTACGAAAGATTCTTGCGAGATTTTGCATCCCAAACCCTGCACGTGCAGCAGATCCTCCCGGAAGTGTTGGAGTTCAGTCCTGCCGAATATGATCTGGTCCAGGAGTATAGTCAAGCCATCAGCAAACTGGGCATTGAACTCGAGCCGTTTGGAGGCAGCACTTACATCATCCGTGGTGTTCCAACGTTTCTCAGCCAGGAGGGCGGTTGGAAAGATGCCGTCTTGGAGATCGCCCAAAAGGCCAGCACATCTGGGCAGTTCCGTGAAGAAGCGGCCGTAACCCTAGCTTGCAAAGCGGCAGTGAAGGCTGGTGACTACCTGGACATGAAAGCAATGCAGAAGCTCGTTGCGGAACTCGCCAATACGGAAAACCCCTTCACCTGTCCCCACGGGCGGCCGATCATCATCCGCCTCGAGCAGGCCGAGCTTCTGCGGAGATTTGGGAGGGTGTAACATGGCTAATGCCGAGAAGATACCCCTACTCGTGATAGTCGGGCCTACAGCGGTGGGGAAGACAGCCCTAGCGCTGCGCCTAGCGGAAACGCTCGATGGAGAAATCGTCTCCGCTGATTCAATGCAGATCTACCAAGGCATGGACATTGGTACCGCTAAGCCCTCTCAAGCGGAACAGGCTCACGTGCCCCACCACCTTTTGGATATTGTCAGCCCAGCAGAAGCGTTTAATGTGCAGGACTGGGTAACCCTGGCGGAGCAGGCCATCGAAAGCATCACACAGCGGGGAAAAACGGCCATCGTGGCAGGAGGAACTGGCCTCTATGTAAACGCGCTGCTGGACGGTTTTCTCTTTCCCGATACTAGCGCCGACCCTGAGCTTCGGCGGCAACTGGAAACGCGAGGTCAAAACGACCCGTCTTTACTCCACGCTGAGCTCGCCCAGGTTGACCCGACTACCGCCGCCCGACTGCACCCCAATGACCTGCGTCGGGTGATCAGGGCTCTAGAGGTGTACTACCGCACCGGCAGCCCCATCAGCACGTTGCAGAAGAAAGCTAAAAGCACCGTGCGACCGTACAAGCTTCTATATGTTGGCCTTACCCGAGAACGGCGCGACCTCTACCAGCGCATTGATGCCCGAGTAGACCAGATGCTGCAGGACGGCTTGGTTGAGGAGGTTAAGGAGCTTAAGGAACGGTTTCTCGAACGCGCCCAAGAAAACCGTTCCCAACTCACCTCGCTCCAAGCCTTAGGCTATAAGGAGATCATCTGGGCTCTAGAAGGTGAGATGAGCTTGGCCGAGGCTGTGGAACGGCTCAAGCGAGATACGCGGCGCTACGCGAAACGCCAGCTGTCGTGGTTTCGCCGGGACAAGCGTATCAAATGGTTTAACCTGACCTATCAGGCCGAAGAGGAAGTTCACAGCGCCGTTGTGGCACTGTGGCATGAGGTTCTCGAGAGCTAGCTTCCGGAATGGAATCACTCTCTGGTGCCGTTCGGCGTATATATAGTTGGTAAAGGTGGTGTTCCCTGTGGTGCTGACAAATCGCCGTGTAGCCCGCCCAGAAAGCCGCAGCGCGCCGAACACCGTGCCGAAAAACCGGCCTAGTCCTGATGCAGCAGCGTCCACCGAGCGCCTCCAAGCCCTGCAGCGCGAACTGGACGGCCTCGTCGGACTGCAGTCAGTTAAAGCTACCATCCGGGAGATCCAAGCCTTTGCCCAGATTCAGAAGAAACGCTCCGCGCTGCAGCTCGCATCACAGCCGATTGTGCTGCATACGATTTTCATCGGCAACCCCGGCACCGGAAAGACAACAGTGGCGCGACTGCTGAGCAAAATGCTAGCCGAGATGGGTGTCTTGGAGAAGGGGCATACTGTAGAAGTTGAAAGAGCGGACCTGGTGGCTGAGTACATCGGCCAGACAGCTCACCGCACAAGAGAAGTCATAAAAAAGGCCATGGGGGGCCTTTTGTTTGTGGACGAAGCCTACTCTTTAGCTCGCGGCGGCGAACGAGATTTCGGCAAAGAAGCCATTGATACCCTCGTTAAGGCCATGGAAGACCACCGAGGAGAGTTTGTAGTGGTACTGGCTGGCTATCCCGAACCGATGCGCGCCTTCTTGCGGACAAACCCCGGACTCCACTCCCGCTTTCCCCTCATGATTGAGTTCCCTGACTATACAGATCTGGAGCTTTTCAAGATTGCCGAGGCGATGTTTACCCAAAGAGAGTACACCCTAACCAAGACAGCCCGCCGTAAACTGGCTGACTTAATTCGCCGCATGCGGTCCCGTGACCCCATCAGCTTTGGTAACGCCCGTACCATCCGCAATATCGTAGAAAAAACGATCCGTCTGCAAGCAGTGCGCCTGATGAGCAAGCCGAACGTCAGCGTCCAAGAACTCATCACTGTGGTGGATCAGGATATTCAGACAGATTTCTCACGCTGCACCAGCTTTTGGTGACCATGTGCACAATGTCACAAATCCCCTTGGGGAAGGAATTTGCGGGCATTGCGGCGAATTTAAAATAGGATATAGGACAGGAGGAGAGCATCAGTGCAATCAGTTGGATTTGAATTTGAAACAGAGGAACAAATGCTGAAGACAGCCAAAAAACTCTGGTCCAAACACGGCATATCCGGAGAACTGGAGATGGCCGCGGCCGGCAGCAAGTTCCGCTTGAATATCCATTCGGAAAAACCGCTGCGTGACAGCTTGCTGAATCAGATACCTGGCAAGCGTACGCAGGCTAAGGCAGCATTCGGCACCCCAGTTCAGACTGAATCGGCTGATGATGATGAGGATAATTGAGGAAGCCCGGCAGAGGATTGCCGAGGCTTACCGCGAGATCGAGGAAATAACTCTGCTTAACCAGGAAAAGGTCCTTAAAGCTTTTCATGAGGAACGAGTGAGCAGCGACTGCTTCGGTGATTCAACGGGGTACGCCTACCATGACCTAGGCCGACAGGCAGTCGAGGCTGTCTATGCCAACGTGTTTAGAGGTGAGGCCGCCCTCGTCAGGCCGCAGATCGCCTCGGGGACGCATGCTATTTCTGTTTGCCTTGCGCTCCTGGAACCCGGAGAAGAGCTGGTGTCCATCAGTGGAGCACCATACGATACACTGCAGATGGTCATCGGGGTGCGGGGCACCTCGCGGCGGAGTCTCACTGCCCGTGGTGTGAAGTACCGAGAAGTGCCGCTTACACCGGAAGGGGCGCTTGACTATGAAGCAATCGCCGAGGCTGTGTCGGAGTCCACCACTATGGTGGCTCTGCAGCGCTCCCGAGGATACAGCTGGCGGCCGCCCATCACAATCGCGCAAATCCGCGAGGCAGTGAGAGTAGTTAAGCAAAAGGCTCCAAACTGCATCTTCTTTGTTGATAACTGCTACGGAGAGTTTGTGGAGCTATGTGAGCCCCTAGAGGTTGGAGCTGACCTCATTGCCGGCTCCCTTATCAAGAACCCCGGCGGCAGCCTCGCCATCAGCGGCGGATATATTGTGGGCAGGCGGGAGTTGGTGGAACTGTGTGCCGAGATCCTTACAGCACCACATATCGGAGGGCGAATCGGATCCATGTTTGGCTTAACCAGACAGCTCCTTCACGGACTGTTTCTGGCTCCGCATGTGGTTGGTGAGGCGCTATACGGGGCCCTCCTTGCAGCAGACGTTTTTGCCCGTTTAGGCTATGCAGTATCGCCCCAATCCCATGAGAAGCGTACAGACATTGTGCAGGCCATTCGCTTTGCGAACAAGCAAGAACTACTGGCCTTCTGCAAAGGGATCCAAATGGCGGCACCTATTGATGCCCACTATCTGCCCATTCCCAGCGAGATGCCTGGATACGATGACCAGGTGATCATGGCAGGAGGTACGTTTATCCAGGGCTCGTCCATTGAGCTGAGTGCTGATGCGCCCATCAGGGAGCCATATATTGGCTACTTACAGGGAGGCATGTCGCGACAGCACGTGCAGCTTGGGATAGCATATGCCCTGCATGCCCTAGCGGAAGTAAACCAGCAGGTCAAAATCCTGCTTGAGGAGGCTTAACTCGTTTGCACATCACTCACCTGGAAGTTGCCCTGAGGTTAATCCTATCGCTGGTGCTGGCCGGGCTTATTGGCCTAGAGCGGGAAAGCCTAGGCCGACCCGCTGGCTTTCGGACGCACATACTCGTGGGTATGGGTTCTGCCTTAATCATGATTGTGTCGATCTACGCCTTCCCGCGCCTAGGCTTCACCAACGATCCCGGTCGCATTGCGGCGCAAGTTGTGAGCGGAATAGGATTTTTGGGTGCGGGCACAATTATGCGAGAAGGTGCTACAATCCGCGGCTTGACTACCGCTGCCAGCCTGTGGACGGTGGCCGGCATCGGGCTGACTGTTGGAGCGGGACTGTATTTTGCGGCTATCGTGGCTACGGTATTGGTCGTTACAACACTCGTGCTCCTCAATAAACTGGAATGGTCGTACCTCATGAGCAAGAACGAGATTTTGACCATTATTGTGCAGGACACTCCCGGCCAACTGGCCAAGGTGTTTGCGGTTTTGGCGAAACATGATGTAAACGTCCACAATGTCCAGTTGACCACCGAAGTTGAGGGAGAAGCCCGGGTAGATATAGAGATCGAACTTGCCGCGCGCACACGCCGCGTTCAACTTATCGATGAACTGGTTGGGATGCCGGGCGTCCACCGAGCAAGCTATAAGTAGGGATGGTCAGGCATATGAAGCTAGTTATTACGAATGATGACGGGCTATTCGCACCTGGTGTTCGCACCCTCGCTGAGGCCCTCGCGCCGTTCGGGGACATTACCGTGATCGCCCCAAGCCGCGAGCAGAGCGGCATGAGTCACGCCATCACCGTTGACCGGCCTTTGAGGATGGAAAAAATGGACGCGATTCCCGGCTTTGAAAACCGCTGCTTTATGGTGGATGGAACACCGGCCGATTGTGTAAAGATGGCGGTACACGGATTAGGGCTTAAACCGGATATGGTTGTTTCTGGAATAAACATCGGTGAAAACTTGGGCACAGACGTGCTCTATTCGGGTACAGTGTCAGCGGCCATCGAAGCGGTTCTGCTGGGAATCCCCGCTGTAGCCGTATCGCAGGTGGGCGGGGAGCTCAAGTACCTCAAGACAGCTGCTGAGGTGGTATCTGAGCTGTTCCGCACCAACGTGGACCTGCTGCGTGACCAGCTCGTTCCCCCGGACGGCCTGCTCAACATCAACGTGCCCGACGTGGAATTCAAAGCGCTGAAAGGAATCAAAGTAACGCGCCTTGGCAACCAGGAGTTCCGCAATCGCGTCGAAGCGAGGCGCGATCCTAGAGGTAAGCTGTACTACTGGATGACAGGCGCAAGGGAACTGGACGAGCCAAGCGATTTGGAAGTCGATTATTACGCTGTACAGGCTGGCTATGTCTCAATTACCCCCATACATTTCGACCTAACCTACCACCACCTAATTCCAAAACTTAAGCCCCATCTTGAACTGGAGTTTGTTCCGACCAGAGAGGACTAAGCCACGACACCGTGGCTTTTTTTATTGAGTATATCTACCAACCCTTAACACAATACTAAAGACAAACACAGAATACCGCTGCTCAGAATACCATGGACTAAGGGCAGAAAGGAGTTGGTGAATGTGATTGGCAGCCTGACACCGCCAACAGTACCGCCATTCGCTGGTGAAGCCCACTACCTCGGTACGTTTCCAAAAGATGGCGAGCTGTACGATTACTATGAGGTCATCTTGGAGGGCAAGACCACCTTTGTTTACCTGAAAGCAGAGCAGGGAGAGGGTAAAAATGATTGAATTGGCACAGGCTGATGCCCTAAAAGGGCTGAAACGCTTCTCGATCCTGGCCGACCACGCCATGCTGCTCAGCCAGTACGCACCTGATCCAGAATACTGGCGGGCCCAGGCAAATGCCCGCAGGAGCGTATACAGCTGGCTGATTGACGTGGTACAGACAAAAGGGGTAGATCAAGCATACCATGCTGCCCAGCAACGGTACTCTGATCTGCCCCTTGTTTGTTATGATCCGATTCTTTCTGGAGAGCGTCTAGCACTCGAATCGTTCTTCACTATTCTAGGGAGAAATGAGGTACATTCAGCAGGAGAACTGCCCACTGATGCCCAAGTAGAAGCATGAACTCTAGTTGGGGGGAGGTGGAGGTATGGGATTTCTGGCTGACCTTCTGCAGAGACTGAAAGGCGGCAGCTCACAGTCTGGCCCGAGACCGCAGGTAGGATTCACAACAGATGACGGGCAGGCTCTATGGATCTACCTCGAGTGCGAGAACTGCGGGGAACACATCAAACTGAGGCTGCGCAAGACTAGCGAGATCCAGCGCCGCGAAGGACTAGATAGGGAAGAAGGGCCGGGAGAGTTTTTTATCCGCAAGACAATCATCGGTTCCCGCTGCTACAGACCACTGGAAGCCGAGATTGAATTCGACCGCCGCTATCAAGTTATTGCCAGCAAAGTCAAGAATGGAAGGCTGATCCCCCGTTCAGAATATAAAGGAGAGCAATGATCCTAATTGGGCATTGCTCTCCTTTTCGCTTAGCGCAGGCGGCGAAATACACCCACTACCCGACCAATGATGGCTACATCAGTGGTGATAATAGGGGTCATGTTCTGGTTCTCCGGCTGTAACCGGATGTGGTCACCTTCGTGGAAAAAACGCTTGACAGTAGCTTCGCTGCCGTTCACCAGGGCCACCACGATATCGCCATTCTCGGCAGTAGATCGCTTCTCCACTAAGACAAAGTCTTGGTCTAGGATCCCTGCCTCAATCATGCTGTCACCCTGCACCCGGAGCAGGAACACATCTTCATGCTCCACGAAATCACTGGGGATTGGGTAGTATTCTTCGATGTTTTCCACGGCCAGGATGGGCATACCAGCGGTAACTCGACCGACCACCGGCACGTGCACCGCTCGCACGCGACTGGCGCCGGACTCGCTGTTCAGGACCTCAATGGCGCGCGGTTTGGCCGGATCGCGCCTTATGTAACCTAATTCCTCCAAACGCTGCAGGTGGCCGTGCACCGTCGAGCTTGATTGGAGGCCAACGGCTTCTCCGATTTCTCGCACCGATGGGGGATAGCCCTTGCGCTCAACCTCACTGCGGATGAACTCCAAGATAAGCTGTTGTCTATCGGTCAGTTTGCTCATGTTACCCCTCCGAAGCCGACAGAACCACTGTCCGTTTTATTTATTATAACATCGCAGGCCATCAGGGTCAAACTAATGTTCGGTATCGGTATTGACAAAACGTATGTTCTGGATTATGCTAGAAGCAAGCGGAGAGAACATATGTTTGGAGGGATGAACTGTGCGGCGGCACTTAAAAGCGAAGCGTATTCTCGATAGTGTAACTGCTGCAGTCTTCATGATTGTCTTGGGGATATCAATCCTGATACTCGCCATATCTGCGGCACAGCCCGGCCGAGTAGCTTTCGGGGCACAGGAGTTTCCGGCCGTGAACCCTTGTCTGCAAGTAGTCATTGCGCCTGGTGATACACTCTGGACGCTCGCACGGCAGTACTATCCCAATCTAGATCCACGGGCGGTTACCTTTGCTATCCAAGCCTTCAACAGTCTCAACGACGCGGTGATCTATCCCGGCCAAGTGATTGCGATGCCCATCGTGGATGGTTCTTCACCAAAAGCAGCCGTCGTGCAGAATCCTTACCAATGACCATATTACTAATGGCTAATATAGGTTAATTGTCTGATTTTGAGAGGGTTGCCATAGGCGAGAGTCGAAGATGTTAAGAGATTCACCATCCTAAAAAAGAGGAGGGTTGTTCTGAGTGGCCGGGAGGCATCAATCAGACGAAAGACAGAAAAAACGATCCAGAGGGAGTGAAACGTTAATGGCCATTTGGGCACCGCTTAAAGAAACGCTAATCAGCGTGCTTCCAGTGGTTATTTTTTTGCTCGCCTTCAATGCCCTTGTTTTGAAAAAACCCTTGACAAACCCTAGGGAGCTGTTTTCCGGACTTGTCCTTACCATTGTGGGGCTTACTATCTTCATTCAAGGACTAAATAGGGGGCTCTTGCCTTTAGGTACAATTGTGGGAGAAAACCTCACAGCATCGGGCAGCGCGTGGCTGATTTTAGCCTTCAGTTTTGTGCTTGGATACGGCATGACACTTGCTGAACCTTCGCTGCAGGCACTCGGCACTCAGGTCGAAGAGCTTTCCGCCGGCCAGATGACAAAAACGCTGGTTGTCCAGATCGTGGCGGTTGGCGTCGGACTCGGGCTTGTGATAGGGATGCTGAAAGTTATTATGGGATGGTCGTTTGCCCGCGTAATCATACCGCTTTATCTACTGGCAATGGCTTTACTGCCATTTGCTTCGCAAACCCTTTCCAGCCTTGCTTTCGACTCCGGGTCAGTTACCACAGGGCCGATAACAGTTCCCATTACGATGGCCCTGGGCACAGCACTGGCTTCAGGCATAGGAGGCCGTGATCCGTTGATCGATGGTCTTGGCCTTGTCGCTCTGGTAGCAATCAGTCCAGTTCTGTGCCTGCTCATATTGGGAGTAGCGTTGCGGTAACAGAACCCGCCGATAAGAGAGTGACCGTAGGATTGCCACACAGTTTCGCAAAGGGAGTGAACCCTCGTGAAGTATGAATGCATCATAGCAATTTTACCCCGTGGTGAAGCAGACCGGGTCATGGAGGATGCCAAGAAGGCAGGCGCACAAGGTGGAACAATTTTCTTGGCCCGCGGTACCGGAGCACATGAAGCTAAGACATTCTTTGGGTTAACACTGGAGAGCAGCCGTGAGATCCTCATGATCCTGACGAAGGATGATCAGACCGACACAATTCTAGATACTATCGTAAACTCAGCCCATCTCGATAGACCCGGAGCTGGAATTGCATTTGTGCTTGATGTTAATCGGCTGATCGGGCTGCAGCATCGCAAGTTCATCGAGCGATCGGACAAGGATTAAGGATTAAGATCATCCCCAAGAGACAACAAGAATCTCAGGCTAGCACTAGCACCCAACACAGATCGCGTTCCCGTTTGTGTCGGGTGCTTTATTTTGTCTGTGCCGTTCTCCTGACTTAACTTCGCATAAGGGATATTATGTAAACTTGATCCAGGAAACAAGGCTGAGGGTGTCAATCCGGGAAGGAGCCGCATGTGCTCCTCCCCTCGTTGACCGTTAAATTGTCATGTTCATGACTTCCCGGACCTCATTCAGGGTCTGGATAGCCTCTTCCCGAGCCGCAGCAGTACCCTGGCGGAGCACATCCCGCACATAGTCGAGATTCTTTTCCAGTTCTTTGCGGCGCTGGCGCAGCGGCCGGAGATACTCATTGAGGGATTCGGTCACGACCTGCTTCAAGCGGCCGCCTCCGCCGTCTCCGATTTCCTCCGCAATCTCCTCCGGTCTGCGGCCGGTAGATAGCGCAGCCAGCATCAGCAAGTTAGAGACCTCAGGGCGGTTGTCTGGATCATATGTGATGTGCCTGTCAGAATCCGTTTTAGCCTTCTTGATCAGCCGTGCAGTCTCGTCCTCATCCGCACTGAGCATGATCGCATTCCCTCGACTCTTACTCATCTTCTGCGCACCATCTAAGCCTAGAATGACCGGTGCTTCACTCAGCAGCGGCTGGGGCTCAGGAAACACTGGCTTGTTCTTGGCAAAGCGGTTGTTGAACCGCCTGGCAATGGTCCTGGTTAACTCCAGATGCGGAAGCTGATCCTTTCCTACGGGAACAACTGTTCCCTTACAGAACAGAATGTCAGCAGCCTGATGCACTGGATATGTGTACATACATGCGTTGATGCGCTTCAGGCCAGCAGCTGCGATTTCCTCTTTGACAGTGGGATTCCGATCCAGTTCAGCCATGGTGACCAGTGTCAAGAATGGCAGCAGCAGCTGGTTCAGCTCTGGCACATGACTGTGTGGAAATATGAAAGTCTTCCCATCATGTGGGTCGAGCCCGGCCGCGAGGTAGTCTATTGTGAGCTGCAGCACATTCTCAGCAATACTCTCGTAGGTATCCCGGTCCGTGAGAACCTGATAATCAGCGATTACAATGAATGTGGGAACGCCAAGCTTGTGCAGTCTTACCCTGTTCTGCAGTGACCCGAAGAGATGGCCCACGTGCAGTCTGCCTGTAGGCCTGTCCCCTGTGAGCATCTTGTGCTTAGCCGGATTCTGCTGTATGTCCTGTTCCAACTGCTTGCTCCGTTCCAGTGTTGCCGCAAAGGTTCCGTAGTCGAGGCGCTCATGTGTTTCCATGGTCCACGTTCTCCCTTCAGTTGACGTCTGCTGGAGGGTACTCCCCATCCTTCCCCTCCCCACAAACAAAAAACGTCCCATACAAGGGACGAATGATCGCGGTGCCACCCTAGTTGGCTGGAGATACCCAGCCCCCTCGCTTCCCGATATCGGGGGAAACCGGCGGCCCTACTCTGCTTTCAAGCCGCTGCTCCAGGGCCCATTCACCACGACTTTGGTTCGGCTTGCACCACCCGCCGACTCTCTCTACCAAAGCACCCGTGATTACTATTCCCCATCATCGCGTCCAGCATAGTAATCTCTTCCTTATTATAGCTGTGAGACGACAAAATAGTCAAGGCGGGGGTGCTGGCGTAAGCTGCCCATTCGTGGTATGATTAGCACAAGGAGGCAATTCCATGGAGTTCACAGCGTACGCAGCATTCATCTTTCTAGGAGCATCTGCAACTGTAAACGGTGTTGCGCTACCATTCTTAATTGAGCAGTTCTCGCTGCCGTTATCCACCGCCGGGTCCCTCTTTATGCTGCATTCTTTCGGATACTTAGTCGCTTCCACCTTTTATCCAAGTGCTGCCAAGGTTACGGGAAACCGCTTGCTGCTGGTCTTGGCCAGCCTGGCCATGACGGCAACCCACCTCGGGCTGCCTCTTATGCCTTACTGGTGGGCCGTAATCCTCGCAGCATTCCTCAATGGAAATGCCTCCAGCACTATTGATGTTGGCCTCAACGCGGCTGTTGCAGGCATCCCGGGTGAAAGGGGCACCGCCGCCCTCAACTGGCTGCACTTCGCTTTCGGCGTTGGGGCACTCATCAGCCCCTTTGTCTGGGCTCAAGCCATCAACTGGCAGGGAGCCTGGCAGTGGGCCTATTGGTTTTGCGCCGTTCCCTTCCTTCCTTTGGCCGTAGCCTTCGCCAAGAGCGCGCTGCTGCGGGGAGATGCACCGGACGAGGCCCCGCCTTCTCATGAGAAAGCGTCAGCAAACATCTATAGGGAAGGACAGTTTTGGCTGTTGGTGGCTCTCATGACCATCTACTGCGGGATCGAAGTTGCTCTCATGGGTTGGACTACAACGTACCTTACCGCGGAGTTTGGGCTGCCAGTAGATACGGCCTCTGTTGGCGTTTCGTTAATGTGGTTGGGCCTTGCTGTCGGGCGAGGCATCTGCGGCAAGTTCAGCAGCCTGTTTGAGCCCAGGGGCACCCTGCTCGTGCTGTTTCCCGCTACTGCCGTAGTACTGGCGGCAACGGCTGCTTTGCAGAGTCCGTGGCTCGCTCTGGCCAGCTTCTTCGCAGCTGGACTTGGTTTGTCAGCCATCTTCCCCATGCTAATGCTGAATGGTACCCAAGCAAACCCCTATGCCCGAGTGCAGGTTTCGGGCGGTCTTGTAACTGCTGCAGGCTTTGGCGCCCTGGTCTTTCCCTGGATCCTTGGCTATGTGGCCGAATTCGTCAACCTGCGCTGGGGAATACTCCTGCTTGCGGGCATGTCTTTGGCGGCAGGAATCGCCACGGTGCGCCTTCCCAAGCCGCAGATGTAGAAGATCCGGGCCTCAGTCGCGGTTTAGCTGCCGCATAGCGGGGAAAACTAAACCAGTATTGGTTTGGGAGGCCTGAGGCATGTCGGCGCGCCCTGTGATGGTATGGTGGAGAAGCATCCGCCCCTTCAGCTTGGTTTGCTCGGCTGTACCGGCTCTGTTCGGCAGCGTAGTGGCAGGCTGGCGCCGCAGCTCCGTGGACC